>JAKAIY010000050.1 GCA_021814145.1 Chloroflexota bacterium
AACGCCAAACGTGCTCTCGAAGACCGTCAGCGCGGCGACAGTCAGGATAACCACCACGCCGATGCGCGTCCACAGCGACCACACAGGCTCCAGCCGCAGACCCATCCGCGCGCGCCGTGAGCGGTCGTACAGGAGCGCGCCAGCATAGATGAGGATCACGGGAACCGGCGCCAGCACGTCCCACGGGAACGTGACGTAGTTCGCCATGATGCCGGTCAGCGCGGGATCGTACAGGCGGATGGTGGTGTTTGGCAGCAGGATGTGCAGCAACAGGCCGGAATAGAAAATGTACGCGGCCAGCGTCACGATGAAAGAGGGGATGCGCATTACCGCGACAAAGAAGCCGTTGATGACACCTACCACGAGGCCCGCCAGCAGACCCGCCAGCAGCGCGAGCGGCGCGGACCAGTGGCTATAGACCGAGAGCGTGGTCATCACCGCGCCACACAGATACGCCACCGCCGCCAGCGAGAGGTCAATCTCAGCCAGCAGGAGCACCAGCACCGCGCCCATCGCGATAATCGCCGTGCTCGCCTCCTGGAGAATCAGGTTGCTGAGGTTGACGGGATACAGGAAGAAGCCACCCGATGTGATCTCAAACACCACGACGATCGCGATCAGCATCAGGATCGCGGGGAGCTGACCAACGTCACCGCGCCGCAGCCGCGTCGTCAGCGCCTGGATGGGCGTCTCCTCCGGGAGGGTAGATTGCGCGAGTTTGGAAACGTCAGGCTCTGGGGCCGTTACGTTCGTCAGATCGCTACTCATGATCTCGCTCGCTCTCCGCTACGCCGTCTGAGCGGCATCGCTCACGCCGCCGTTCTCGGTCACATCGCCAAACTCCGCGCCGGTAATCGCCCCGACCACCTGTTCTGGCGTGGTCGCGTGAATATCGTAGGTCGCCACGCGGCGGCCCAGGCGCATCACAATGACCCGATCCACGACCTCGAAGACGTCCGCCAGGTTGTGTGAGATAACGACGACCGCAAGCCCCTGTTCGCGCAGGCGCTTGATGAGGTTGAGCACCTGGCGGGTCTGGGCCACACCGAGCGCGGCGGTCGGCTCGTCGAGCAGCACGACCCGCGCGTTGCGCAGGATCGTCTTGGCGACGGCGACGGATTGCCGCTGGCCGCCAGAGAGCTCGGCGACAACCGAACGGACTGAGGGAATCTTGACATCGAGCTGGCGCAGCACTTCCACGGTGCGCCGCTCCATCTCCAGTTCATCCAGTGGAGAGAGCGGCCCGGCGGTGACGCCCACCGCCTCACGGCCCAGATAGAGGTTGTTGACGACATCCAGGTTGTCACAGAGCGCGAGGTCCTGGTAGACAGTCTCGATGCCGAGATGGTTCGCGTCCGCTGGCCTGCTGATGTGGACGCGCTGACCGTTGACGAATATTTCGCCAGAATCAGGAATGTTGACGCCGGAGATGGTCTTGATGAGGGTGGATTTGCCGGCGCCGTTATCGCCGACCAGACCAACGACTTCGCCGGAGTAGACCTCGAAGTCCACGTTTCTCAAGGCTTGCACCGCGCCGAAAGCCTTGCTGATGTTTCGCAGCTGGAGCGCGGGGACGCGGGCTGTGTCGCCCGCCGGGGCGCTATCCGCCATGGAAGACATGGGCGAACCTCCATCTCGTGGCCACGACGCCTCCGAGCGCGAGAATCACCGTCTGTCGTCGCGACGTTATGAGCGTGGCGATGATCAGCGGTGATGATCGCGGCTGGCCACAGCGCCTGGCGGGAAAGCGCGGACCACGGGCGCCGCCCGAGGGCGTCACACCGCGGCCCGCAAAAGTCGCGAGTCGGACTATCTGACTGGTATAGTAGCAGATTACGCGCGTCCGCTAGCAGATACCATCAGTGCCCGCCGGCACGCCCTGGCAGATCTCGGCTTTGGTCACAAAGCCGTCGGCCAGCACGGTCGTCGCGATGTTCGACTTGTCAACGGCCACCGGGGTCTCAAGGACGGAGGGCAGCGCGCCACCATCGCTCGTCGCCGTCGTCGCGCCGTTGGTCAGCGAGGACGTGTCCTGTCCCTTGCTGAGCGCGGCGGCCAGCTGCGCGGCCGCGTCGGCTTCCTTCGTGATGGCCTTGTAGACCGTCATGGACTGGTAGCCGAGCAGGATGTTCTGGATGCCAGCCACGGTCGCGTCCTGGCCAGTCACCAGCACCTTGCCCGCCAGCCCTTGCGCCTTGAGGGCGGCGATAACCGTACCCGCCATGCCGTCATTGGCGACGTAGGCGACAGCGACCTTGTTGTTGTTCTTGGTCAGCGCACCTTCCATCTCCGACTGCGCGGTGGGGTTGTCCCAGTTGGGCGTGAAGGTCTCGTAGACCTTGTTGAGCTTGCCGGAGCTAATCAGCGGATCGAGGACACTGTGCGCGCCTTTGCTGAAGAGCAGCGCATTGTTGTCGGTCTGTGAGCCGTTGATCATGACCAGGTTGTTGTTGCCATTCTGAGACACGTAGCTCTGGTAGTTGTCCGCGATATACTGGCCCTGGAGCGCGCCCACCTTGACGTTATCGAAGGAGACGTAGAAGGCCGTGTTCTTGTCCTGGATCAGGCGGTCGTAGGCGATGACCGGCACGTGCTGCGCCAGCGCCTTCTCGACGATGGTAGCCGCCGCCTGGCTGTCATGCGGGGCGACGATCAGGATGCAGTCACCCTTGGTGAGGTCGGCCTCGGCCTGGGCGAGCTGTGTGGTGTCAGAGCCGTTGGCGTTGGTGACGTCCAGCGAGGCGCCGGGCAGATACTGCTGGATGGCCTTGACCATATCGGGATGGTCGTCGGCTTCCCAGCGCGCGGAGGAGGCGCTCTCAGGAAGCAGGAAGCCGATCTTCGTGCAGCCCTTGGCGGCGCTGTACGGACCCGAGGCGGTGGAAGTCGAACCGCCAGAGGAAGTGCAGCCCGCGAGCAAGGCGCTCAACAGGCCGACGCCCATAACCGCGGCGGCGGCAGTGCGCCCACGGGTCAGCGGGGAAAACGTCATCGTGAGATCTCCGTTCGTTCGGGTGAAAAACGCGCCAACACTGGCGCGGCTAGTATAGAAGAACACTCCGCAAGCGTCCACATTCCCGGGAAATCAGCGCTGAGCGCGTGAAATCTTCGGGAGCGCGTGAGCCAGCGTGGCTCAGGTATGGGATGGAATGCGCGGCGTACCTGGCATGAGCGCCAGACGCCGTATGAGCCAGAACGCGACAGCCTCCTCACAGAACTGAGCGCGGCGCCAGCATTCACCACGCTAGTCCTCGCTCGAAGCGGTCCCGGCGGTGGCGCGCGCTTCCGCGCCAGCCGCTTCGTCCGCCACGTGCGCGATCGCGACGGGAGGGCCAAAGATCGCGTCAATGACCATGGTCGCCGCGCCCAACGCAATCGCGCTATCGCCCAGCGCGCTCGCCTGGACACGGGCAGCCCGCGAGGCCGCCAGAAGGCTACGCTCGCGGATGGCTTCGCGAATCGGGTCGAGCAGAAGCTCGCCGGCTCGTGAGACGCTGCCATCCAGCAGGATCACAGACGGATTGACCAGATTCACCAAACCCGCCAGCGCGACGCCAATCAGCTCCGCCGCCCGCCGGACGGCGGACAGGCAGGCTGGGTCGCCACGCAACGCGGCCTGAATCACCTCCGCGACATCTACCTCAGTGTCCTGGGTAGGCTGGGGAGCCTTACCGTTGGCCGTCGCGCGCGCCGTGGCCTCGCCCTGACCATAGCCGGCGCTCAACGCCAACCGAACGATTTGAGGAGCCCCAGCGACCGCTTCCAGACACCCCCGGTTGCCACAATCGCACAGCGGCCCGTCGTTGATAACGGTAAAGTGGCCGAATTCTCCGGCCACGCCGCTGCTGCCCCGATAGATCTTGCCGTCAATCACCAGGCCGCAGCCGATGCCCGTGCCAACCTTCACATACGCGAAGTCGGACGCGCCGATCGCCGCGCCATAGCGGCTCTCCGCCAGCGCGCCAAGGTTCGCGTCATTGTTGAGCAGGACTGGCGCCCCCAGCGCCGCGCGGAGAATCCCCGTGACATCCACACCACCCCAGCCAGCCATGCGCGGTGGCGCGACCAGCATGTTGAGTGTTGCGTCTACGGGACCCGGGATTCCTACCCCGACGCCGACTACGCGGTCCCAGTCGAGCTGACTCTCGCTGATGAGCTGACGAATCGTCCCGATGAGCCGTGGCAGGCAGACGTCCGGGCCAAGATCGGTATCCCACGGGCCAGACTGGCGCGCGATGACGTGCGCGTGCAGGTCCGTGGCGAGCAGTGTGAAGTGGGTGCGCCCGATGTCAACTCCGAGAATGACGCCGGCTGACTCGTTGAAATGAACGAGTGTAGGCCGACGGCCACCACTGGGAGCCGCGCTGAGCGTTTCGCCTTCACGGACGACCCCCTCGGCAAGGAGACCGTCAACGATACTACTAACCGTTGTTCGTGAAAGTCCCGTGCGCCGGGCGATGGCGACACGGGCAAGAGGCCCATGCTGGCGAATAACACGCAAGACGAGCGTGTTGTTCGCCTCGCGCATGTCGTGGAGGTCTGAAGCGCGGTGGCTTACGACGGTTGGCCGGACGAGCGCGTCTCGCCAGCGAAGGCTGGGCGGAACGCCAGCGTCTGAGTTGGTCATAGGCCATTGCCCTCCGCTGCTGCACAGGGTAGCATGACACAGTTAGTTTGTCAAGTGTCCTAACTAACGACATTCAAGACGCATGAAGCGCGCTGTCTCGCCTGGGTGTTTTCACGTATCATCGCGTATGATACGGTAGAGAGCGGGAAGCGCCGGGTCTTTCCGGCGCTTCCGAACAGCAAGTGTTCTTTAATCTTGGATCATGAGTGACGCAGGTATACATGAGCAGCGCACAGACAGCAAGCTCACGCGCGCCGGGCGGCGGGGGCTCCGCCGCCCAGGCCAGCGGAGCCGCGATCACAGTAAGCGGCCTGACCAAGTCATACGGTGATGTCACCGCGGTCAGCGATGTCTCGTTCACAGTTCAGCCAGGCGAGATCTTCGCCTTGCTCGGCCCGAATGGCGCCGGCAAAACGACGACGATTGAGATTCTGGAAGGGTATCGCGTTGCCGATAAGGGGGACGCGCGCGTGCTCGGGCTTGACCCGCGCCGTGATGGCGCGCGGCTCAAGCCGCTGATCGGCGTGATGCTTCAGCAGGATGGCCTCTATCAGACGCTGCGGGCGCGCGAGATTCTGGCGCTCTACGCCAGTTTCTTCGCCGACCCCGAGGACCCGGCGCAGCTTATGGAGCTTGTCGGGCTGGGTGGCGCTGGCGCGACCCGCTTCCGCCAGCTCTCCGGCGGACAGAAGCGGCGACTGGCGCTGGCGGTGGCGATTGTCGGCAAACCGCGGCTGCTCTTCCTCGACGAGCCGACGACCGGCATGGACCCGCAGGCGCGCCGCGCTACCTGGGACATCATCCAGACGCTTAAGGCGCACGGCGTCACCGTGCTGCTGACGACGCACTTCATGGATGAGGCCGAGCGGCTCGCCGACCGCATCGCGATCATGGACGGCGGCCAGATCATCGCGCTGGACACCCCCGCTGGCCTGACCACCAGCCAGTCCACCACCGGGACCGAGGTGCGCCTGCGCGCCACGCCAGGGCTGGATATGGCAGCGCTGGGCAAGCTGCCCTCCGTGCGCTCCGCGCGCGAGGAGACCCCTGGCGTCTACGCCTTCGATACCGGCGCGCCGCGCGACCTGCTGGTAGAGCTGACCGGCTGGCTGCGCGAGCATGCGGTGGACATGACCGAGCTGCGTGTGGGCCGCTCGACCCTGGAGGATGTCTTCATTCGCCTGACCGGAAAGGAGATGCGCGATTGAGCGCCTCGACCCCATCCACATCAACGGCTGCCGCGTCTGGCGCCGTCGCCGCGCCGTTCTGGCGCGCCGTTCTGGCGCAGACGCGCGCCGAGTTGATAATGACCCTGCGGCGCGGTGAGAGCCTGCTGATCACGGTCTTCATCCCAACGCTGCTGTTGTTCTTCTTCTCGTTCGTCAAAGTCGCCGGGGTGGGAATCAACTTCCTCGTGCCGGGCGTGCTGGCGCTGGCGATCATGTCCACCGGCATGGTGAGCCTGGGCATCGCGACAGGCTACGAGCGCTTCTATGGCGTGCTCAAGCGATTGGGCGCGTCGCCACTCTCGCGCGGCGGGCTGATCCTGGCGAAGATCCTGTCGGTGCTGGTGGTCGAGATTGGGCAGATCGCGCTGCTCTCGCTGCTGGCGCTGCTCTTCTTCGGCTGGCGGCCCACCGGCTCACTGGCGCTGTTCGTGCTGGTCTGCCTGATCGGTACGGCGACCTTCAGCGGGTTGGGCATGCTGATGGCGGGCGCGCTGCGGGCCGAGGCGACGCTGGCGGGCGCCAACGGACTGTATTTGCTATTCGTGTTGATCGGCGGCACCGTGGTGCCGATCAGCGCGCTGCCCGCGATCATCCAGCCCATCGCCTACGCGCTGCCCGCCGCCGCGCTCTCCACCGCGCTCTATGGCTCGCTCAACGCGGGCGCGTTCCAGGCCTGGAGCCTGCTCTCGCTGGTGATCTGGGGCATCGTCTTCCTCGGCGCGGCGGCGTTCACCTTCCGCTGGGAATAGTCTGGCTGGCGCTCGCCGTGAGCGTGTGCGAGGGTATCTGGCAGTGGATTGGGCCTCGCCACGGGTTCCGCGATGTGGCCGCGGAGTCGCGCTGGCGAGGCTCCGCGCCAGTATAGCCGCACCTGCGCCGCTTGGCGTCTCATCGCGGAAACTCATCCGTCCACAACGCAAGCGTGGCACGGTGGTCGCTAAAGTGACAGGATCACTTCCGGAATATTCGTACGTATTAATGCCTAAAATGCGATTGTGGGTGTGACAATTCGTTGCGGCGGCTATTCCGGCTCATGCTTCACGCGGGGCGCGTCATGCGCATAGACTCGATGCGCTTGCCGTGGACGATAGTGGGCCTGGTGGGGCCAGGCTGGAAGCCCGCGCGCTCATAGACGGTGATGGCGCGGCGGTTAAATGTGGCGACATTCAGACTGAAGGTAACGGGGCGCAGACGCTCGCGCGCGTAGTCCATCGCCTGCAGCATCAACTCCAGCCCCAGACCGCGCCCCATCAGGTCGGGTCGCATCCCCACTCCCAGCTCCACGTCATCCCCACGCTGGACGAACGAGAAGACGCCAACAAACGGGTCATCGGGCGTGCCGACCGCCAGCGGATAAACGCCAAACGCTCGCAGTGGCGCGCGAAAGATCGCCGTGAACACCAGTTCCGCCCAATCCAGGTCGTAGATCGCGTATTCCGCCGGATAGCGCCAGCGGCTGGCCGCCAGGGCGTCGCGCAGGCGCATGGGGCGAAACCGAAACTGGATGGCGGTGGAGTCTGGCATGCGGGCGGTGTCCTCGCGTTGGATGGCGGCGTCAGGCGGGCGAGAGCTGGTCGCCGCTATCGTGCGCGCGCCACAGCTCATCCGGCGCTTCGGCGCCCACATAGGCGGTGAGGCGGAAGTCGCGCCGGGCGTCGAGCAGCGTGGTGAACGCTCCCGCGACCGTGGGGTCGAACGCGCCGCCCGCCCCTTCGTGGATGCGCTCGCGCGCCTCAGGCACACTCATCGCCGCTTTATAGGGACGGTCAGTGGTGATCACGTCAAAGACATCCGCCACACTGAGCAGCCGCGCGCCCAGCGGGATCGCCATCCCCGCCAGACGCTGGGGGTAGCCCGCGCCGTCCCAGCGCTCATGGTGGCTCAGCACCGCGTCGAGGATCAGATCGGGCATATCGAACGCCCAAAGGAGCTGCGCGGCGGTGACAGGGTGCTTCTCGATGGTCTCGCGCTCACTCTCCGAGAGCCGCGCGGGCTTGAGCAGCACTTCGTTGCGCACCCACGTCTTGCCCAGGTCATGCACCAGCCCCGCCAGCGCCAGCTCGCGCGCGGCGGCGCGCTGCCAGCCCATCTGGCGGGCGAGGCGGTTGGCGTAGATCGCGACCCGGCGGCAGTGCTGATAGGTGATGAAGTCCCGTTCCCTGATGCTCTGCGCCAGCTCGCCAATAACACGCTGCGTATGACGCCGGGTCCCTGGCGCCGCATCCGTAACGGTGAATAACGTCTCCACGCTCTCCCCTAACTATCCCCCCGGCGAGCGGACGCCATACATCACTCCCACGTATGGCGAGAACGCCACGCGCGACCTCTCAGTATACTGTATACAGTTTGCGCGTGGAGCCGCTACGTTGTCACCGATGAGGCCTGGAGCCTGGGTGATGGCCGGGTGAGGCGCGGGAAACGAGGGGAAAACCAGACAAAACGAAGGGGTAAGACGATGGGCGAGGTGGCTGGCGCTCGCGTCAGCGCGCGGGCGCTCGAAAACTTCGCGCGGGCGGTCTTGCGCGCCGCTGGCCTGCCAGAGGCTGACGCCGCCACGGTCGCGTGGGCCTTGATCCAGGCGAACCTGGAAGGCCTTGATACGCATGGCGTCTCGCGGCTGGCGATGTACGCGCGGCGCGCGCGGGCGGGCCTGGCGAATCCCCGCCCATCGCTGCGCTGGGGCCGTCCAGCGCCGGGCATCCAGACGCTTGACGCCGATAACGCGCTCGGCCCGGTCGCGGCGGTCGCGGCGGTGGACACGGCGATCAGCCTGGCGCGCGAGCAGGGCGTCGGCATGGTGACGGTCGCGCATACGAACCATGCGGCGGCGCTCTCGGCGTATGTCGAGCGCGCGGCGGCGGCGGGCTACATCGCCATGATGGCGTGCAACACCCCGAAAGCCATGCCGCCGTGGGGTGGACGCGAAGCCTTCCTGGGGACAAACCCGCTGGCGTTCGCCGCGCCCGCCGGGGACGGCGCGGAGCCGGTGGTCGTTGATATGGCGACGACCGTCACCGCGCGCGGCGCCATTATCATGGCCGCGCGCCAGGGGGCGCCTATCCCGGCGGATTGGGCGCTCGACGCGGACGGGCGGCCAACGACCGACGCGAGCGCCGCGCTCGCCGGGGCCGTGCTGCCGATGGCGGGCGCGAAAGGCTATGCGCTGGCGCTGATGGTCGAGATCCTTGCGGCGATCATTTCTGGCTCCGCCTGGGGACCCCATGTGCGCTCGCCTTATGAGGATACCAATGAGCCCACGGATTCGGGCCTCTGGGTCATGGCGCTCAACGTCGCGGCGCTGATGCCCGCGCCGCTCTACGCGCAACGCATGGGCGACCTGCTCGGCGCGCTGCGTGCGAGCCCCGCCGCGCCGGGCCAGGCGGTGCGCGTCCCGGGGGAGCGTCGCGCGCGCATCCGACAGGAACGCCTCGCCGGCGGCATCCCACTCGACGCGGCGACCCGCGCGGAACTGGAAGCGCTGGCGGCTGAGCCAGGCGTTCCACCGCTCGAAGAGCGGGCTGATGGATGAAACCGCCTGCCGCCGCGCCCTCCTGTCGCAGGCCTCTCTGGCCTGTTGGGCTGCGGGCGCATGACATTTCAGGAGAAACGCGGTATCATCAGGGAGAATTCATGAGAGAGGAGCGGCACGGTGAATATTGTTGAGCAGGTATGGCAACAGATGACGCTGGGCGCGCCGGTGCGCGAGAATCACGCGCTGGAGCACGCGACCATTGTGCTGCTCAGCAAGCGCTTTCCCGATACACGCTTCTCCGGCATCTCGTTCGCGAGCGGGTTCTTTGTCTTTGGCGAAGTCCCGACCGAGGCGATACGGCCTACCGCCGACCAGGCGCTGTCGCTGCTGCGTGGCGACCACCCGGAGATGGCGATCCACGAGCGCTGCGGGACGAATCTGGCGGTCGCGGGCATCCTGACAAGCGCCTCCGCGATGAGTGTCGCGCGGCTGCGGCGCCCCTATAACACGTTCAACAATGTGATGCTGGCGACCACCGCCGCCATGATCGCCGCGCGCCCGCTGGGCCTGCTCGTGCAGCGCTTCCTCACGACGCGCACCCCGGCCTCCAATATGCGTGTGGTCAAGGTGACGAGGCTTTCCCTCTTTGGCTCGCCCGCGCATTTCGTCGCCACCGATCACCCGGTCGCGCATCTCGTGCCCGTCATGGAGACCGCCTCACAGGCCTAGCCGCCCCGCGATCCCACTAATCCGGGGGCGACTGGCGCCAGCACGCCTTAGGGCTGTCTGAGTGTGACCCCGCGCATATCCTATCGCGCTTGACGGCTAAACGGCGTGGGTGTTAGTCTCGCAATTGGCGCGCACCGTGGCACACCCCAGGACGGACGCATCAGCGCGCGCCAGCGAGTGATCGCTGGCCTTGGCACGGAGGGTAATAACGAGCAGGATGGACAATCGTGACGCCCCTCCACCAGAACCGCGCAAAGGCCTGCTCTCTGGCCGCTATCAGGAGGCCGGTACGCCCCAGCAGGAGCCTGCCCGGCCCAATCCGCCATCAACCGGCGGGCTCCTGAGCCGCTTCGGAGGCCACCAGGAGCAGCCCGCGCCGCCAGCCAGCGATGAAGCGGGCAAGAACGGGCTGATAAATGGCGCGCGCAGGCTGGGGAAAAATCTGCGCCGGATGACTGAGGGCGCGCTCCACCGCGCTCCCCGCCACGGCGACTGGCGCGCGACGGATTTCGCCCCACATCAGATTGACGCCTGGAGCGAGTTTGGCGAAATCCCTTTCGAGCTTCCCCCCGATCCCGACGCCCCGGAATATAACGAAGCGTATGACGAGGCCCCGCCGCGCTCGTCGCGCGGCAGCCGAGGGGGATATTCCGGGGACCGTGAAGGACGCGGACGGCGCGGCGCCCGTGGCGCGCGTCGCGATGGCTGGGACGCATGGGAGGATAACGAATGGGAGTCCTCACGCGCGCGGGACTGGGACGCCGAGTGGGACAGCGGCGCGGAAGTAGACTGGGATAACGCCGTCTGGGACGATGAGCCACAAGGAGGCTATGGCGCCGAAGAGGCCCACGCCCCCCGCAGCCAGCGGCGTGGCGCGCAACGCGATGGCTGGGACGCGTGGGACAGTGGCGAAGACCGCGACGATGACGGCTGGGACAGCGCGAGAGAGCGCGCGCGCGGCGCGGGGCCCGGTGATCTGGTGGGCGGCCTGCGTCAATCCCTCGACGCGGATGTCATTTCCGAATCATTGAGCACACTCGCCCAACTGGGCGCCGTCTCGCGGCCCATCACGCGCGTGGCGCGCATCCGGCTGCTTCTGCGCCGCCGGCCCGCCGCAGCCGCCATGCTGGCGTTCTTCCTGCTGGGGTTTATACTGACGTGCTGCGCGCCGCTTGTGCCGCTGCTCCGCCTGGGCTATGACGTCACCGATCTCGCGCGGCGCGTCGAAAACCTGCGCGCGCTTTCCGCCGGTGGCGTCACCAGCCTGATCAACGCCAGCAATATCTCCCAGGCGCAGCAGGACATCGCCGCGATTGAAGCTGATCTCTACGAGATCAATGGCGCCATCGCGGTGATCGGCGCGCCCGCCGCCGCTGTCAGCCCTACCGTGCGCAACTACCAGTTACTCGTGCGGATAGGCTACGACCTGACCGGAGCCGCGAACGAGAGCCTCCAGATCGCGCAGACGCTGGTGACGCCGCTCGAAGGCGGCGCGCTCTCCACCAACAGCGCGACGCCGAGCATTCAGCCTTCTGATATCCAGCAGGCGCGCGTGCTGCTCTCAGACGCCTACACGCGCGCGCTGGACGCCATCGCCGCCTATCAGCAGCTTGATCCGCAGGCGCTGCCGGCGCAGCTCAAACCGGGCTCAAAGTACGGCGCGTATCTGGCGCAATTGCCGCTGGTGGTCAAAGTCTTCGCTGAGATGAAAGACCTGATAGACGCGGCGCCCGCTTTGCTGGGTGTCGGCCAGCCAGCGTACTACCTCGCGATCGCGATGGATAGCTCCGAGCTGCGTCCCGGCGGCGGCTTCCAGGGGAACTATGGCCTGCTGGAGCTGGTGGGCGGCAAACAGTCCAAGAGCGCGCCCTTTGGGCTGAATAACACCTATACCCTTGATCAGCAATACGCCGCGAAGAATGCGCCTAATCCGGAACCATCCAACTGCGGACATCCCGTGACTCTGCCAACGAACCTGTACTGGTGGTGGCCGTTCCGCTGCATCAAGGACTACGGCTGGGGTCTGCGTGACTCCAATCTCTCGCCGGACTTCCCAACCAACGCGCGCCTGGCGATGCAGATCGTCGAGGCGGGCGGCGGAACACCGAATGGCGCGCCTATCCAGGGCGTAGTCGCCTTCACCCCCGGCCTCATCCAGAAGATTCTGGAAGTCACGGGTGACCTGCCCATGCCGGCCTATCACGTCACCGTCACGCCGCAGAATCTGGTGGAAGACATTCACCATTTCCAGCTCGTTCCCGGCGCTACGGTCGGGAAAGACCGCAAGGAGTTCACTCACGATCTCTCCAAGGCGCTACTCCAGCGCCTGGAGGCGATGCATGGCTCCGGCCTGAAAGTGATTTTCAAGATCGCGACTGAGGCCATCCAGTCAAAAGACCTGCAAGTCTATCTCGCTGACCCGCGCGCGGAACTCGTGCTGAAGCAGCTCGGGCTCGCCTCGTCTGTCTCCACCGGCAGTGGCGATGGTTTCTTCGTTGTGGACGCCAACGACGGTGGCAACAAAGCGAACCTCTACGTCAGCGAAACGCAGACCGACTATGTCACGCTGCTCCCCAATGGCGGCGCCTTCCATCGCCTGGCGATCTCGGTGACCTATGACAAAAAAGGCAGCATCTTCAATCCCGTGTCGCCAGGCGAGATACCATTCAACGATTACAGCGACATCCAGCGCACCTACCTGCCCGGCGACGCGACCATTGTGGGCTGGTCCGGCTTTAATCCGTCGAATTTCTTCACGCCCGGAGGCTGCGGCGGAACAGGCTCATACGCGACGATTATCACCGACTGCACGCCTGATCACGGCATCTTCACGACCACAACCGCCAGCGATGTGGCTGGCCGGACGATGCTGATGGGGGCGCTGATGGTGATGTGCGGCCCTCTGGCGCAAGGCGATTTCGGCGCGTATGATTCCACTGTCGAGTCGAACACCTGCGCGAGCGACCCTCAGCCGCATACCCAGACGATCTTCATCTCGTGGTACACGCCAAACGCCTACACGATTGGCGCCGGCGGCCACGGGACATACAGCGAGCTGGTAGAGAAGCAGGCTGGTAGCGTGACGCATCTGACGGTCTATGTCACCCGCGGCTCGATCCAGGGGCCTCAGGTCATCACCGACCTGGCGACATTCAACAGTCTGACCACGCATGCCACGAAGATTTTTGACGGCGCGCTGGCGCAGAACCAGGTCGTCAGCTACTCCTTCTGAGCGCGCGCGCCGCGCGACGCGGAAAGTCTATGACCAGTGAGCCGCCTTCCCCATTCCAGGGTGCCCCGGACGCCGCCGCCAGACACGCGGAGCTGGCGGCGGCGCGCGCGCTCGGCGAGGCGTTGCGGCTGGCGGTAGACTGGCTGCGCGCGGAAGGCTCCGAGACACCCGCGCTGGACGCGCAGACGCTGCTCGCGCATGTCACCGGCGCGACCCGCGCGCGGCTGCTGGCCTATCCAGAGCGCGCCCTCTCACCTGAGCAGGCGGAGGAGTACGCCAGCCTGGTCGCGCGGCGCGCGGCGCGGGAGCCAGTCGCCTACCTGACCGGGCAGCGTGAATTCATGGGGCTGACATTCCGCACCGACCGCCGCGCGCTGATTCCACGCCCCGAGACGGAATTGCTGGTCGAGGCCGCCCTGCGCGAGATCCGCCGGCGGCTCGACAACCCCGCGCGCCCCGCGCCTATCGCCGCCGATATCGGGACCGGCGGCGGCGCCATCGCTATCTCGCTGGCTGTCCTGGAGCCTCGCCTACCGCGGGTCTACGCGGTGGACATCTCGCCTGACGCGCTGGCGCTGGCGGCGGAGAACGCCGCCGCGCTAGGCGTCGCCCGGCGCGTTATCCCACTCGAAGGCGATCTGCTGGCGCCTCTGCCGGAGCCGGTGGACATCATCCTCGCCAATCTGCCCTATATCGCGCCAGCTGACGCGCATGTCGCGCCGTCAGTTCACGGCTACGAGCCGCATCTGGCGCTCTACAGTCCCGAGCGTGGCCTGGCCCATATCCGGCGGCTGCTGGAACAGGCGCCGGCGAAGCTGCGGCCCGGCGGCTCGCTCTTCCTGGAATTCGGCTACGACCAGCGCGCGGCGGTTGAGGAGCTGGCGCGCCGGGCGTTCCCCACAGCGGCGCAGCGTGTGGGCGCCGACTATGCGGGCTGGGACCGCTATATCGAGATCCACCTCGCGCCTGGCGCCTGACGGCTCCCCATGCGGAACGAACGTGGACTATCCAGCGGGCGCGTGTATGGGGTATTACAAGGGGAGGCGCCACGTTTTAAGGACAGGAGCGTGAGGAGCGCGTGACGCGCCGCCGCCGTAGCGGCGCCGGAGGGGCCAGATGGGTGAGGGATGTGTGAAACGGTGTGGGCGTAGCCAGCGGAGCGGGCAGACGTGAGCGAAATCACGAAAGGCGCCCACACACGCGCGCCAGCCAGGCGCACGTTCGTGATCGCCCGCGCGCTCCCGGTATTCTGGCTGATGTTCGCGATCAACCTGATCAACTACCTCGACCGGCTGATCGCGGTGGCTGTGGGGCCGACGCTCAAAGCCGAGTTTCACCTGACGGACCGCGACATTGGCATCCTCAGCAGCGCCTTCCTGCTCATTTATACCATCTCCGCGCTGCCGCTGGGGGCGCTAGCCGACCGGACGCGCTCGCGGGCGCGTGTCGTGGCGCTGGGCGTCGGTCTCTGGAGCCTCTTTAGCGGGCTGACGGCGCTGGCGACGGGTTTCGCCTCGCTCGTCATCACCCGCGCGCTGGTCGGTGTCGGGGAGGCGAGTTACTATCCCGCCGGAACCGCGCTGCTCAGCGCCTACTTTCCCCGCGCGGCGCGGGCGCGAGTCATGGGGCGCTGGCAGGTGGGCCAGCTCATGGGCATCCTGTTCGCGTTCACGCTCTCAGGCGCGCTCTTTGCGCTGCTACCCGCGCCGGTCGCCTGGCGGATGGCGTTCCTCATCGCGGCGGCGCCGGGGCTGGCGCTCGCCGCGCTGATGTGGTTTGTCGCCGAGCCACCAGCCGCGCGAGTCACGCCTCTGCCTGTCGCGGGCGACGCCCCCGATGGCGCCGTCCCACACGCGCCCGGCGCCCAGCCGCCACGCACGCTTGCCGGGCAGGTCCTCGCGGCGCTGAGCATACCGTCCATTTGGCTCGTCATCGCGCTCCAGGCGCTTATCTTCACCGTCACGACCCCGGCTATCACCTTCCTGCCGATCTACATACGCTCACGCGAGGGGCCGTTCCATCTGGGCGCGGCGCATGCCGCCTTCCTGACGGGAATCATCATCGTCGTGGGCGGCGTCACGGGCGCGCTCCTCGGCGGCTCGCTAGCGGACCGGCTGACACGCTGGAATCCAGGCGGGCGCGTGCTGGCGGTGGGCTGCGGGTTCCTGCTCGCGCTGCCCTGCTTCGCCGCCATGCTGCTCACGACCCGCCTCACCATCTTCGTTCTGGCGGGAACACTCGCGGTGCTGGCGCTCAACCTGCCCACCGGCCCGCTCACCGCCATTCCCCAGGATGTCACTCCACCCGGTCTGCGCGCGACAGCGGTCGCGATAACGCTGCTGCTCTCGCATATGCTAGGTGATATCTGGTCGCCTACCGCCGTAGGGACACTGGCCACCGCGCTCCACGAGCGCCCCGGCCCAGCGCTCCTGATCGTTGGCCTGCCGGCGCTGGCGCTCGGCCTCATCATCGCCAGCGCCGGAGCCGGGCTCTATGTCCGTAACCTGCGCGAAGCGCCAGAGGAGTGAGGAGGCGACCTTCCGTATGATGACGTACCCGGGAAGCCCGCAGCGGGCTGACGGCGGTGTTATACTGCGAGGCGGCGGCGACAACTGAGGTGGCCGCCAGGCGAATTGTCATGCGAAAGGAGACCAGGTATGGCCGATCAACAGACACCCGTTGAGGCGTATGGGCAGCTCAGCCAGGAGCAGCGCACCGAGCTGGCGACGCATTTCCTGGATCAGATGAAGCAGACGAATCACGAGGCCTACGAAAAGTACGCGCACATTGATGTCAACACCGTGACGGCTGAGCAACTCGCCGATCTTCACGAGCATACCGCCAGGCATCTGCCCAATGTCTTCGGCGTGGTCATGCAGCATCCGGTGATTACCGCCGCGCTGGCCGGGTTCGCGGCCTACGAGCTGGACACCCGTCTCGGCAAAAAGTCCTGAACCCTGGCTCTCCAGTTTTCGCTTCGGCGGTAGCGCCGGAAGCGGCGACGCGCATGAAGGAAGTCCTATCTCCCAGCCTGAGGAGTAGGACCCCTTCAGGCGCATCGCTCAAGACAGCCCCAGCTCTCTTTCCATCTGGCGCGGGACTTTTTATGCGCCCTGTGTTTGGTATCTTGACGAAAATCTCGCGTGAGATTTACACAAATCGAAGCGTATAATCGTTGTACGTCAGCGTGTATGGCCGGAGTCTATGCGGTTTTGTCGCGCTGATTGCGTGGACGCGATGAATCATCCGGTGTAGATCTGTGGGGACGCCGCTCGTGAGAGTGGAGACAACCTCTACGCTGATTCAACCGCGACCCGGCGATGTGGAGTTGTCCCCCCGCGTTCTTTGGAGGAGTGGCGCTGATGCGTCAACACGGTTCCCTAAGCGCAATCTCGAAGGGCTCAATCGCGGCGCTGTTCGTGCTGTCCCTGAGCCTGGCTGCCTGCGGCTCTGGCGGCAGCAGCAGCGGTGGCGTCATCAAGATCGCTACCGATCTCCCTGTTTCCGGCACCGACGCTTCGGTCGGTCTGCCAACGCAGTATGGCGCTGACCTGGCGGTCAGCCAGAACCAGGACCTCGGCGGTGGATACACCCTGCAGATCGTTCACAAGAACGACGAGGGCACGACCGGCGCGGACGCCTCGATCGGCGCGACGAACATCAAGGCGCTGCTGGCGGACCCGCAGGTGATGGCGGTTGTCGGCCCCTTCAACTCAGGCGTGGCCGTCGCGGAAATCCCGGTCGCCAACAATGGTGGCCTGGTCCTCATGTCCCCTTCGAACACCAACCCTGGCCTGACCAAGGAGCAGTACGCCTCCGCGAACGGCATCAACTTCGCCCAGCTCCATCCGGCTGGCACGAAGGAGTACTACTTCCGCATCGTGGCGACTGACGACGTGCAGGGCAAGGTAGACGCGGAGATCGCCGCCGCGGCGCCAATCAACGCCCATACCGCCTTCGTGGTGGATGACAGCACCACCTATGGCGCGGGCCTGGCGAACTTCTTCAAGCAGAACTTCACCGCCAATGGTGGCACGGTCGTTGGCAGCCACTCGATCACGCCGCAGGAAGTCGCTAGCATGAACTCGCTGGCGGCGACGATCGCCAGCGCCAACCCGGATGTCGTCTTCTACGGCGGCGTCACCAGCCAGGGCGGCGGCGCGCTGAAGAAGGCGCTGGTCGCGGCAGGCTACACCAAGGCGCTGGTTGGTGGTGACGGCATCGCGGACGACGCGTCGTGGATCACCACGGCTGGCGCGGCTGCCGCTGGCAACACCTACGGCACGGTCGCGGCCCCGGACCCCGCTTCGCTGACCTCGGCTGACGCGGCGGCCTTCAAGAGCGCGTACACCGCGTTCGTCGCCAACAAGCCGGACAATAACCTGGTGCCTTACAGCGCCGCGGCGTATGCGGCGGCGATGATCGAGATTGACGCCATCAAGGCGGTCATCAAGTCCGGCCAGGCGCCGACCCGCGCCGCTGTCCGCGACTATATCGCCGGCAACAGCTTCTCGACCATCATCGGCAACATCCACTTCGACGCCAACGGCGATAACGCTGGTGACAAGGTGTTCAGCATCTACGCCATCGCCCCCGGCGCGTCCACGTGGACCTATGACAAAGAGGTCACAGCCTAAATCCAGGTTGTCGCCTCCGATGGGACCGCCCCACTAGAGGCGGTTTCCCGGCAACGCACGGAGCAGGCTTCACACGGAGCCTGCTCTGTGCGTTACAATGACTGACACCAATGCTCCGTTTGGCTCACAAACGACGCGCGCCCGGCTGTTCTCACCGGACCTTCAGCCGGCATCGTCCTTGTCCTTTGTAAGGAGGACACATGCTGACGCTCGCCACAGTCCTGAGCGCGGCGCCAACCAATGGGTTGAGTATCTTCTTCAAGCAGCTTGAGATTGGCGTGACGCTTGGGGCGATGTACGCGCTGGTGGCGCTGGGATACACGCTGGTGTACGGCATCATCGAGCTGATCAACTTCGCCCACGGCGATATCTTCATGTGGGCGACTGTGCTGATCCTCGTGGTCGTTAACGCGCTTCATGTCTCATCGCCGCCTTCCAACTTCTTCGTCCTGATTGGCCTGCTCCTGCTGCTGATGGTGATCGGCATGGCGGTGTCTGGCGCGCTGAATTTCACGCTCGAACGCTTTGTCTACCGGCGTCTGCGCAAGGCGCCGCGCCTGGCTCCGCTCATCGCGGCGGTTGGCGCGTCGTTCGTCCTCGAGACGATCGTGCAAATCTGGCGTGGAAGCGGCTCCGTCTCGTTCCCGACTATCTTCCCAGACGTCAGTATTACCATTGGCCCGGTCAATATCGCCCTGCTTGATATCTTCGTGATCATCCTCGCCGTCGTCCTGATGATCGCTCTCGACCGCTTCATCCGCCTGACGAGAATGGGCAAGGCGATGCGCGCGACCGCGCAGGATCCTGAGGCGGCCGCGCTGATGGGCGTCAACGTCAACCGCACAATCAGTCTCACCTTCCTGATCGGCGGCGCGCTGGCAGGAGCGGCGGCGCTCATTTATAACCTGTATGTTGGCCAGGTGTGGTATCTGACTGGATTCCAGCTCGGCCTGATCGCGTTCACCGCCGCCGTGCTGGGAGGCATTGGCAATATTTACGGCGCTGTGCTGGGGGGATTCCTCATCGGCCTGATCGAGGCGCTCGCCACGCAGTATCTTCCCAATGGCTCAAGCTGGTCACTGGCGGTAGTCTTTGGTATTCTGGTTCTTATCCTGGTGCTCAAGCCATCTGGCCTGCTCGGCCAGCAGGTGCCAGATAAGGTCTGATTGGAGGTCACGTTATGGCAGTGCAAGGGACGCCGCAGGCGGTGGCCCACTCTCCGACGGACCGGGCGCGCGTCTGGGCGAATGAAACGGTGATCGCCGGACGCCCAATTATCTGGTACGTCACGGGCTGGCGCCTGGGGATTATCGCCCTCATCCTGGCGATCCTGTTCCCGATGATCCCCTATGCGGTGTATCCAGATATCCAGAGCCTGATTTATGCGATGACCTCAGTCTGGGTCTACGTCATGCTGGCGCTCGGGCTCAACATCGTGGTCGGGTATGCCGGGCTGCTTGACCTTGGATACGTCGCCTTCTTCGTCATCGGCTCCTATACCATGGCGGCGGGAACGCTCGGCCAGCTGCACGCCTGGAGCGGCGATGGCGTTTTTCCCGCCCCGACATTTCCGCTGATTCTGCTCATTCCCGCCGGCGCGCTCCTGGCTGGCCTGTTCGGTATTCTGCTTGGCGCGCCTACGCTCCGCCTGCGCGGTGACTACCTGGCGATTGTCACGCTCGGCTTCGGTGAGATCGTCCCGATCGTCTTCCAGAACCTGCCAGTCTTCTATGGCAACATTGGCATGAGCGCCACGCAGCCCGCCCCAATCGTTACCCCCTTCGGGACACTCTCGTTCACCGACCCGCTGAATAACGCGCCCTTCTACTATCTCGCGCTGGGCCTGGTCGTCCTGATCATCCTGGGTGTGTCGGCGCTGCGCGATTCCAGCATTGGTCGCGCATGGGTCGCGATTCGCGAGGACGAGACGGCGGCGGAGGCGTCGGGCGTGAACCTGACGCGAACCAAGCTGCTGGCCTTCGCGCTCGGCGCCTTTGTTGGCGGCATCGGCGGCGTTATCAACACGGCGGTCACTCCGTCGATCGCGCCGTCCAACTTCAACTTCCAGATCTCGATCACGGTCCTGATCATGATCGTGCTAGGCGGCATCGGCAGCATCCCCGGCGTGATCGTGGGCGCGATCATCCTGCGCCTCTTCGACGCCTACATTCTCGGGTTGATCAACGACCCGATTCACCAGAGCGCGCTTGTGGGACCCGCCGGCGCGCCGCTGCACTTCCTGGCGAACGTGGATTTCAACACCATGAAGTACCTGATCTACGGCATTGTGCTGCTGGCGATGATCCTGCTCCGTCCACAGGGCCTTATCCCTGACGCGCGCCGCCGCCGCGAGCTGAAAGGCATTGGAGCCGCGCCAGAGGATATGTCCGCGGTGGGCCTGTTCGAGGCGGAAGAAGGTGGCGCCGACATCCCGGCGCTGGATAGCCTCGACCAGAGTTCTTTCGCTGGCGAAGGGTCTGACGCGCAGGGAAGGGATAGATGAGCATGGCCCAGGAACAACCGCTCCTCCAGATCAGCGGCCTCACCTGCTCGTTTGGTGGCCTGACGGCCGTGGATAGCGTGGATCTGGACATCTATCCCGACCAGATCTTCAGCGTCATCGGCCCCAACGGCGCTGGCAAGACCACCGTCTTCAACCTCATCACGGGCATCTACCAGCCAACCGCTGGCGACATTCTCTTCGAGGGCCGCTCCATCGCGGGCCTGCGCCCCGATCAGGTGCTGCGGCGCGGCATCACGCGCACATTCCAGAACATCCGGCTGTTCAATAACATGACCGTGCTGGAGAATGTGCTGGTTGGCCAGCATACAAAGATGCCCGGCGATGTCATCTCAGCGCTGTTCCGCCTGCCCTACTACCGGGACGCCGAGCGCGCGGCCGAGCGGCGCGCGATTGAGTTGCTCAGTTTCTTCGGTGACGCGCTCGTCGCGAAGAAGGATGAATACGCCTCCAGCCTCTCCTACGCCGAGCGCCGGCGTGTCGAGGTCGCGCGCGCGCTGGGCTCCAGCCCCAAGCTGTTGCTGCTCGATGAGCCAACCGCCGGTATGAATGACTCCGAGACAGCGGAGGCGATCTCGTATATCCAGCGGCTACGCAGTGAGTTCAATGTGACGATCCTGCTCATCGAGCACAAGCTCCAGGTGACAATGGGAATCTCGGATCGCATCGCCGTCCTGGACTATGGCAAGAAAATCGCCGAGGGCAAGCCCCTTGAGGTGGCGCACGATGAGCGGGTGATCGAGGCGTACCTGGGACGAGACGCGGCAGCGAGGTAATGCGGAATGCTCGAGCTACACAACGTTGACGCCTATTACGGGCCGAACCATGTGCTGCGTGACCTGACGCTGGAGGTCAAGAAAGGCGAGATCGTCACCCTGCTGGGCGCCAACGCGGCGGGCAAGACGACCACGATGAAGACCATTTTCGGCATCGTCAGGCCACGCGCTGGCGCGATCACCTTCGAGGGCCAGCGGATTGACGCCGTGAGCACCGACCAGATCATCACGCGCGGTCTGGCGCTGGTGCCGGAAGGGCGCCGCGTCTTCTCCCGGATGACCGTCTCCGAAAACCTGGAGATGGGAGCGTATCTGGCGACCGACCGCGCGACGACTGAGAGCGACCTGGAGCGGATCTATACCCTCTTCCCGCGCCTGAAGGAGCGTGGGAAGCAACTCGCGGGCACGCTCTCTGGCGGCGAGCAGCAGATGCTGGCGATGGGCCGCGCGCTGATGGCCCGGCCCCAGCTCGTCTGCATGGATGAGCCTTCAATGGGCCTTTCGCCGATCCTGGTGCAGACGGTCTTCGACACGATCCAGCAGATTCGCGCGGCGGGGACGACGGTCTTCCTGGTGGAGCAGAACGCCAACATGGCGCTCAATATCGCCGACCGTGGCTATGTGCTGCAGCAAGGGCGCATCGTGCTGAGCGATACCGCGAGCAATCTGCGCGACAACGATCTGGTGCGCTCCGCCTACCTCGGCGCCTGAGAAACCCTCGCGCCTGCCCCCAATCCTGTGGCGTTCTGTGCGCGGGGCCAGATGAACCTGGCGCTCCGCCACTGGACGCTCGCATATGGTCCTCCATGCGCGCTGGGCCCGCGAACGGTCACCGAGCCTCACGGTGACCGTTCGCGGGCCCAGCCCATTCGCGCCATGCGCGTTGACGGCTCGCCTTGACTGAGATATGCTGGACTTACGCACGTACCAGGCTGTCAGGTTAACCTCACGGTTTTCGACTCCATGTATCGCGCCGGTAAACCATCTGGCATGGACCACGTGGTGGAGTTTTCAAGGAGCGCGCTGTGCCACAACAAGCCTCTCATGAGACACTCACGCCTGGAACGACGCTGGATGGTGGCCGATACCGGATTCTGGAAGTCATTGGGGCGGGCGGCTACGCCAGGGTATATAAAGCGGTAGATCTGCTCTACGGCTATGAACGCGCGATTAAGGAAGTGATCGCGCCTGACGAAGGGATCGCCCGGCAGTTCCGCCTCGAAGCCGATGTGCTGGTGAACATCCAAAGCCCCAACGTGCCGCGCGGCTACAATGTCTTCACCAATAACAGACGCATCTACTTCGTGATGGATTTTGTCCAGGGGAAAGACCTCGAAGAACTCCTCAACGACAGTCTGGTGCAGCGACGGCGCGCCCTGGATGAGGCGCAGACGCTTCAGTGGATGATCGAGATCGCGGGCGCGCTGTCCCAGTTGCACAGTATGCCGACGCCGATCATTCACCGCGACATCAAGCCAGCGAATATCAAGATTACGCCACAGGGTCATCCAGTGCTGGTTGATTTCGGCCTGGCGAAGCTTCAGGAGCAGTCCAAGCAGACCCAGACCGCGGCGCAAGGTGTCTCGCCTGGCTTCGCGCCGCCAGAGCAGTACATGGCGAAGGGCAAAACGGACGCGCGCACCGATGTGTATGGCCTGGGCGCCACGCTGTACGCCTGTCTGACGGGCAAGGACCCGGCGGAAGCGCCCGCGCGTCTGCTAGCGCAGACGGGAGTCCACCACGGCATGCACCTGGACCCGCCGCGCAAGCTAAACCCGCAAATCTCCGAGCGCACGGAGAGGATCATCCTCAAGGCGCTGGAACTGGCCCCCGGCAAGCGGCAACAAACCGCGCGGGAACTGCGCGATGAGCTGCGGCAGGCGCTCCAGGCGCTGCAATCAGGCGTCACCCAGGCGGCGACCCAGGTCATGCCGCCGAATCTGGCGCCGGAGCCCGGCAAGCCAGATCAGCAGAGCGCGAAGCGCCCCGCTGTTTCCGCCGCTGACGCCGCGCGCCCCGCAGGCAAGCAGGCTCCCCCTGTGCGGCCTGTCATTCCGCCTGTCGCGGGAACGGGCATCATGGAGAAAGTGGTCGCCAGCGCGGCGGCGGCAAGCGCGACCGCAGCCGATCAGCGCACGGCGCAGCATCCCGCCGTCGCCGGGCCTTTCGCGGCCATTGAACCCAAGACCGGCAAGCAGGCCGCCGTGCTGCAAACAGGCAAACAGGCCGCAGTGGTCGCCACCGACACCGCGGCGCAACGCCGCACGCTCCTAAAATCACAGCAGGAGGCGGCGGCCCGCTCCAGCGGCAAGCATGTCGCCGTTCAGCCACAGCCTTTGGCGGCGGCTACTGGATCACAGCATCCGGTGCTGGAAGCGAAGGACACCAACGCGCGCCTGATGGTGGCGGGCGTCGGATTCGATCAGGTCATTGAGCTCACGGATGAGGGAATTGACGTCGGCCGGCGCCCCACGGGCTTCTCTCGGACGCGTCAGGCCGCGAAGCCGATTGATGATGTCGCC
>JAKAIY010000197.1 GCA_021814145.1 Chloroflexota bacterium
ATCTAAATACCGCTCCCAGAACGGGCTCCAGGTCAGCACAGGCAGCGCGCTCATCGCCGTCAGATAGGCGTCGAGCGAGGGGTATACCGTCCCAAGGCGGGCCAGCGACGCGGCGATCGCCTGCGCCGTATCATCGGGGATTTTCCCGCCAGCGTCCACCAGAACGATCTTCGCTACCCGCTGCGGGAATAACGCCGCCGAGTACATCGCGATGACCGCGCCCAGTGAGTGACCAATCAGCGTGACCCGCTCCACACCAAGCCTGTCGCACAGCGCGAGCAGGTCGCTGGCGTGAATTCCCACATTGTAGCCGCGCTTGGGCTTCGCGCTCAGCCCACGCCCGCGCAGATCAGGCGCGATGACATACCACCCACGCGCCGCCAGCTGTGGCCCCAGCTCCGCCCATGTTTGATGGCTGGCCGTCAAGCCGTGAACCAGCATGACAACGCGGTCTGGCGCCGTCATCGTTCCCCAGGTCGCAAAGTGGATCGCGACCCCACCAAGTCCCAGCGTATCATCGCGCGCCGCGACCGTTCGCCCGTCCGTCATCGTTGACTTCTCCTATCGCTGCCTGGCGACTTGCCCATAACGCCAGTATAGCGCGGTGACACAATGAAGCGGGGTGAAGCGTTACCGCCTCACCCCGCCGCGCTCCCGTGCGACGGCCAGCCCGCGTTTGCGGCGCTGACCGCCGTGCCTGGTCTCAGTTCGGGTATGACATCACGCAGTGGCTGCCGGTGCTAGTCGTGGTGGCATTGCTCCACAGCGGCTGCACCGCGAAGTAATTGCTGCCCAGCGTGATGTTGCCAGACACACCACCGTTGCTGTTCCACGCGCACAGATCGCCGATCTCTGAGCCCGAGCTGTTCGTCCAGCCAGACGACGGATGCGGATCGGTGATCGCCTCGGCGTACTCATGGCCGCCTACGATCGAGAAACCATCGAAGTAGCCGTTGCCGAACGAATCGTTCGTGCTGTTGACGTAGTTCATGCCACAGCTCGTGCCCGCGTCCGGGATGTAGGGCATATAAGCGTAGGCATATGTGTTGCCGCCTGAGCTCGTCGAGGAGTGCCAGGCGCACCACTGCGTCCCAAAGCCCCGCATCGAGTCACCAGAGGGCGTGTAGACAAAGTAGGTGGCGTTAGGATTGAAAGGGAAAACACCGCTCGTCACCGACTTGACCGCTTCAGCGGCGATGCCAGACTGGGTGATACGGTTGGGTAAAGTCGAGTTGTCTGTCCAGACGCCCAGCAACTGGCCAGTGGGGTTAGTGATCGTGTTGCCAGTTGTCGCACCGGTGCAGCTGGTCGCGCCGGTCGCCACGCCCTGGCAGTACTGGGTGTTCGTATTGTCCCACGAGCTGCCGCCGACGTTGCCGAAGAAGTCCTGGTTATACGTCTGCGCCTGGGCGCTAGTGTAGCCGCCGGTCGAGAAGCCGCTGGCCCACTGCGAGCCCCAGTAGATGATGTAGACGCCAGGCGTCGTTTCGACCGGTCCGCCACCGTAGGCCAGCGGCGCCGTCGTTGTGGCGGATTTCGGCTTGGCTCCTCTGATGCCCATCTGGTGCGGGGTCATACCAGAGGTCTTGGCTGTCGCCGCCGAGGCCGCTGGAGCCAGCGGGCCGAGGGCGAGGGCGAGGGCGGCGGTCACGATGCCGGCGCCAGCCAGCGTGCCAATCAGCGCTTTGTGCTTCACCGCGAATTTGCCTCCTAGGTAGGTATGCGCCTTCTTGCGCGGAACCCACCAACAGATCACCGGCGCCATACAACACGCGCCGGTGATGACGACCAGTTGATACGAAGGAGCGCGGGGGAAACGCGCGCCGGAGCGCGCAACAGACACAAAGACGGGAGCGTGATATCGCTGGCTCTGGCGGTTTTGTTTTGAGGTTTGGACTCTTTCACGCCGGGAGCCTGTTGCGATGTGGGGCCAATACTATCAGCCAGAGTAAGCCATGTCAAGTGGTTTGTGTGAAAATTCGCCGCGATGCGCGATGCGCTGCTTTATGAGGGCCTGTACTGCGCGATCAGACGCTCCATGGTCGTGAACTGTGGCTTCGGCTGGTTCGTGGAGATGTCTATCATGTCGAGGCCGCCATAGCCCGCGTAGCTGGCGATATCAAACTGGCACGCCAGGCTGACGCCCGCGCGAATCATCGCCGTGATCGCCGTCTCCGTAAACGGAACGATGAAACTGGCGTCATTGCCATACGCGGGAGGCGGCGCGCCAGGATCGTAGTTCCATTCCGTCACGCCGATTGGGAGGTCTTTTCCCAGAATCTGCTGGATCTCCGCTCGCACACTGGTCACAACGTTATAAATATCGCCCGCCTGCGCCAGGCATGCCTGCTCGGAAGCGTCGTAGCACGGATACCAGTGCAGTGTCACCGCGTCAGGCAGGACTCCCGACTGTTTTACCCGCGTCAGGAAATCGTCAAGATATGCTCCGGCGTACGACACCGCCGGTCCGAAGAAGCGCGCCTGAGGATTGATCGCCCGCAGGGCCGGGATCTCCGCGTTCCAGGCGGCTACATAGTCATCCACCGTAATGTTATTGTAGTCAGGCTCGTTGCCAAACTCATACATGAGACAGCGCGGCCCCAAATAGCGCACCAGATGCGTATTGAACGCCAGATCGTCAATGTTGGTCAGCACTACCAGACAGAGCGCCCCCGCACGCTCAATGGCTCCTACCCGCTGGTCTATCTCCACGTCCGTGGATGGGTCCGCGATAAACGTGCGGATGACGGTGATCCCGGCCCGCTTCACCTGCTCCTGGATCAGCGGCTGCGTCTCGAAGTTGTTGGGCGCATACTCGTACGTGTCATTCGCGCCAAACACCAGGGATGACGCCCCGCCGCGCCAGGTTTTCTGCCCTGGCAGCGCGTTCACCGTCATGGGTGTGGCCGCCGCGCCACTCGGGCCACTACTCGGAGCGCGAGTGGATGCGCCCATCCATCCTCTGGCGGCGACCACCGCCACCCCCAGAATGGCGCAGATCCTCAGCGCCATCCGGACGGTGGGGGTCTGGATCAGGCGATTCCTATGGCGCATCAGCGGCAGTCCTTTGCTCTAGGGAGTAATGTCACGCACAAGATCACAGCGTGGACAGAAGCCCAACAGCCGCCCATCTTCTTCATGGACACGCTCCAGCAGATAGGCGCAGCGGCAAACATACCCGATCTGGCGCGCGGGAGAGCCCACCACGAGCGCGTGCGGCGCGACATCGCGCGTTACGATCGCGCCCGCGCCAACCAGGGCGAACCGGCCAATCGTCACGCCACAACGCACAACCGCCGCGGCCCCGATGGACGCGCCGTACTCGACTTCTGTCGGCGTGATCAACCAGTCTTCCGCGCCTTTCAGCGTGCCATCCAGGTTGATAGCGCGCGGGAACAGGTCGTTCGTAAAACAGACATGCGGGCCGATGAACACGCCATCCGCGACCGTCACGCCCTCGAAGACCGAGACATTGTTCTGTATCTTGACGTTCGAGCCAATCTGCACCCGCGCGTCAACATACACACCTTTGCCGATGTTACAGTGATCCCCGATCACCGCATACTCGCGAACCTGCGCAAAGGCCCAGATATGGGTGCCAGCGCCAATCTCCGCCTGCTCGGAAATTATGGCGGTCGGATGAATGACCGGTGGCCCAATTTTCATGCTATCACTCTCCGCGCTGTCATCCCTGTCTGGCTTTCCATCTGTCCTGACCAGCTCGCGCGGCATCATTATCGTGGCTCCGTCTCGCGTGACACGCCAGCCTTCACGGTCGCACGATCTATCGCAACCCACGCGCCATCCTCACGCCGCGACTCCTGCGCAGCCTCCAGGACGCGCACCACCGCGACGCCGGTCCGGCTGCTGGCGCGTGGGGGCGTTCCCAGCCGGATCGCGTTCGCGAAATCCTCGCACTCCAGCCGCAGCGGCTCCATCCACTCGATATGCGGAATGGTGATCGCTCCGAAACGATACGACACTTCCGGGTCGGCGCTGACATCCGCGCCGCTGTTGAAGATGCGCACCATTTCGGCTGGATTTGTGTCATCATAGACGACCATACGCTGGTCGCCGATCAGCGTCACACGGCGCACCTTCGTTGGATGCATCCAACTCACATGGATGTGCGCCCGCGTTCCCGATGCGTACACCAGATCAATGTGCGCATTGTCCGGGATAGGCGAGCGCAGGTTGCCATGCGCCGAGACGCGCGCCTGGATTGGCTCTTCGGCGAGCGTATAGTTGAGGATGGAGATATCGTGGGGCGCCAAATCCCAGATGACATCGGTGTCATTGCGGAACAGGCCAAGATTGAGGCGCTCCGTTTCAATGCAGTAGATGCGACCTAGCTCGCCCGCGCGCACCAGTGAGCGCACCTCATTGACGGCAGGGCTATACTCAAACGTATGCCCTACCATGAGCGTGAGGCCCATGCGCTCCGCCAGCTCCGTCAACTCCTCGGCCTGGGCGAGATTATCCGTAAGCGGCTTCTCCACCAGCACATGCTTGCCCGCCAGTAGCGCCTGCTTCGCCAGTTGATAATGCGTCCGCACCGGTGTCGCGATCACCACCGCATCCACATCAGAGGTTAGCGCCTCAGCGGGATCAACGCTCAGGCGCAGCGCCGGGTTGGGCAGCGACACGCTCGCGACACGGTTCGGGTCCATATCCGCGACCAGCGTCACCGCCGCGTCCGGCAGGCTGTCGAGGTTGCGCGCGATCTTGGGGCCCCAGTATCCCCATCCAATCACTCCAAAACGCAGCTCAGTTTCCATAATGCGACTCCTCCGCGAAAGTCCTTCGCAACAACTGCGTCTGCCCGCTCTGCCTCGCGTCTATAATGAATGGGTTCAGGCGCCCGCGCTTGATGAGGTGGCGACGGCGAGGGAATTCTCCACCGCTGTGACAACGGCGTGAATCTGCTCACTGGTCATCTCCGGGTAGAGTGGCAACGAGAGAATCTGGCCAGCGTAGGCTTCTGTCACGGGCAATGAGCCAGCGGCGTAGCCATACTCGGCGCAAGCTGGCTGCAAGTGGCAGGGGATTGGATAATGCACTCCTGTCAACACGCCCTGCGCCTCGAGTTCCGCCCGGACACGATCGCGCT
>JAKAIY010000051.1 GCA_021814145.1 Chloroflexota bacterium
CACCCGCGAGGCGTTAGAGCAGGCGGTGGGGCTGGCGGTCGAAGCGATCACTCGCAAGGACGCGATGGCCTGGTTCGCCCACGCTGGCTACGCCCTGCCTGCTCAAGATAACTGAAAGTTGCTCTAGGGGGTCGCCCGATGCCCAGGCTGCTATACCCGCTGCTTGTCGCCGTGCCCGGCGCGCTCATCGCGCAGGCGGTTAACGCGCCGCCGCTGGTGACGTTCCTGCTGGCGGCGCTGGGCGTCATTCCGCTGGCGGGCCTCATTGGCGACGCGACAGAGGGCCTGGCGGAGCGGGTAGGGGCGGTGGCCGGCGGACTGCTCAACGCCACCTTCGGCAACGCCGCCGAGTTCATCATCGGCCTCTCCGCGCTGGCGGAAGGCTTGCCGGATGTCGTACGGGCCGCCATCGCCGGAGCGATCATCAGCAACTCGCTGTTCGCGCTGGGAACGGCGATGCTGGCGGGCGGCTGGCGCTACGGCGCCCAGCGGTTCCAGGCGCGCAACGCCGGGCAGTACTCGCTCATGCTGGCCCTGGCCCTGATTGGCCTCTCGATTCCATCGCTGCTGGCCACCGTTGGCGCCGGAGGCGCGTCAGGCGGGGTGCGCGGACTGGCGCTGCATGAGATGAGCTATCTCGTCGCGGCGCTCCTCCTGGTGAGCTACACGGGCTACATCCTGTTTTCCGTATTCGGCGTCCGCGCCCAGCGGCGCGCGCCAGGAGGCGCCCGAAGCGTCAGACGCGCGCCCAGGCCGGCGGAAGCTGAGCGTGCGCGGGCCACCGTGGAAGCCAGAGGGCTTGCCGGGCGCATAGCCAGCTGGCGGCGGCAGGGACCCTGGCTCGATACCGGGCTACTGATCGTAGCCACGGCGCTCGTCGCGGTCGTCAGTGAGCTGCTGACGGGAGCCATCGAGCCAATCACCACCGAGCTAGGGCTGAGTGGCTTCTTCGTCGGCCTGATCATCCTGCCGCTGATTGGCGGGGTCGCGGAGTTCTCTTCAGCGATGCGCGCCGCCGTCGAAGATAACATGGAGACAACGCTCGCCATCGCCGCCGGTTCCTCGATCCAGATCCCGCTGCTGGTCGCGCCGCTGTTGATCCTGTTGGGGCCGCTAGTCGGGCAGCCACTGGACCTGGACTTCACCCTGCTGGAGCTGGTGGTCTTCGGGCTGGTGACGGGCGTTTTCGCGCTCATCAGCCTGGACGGTGAGTCCACCTGGATGGAGGGGCTGCAACTGCTCGTGTTCTTCCTGATCGTCGCGGTAGGGGCGTTTTTCATTTCCGCATAAGTGTGGCCACATGGTAATAGACGCAAGCGAATAGTGTTCCGGGGAAGTATAATGACCGGCAGGCGTCCTTCACGCGGGGCGGTATGAACGGCCTTGCCAGGGATGGTTAGCTGGGAGGCGGAGAAAGGCATCGCAGCATGGCGGAGTGGCGTTTGGGCTCGTATCAGCTCCAGCGCAAGCTCGGTGAAGGTGGCATGGCGCAGGTCTACCTTGCACGCGATGTCCGCCTGGGCCGGGATGTGGCGGTTAAGGTGCTCGACCGCAAGCTGGCGGATCGCCCCGGCTTCCGGGAGCGTTTCATGCGCGAAGCGCGGCTAGCCGCCTCGCTCGACCATCCGAATATCGTGCCGCTGTATGACTTCGGCGACGAGGACGCGCTATTCCTGGTCATGCCGTTCCTGAGCGGCGGGAGCCTGCAAGACCTCCTTCCACGCGCGCCGCTGCAAGCCGGCGAAGTCGTCACCTACGGCTCACAGATCGCCGACGCGCTTGACTATGCGCATCAGCGCAAGGTCGTCCATCGGGATGTGAAGCCAGCCAATATGCTGTTTCACTCCGACGGGCGGCTGATGCTCTCCGACTTCGGCCTGGCGAAGATCGTCAGCCAGACGAACACGCCAAACGCGCCGCGCAACCGCCCCGACGCTGGAACGCCGGAATACATGGCGCCAGAGCAGGTAGTGGGCAGCAGCGACGCGCGCTCGGACATTTATGGCCTGGGCGTGGTGCTCTACCTGCTGCTGACGGGCCGGCTGCCGTTCGGCGGCTCCAGCTCGCATGAGGTGATGCAGGAGCGCCTGCGCAGCGAGCTCGTCCCGCCGAGCCACTATAATCCCGCCATTCCGCCCGCGATGGAGGCGGTGGTGCTGCGGGCGATGGCCCGGAGGCCAGACGACCGCTTCCAGCGGGCCAGCGAGCTTGGCGCCGCGCTGTTGGGCGCGCTGATCGCGGGCCATGACGCGGGCGCGCGCTCGATTACCAGCTCGCCATCGCACGGCGGCTCGCGCCCCACCGGGCCAGCGGCTTTCATCCCGCCGGGCGATATCCCTGGCCCCGTTCCGCAGCCGTGGCTTCCCTCCAACGCGGGCCCTAGCCAGATCTCCGCGCCAACTCGCGGCCAGGCTTCCGCGCCAACTCATGGGCAGACCCCCGCGCCAACCCATGGCCAGACCCCCGCGCCACAGCCAGGGTCCTGGGCGGAACACGGCCCTTCATCCTCAATTGTGGGGCTGCTCCCCGACCTGAACATGCCTTTTACGGGCTACGACATCCCGGACCAGCCGGGCGCGCCAGAAAGCCCCCTTTCGTCAGGCGCGGGCGCGCGATCAGGGAACTGGGGCTCATTCGCGGGCTCCAATACCACTGGTGGCGGGCCAGCCCTGAACAGGCGCCTGGCCAGTGGGCGACAGGACGGGCGCGCGCCCAGTTCGCCAATCAGCCAGCTTCAGCGCCAGCCGGTCTTTAGTCACCCCCAGCCCGCGCCACCGCCGCGCGTCCGGGCGACGATGGCGCCAACCGCCAGCCAGTCGCTAGCGCCAGTGGTAGGCGATCCCCGCATAGCGCTGCCCGGCAGCCACATAACTGATCCACCCAGCGCGCCTACTCCACAGGAGCGCTCCTCGCGCCTGTGGGTGGTGATCGCCATCCTGCTGATCCTCCTGCTCTTCGCAGCCATCGCGCTGCTCCGCTACTTCGAGATCGCGCAGACCTCCTCCATCCACTGAGGCGGCGTCCACAAGCGCGCGCACGCGCTCCACATCTGGCGCGCTCGTGAGCGTCACTCGATCCAGACGCCATTGAGGAACAGCACGACGAACAGTCCCTGGAGCATGAAGCCGCCGCCGACGAGCAGCGTCTCCAGCCAGGGGCGGCCCTTGATCCAGCGCGAGAAGAGCAGGAAAACCGGCGTCGCCATCAAGAGATAGCGCCCCATCGAGGGGATGAGCTCCATGCGGTGGGGCGCTGGCGACCCGAGCAGGATGTAGAACGTCGCCAGCATGTAGAGCGTGTAAAGCAGCGGCAGGCGGTGAATGTTCAGCAGGGTGATAACCAGGAAGAGGAACAGCAGGCCACCATCCAGGTAGAGCCTCGCGGTGGGAACTGACCATGCCTCCGGGTGAGTGAAGCGCCAGATGTACTCGCCAAGTGTCTGCCAGATGGGCCAGAATTTGCGGCCATGATAGAGCAGTTGCGCCGTGAACGGCGTGAGCGCGTTGCCATAGCGCAGCTTGAGGAAGAGCAGGTAAATCCCCATCCCAAGGGGCGTCGCTACCACGACCACCAGTCCCCCGGCAAGCTCGCGCAGCCGGGCGGCTGAGCGCCACGCGCCATGCCGCCACGTCTCCCGCCGCCAGAAGCCATGCTGCCGGCCATACTCCCAGGCGAGCGCGGGCACGAGCGCGATAGCGGTAGGGCGTGTGAGACCGGCGAAAAAGGCGCAGGCCGCCGCCCAGCCCCAGTGGCCCTGGCGCGCGAAGAGGAAGCTGAAGACGACGCATGCAAGAAGCAGACTCTCGGCATAGGTCGCGAACAGGAAAAACGCGAAGGGATAGGCGGCTGTAACCATGATGAGCCGCGCGGGAGCGCCTTCGGCCCGTTCGGTGTGTCGCTCCTCGCGCGCCGCCAGCAGCCCCAATCCGATGAACGCCGCCAGGGAGGCCAGATTCGAGAGCAGCAGCGCCACTGGCAGCGTCGCTTCCGGCCCGAGTGGCAGCGCCAGCAGGTGGGCCAGCAGCGGATACAGGGGGAAGAAGCCAGTGGAATCAGGGGTAAAGATGTCATAGCCGCGCACACCGATCAGGAGATACCAGGAGGCGTCCCAGTGGACCCAGTTCGCCAGGAAAGGATAGGGGACAAGCAAAGGCAGCAGGATGGGCGCGTATTTCGGGGTAGCCGGGAAGACCCCCAGCGCGGTCGGAGTGGCGGGCGCGAAGCCGTATGTGCGCGCCAGCAAGGTGATGAGCAGGTACGCGAGACGGGTCGCCAGCCACATGCCCGCCGCCTGCGCGATGACACGCCTGACTGACGATGGCTGGCGCGCGAGCGCTGGCGCTTTCTCCTCGGGGCTGGCCTCATCCCGCAGCCAGCCCACGACATTCCCGGCGACAGTCCTCGCCGTCATGCGCATAGAGTCCAATACCGCCACGAATCTTCCCGGCTTTCCTTATCGCCGCCAGCGCGCCATCTCGCCACACCAGCCCAGCCGCGCTGTTTCTCACGTCCCACAGGCGTCATATACGGCGCGGCATGCCCCTAAAGGGTTGCGCCATCCCCGAAAGAGCGAGGCCGCGCTATGGCTGGGGTGTGACCCCCAGCGAGTCCGCCAGTTCCTCCAGCATCGCCGTCTCGCCCGCGCTGACCTGTTTGCCGCCAATGCCGAGAAAGCCACCCTCTCTCGCCGCCCGCGCCGTGACATCCGCCACATAATACAGATAGCGCCGGAACCCCTCAACCTCGCCGGGCGAGACACGCGCCACAATCGCTATCGCGTCCAGCGCGTCCTGGAGCGCCCGTGAGCGCGCCTCCTCCGGAGCCAGCTTCTCTCCTTCACGCGCCAGGTGAGGCTGAGGCCACTCCTCCCCGCTCTTCGCATCCGCGATCAGCGCGCCCGTGAGCTCATTGCGCGCATCTTCGGGCGGTTCCTGCGTCATTCCCCTGTTGATGCCCAGCGCCTCCTGAAACGTTTCGAAGGGGTTGGGCCGGTCGCCGGTCATCACAAAGAGGCCTGCCATGATAGGCGCCCGCCGCAGCGTCTCCCACTCCGCCGCTGAATAGCTCCCACGTGTGGACATCGCGTCCTCCTGTTCCTGAAGCCGCCCGGACGCGCGCCGCGCCCCACACTGGCGACACGCGCACGCTGTATGCCATGCGCCCATGCGTGGGGTTGCGCGGACGTGAGCCGCGGGGTCCCGGTGTGGTAGAATATCGCGAACTGGCCGCGTTTCTGGAGCCGTGGCGGGGCGGCCACACGGGGCGCGGCGGGGTGATAGTGGAGTGGCGCGAGGATGGCGATTCTCTGGCCAGCGGGTCTGACTGACCAGTCACAACCGGGCGAGTCGCTGCGGCTGGCGCTGCGGCATGCGGTCGCGCTGGCGGAAGCGAGCGCGGGTGCGCTGACGCTGCGGCATGATGGCGGCGCGGATCCGCCTGCTTCCGGGCTTGAGAGCGGCGGACAGGTGATCGCCGCTGGCATCTCTCAGGACGACGCGCGCCGGCTGCTGGCGGCGCTGGCGCTTGACCCCCTTCCAGAGCCGCTGGATGGACGCCCGCGTGTGCGCGCTCTGCCGGACATCTGGGCGGGCGAAGTGGTAACGCTGACGCTGGCGGACGCCGACGCCGCGCTGGGTGAGGTCTGCTTCCTGGGAGCCAGCGGCTTCTCAGCGCGGCGCGCGCTGATGGACCCTTTCCGGCGGCGGGCGCTGGTGGGCATGCTCGTCTCCGCCGCGCGCGCCAGCCAGGAACTGACACGGCTGCGGCAGGAGAACCGGCAGCTTGGCTCGATCCTGCATTTTAGCGGTGACGGCATCATCACCGTGGATGAGGGGCTGCGCATCACTGGCTTCAACCCGGCGATGGAAGCGATGACCTCCTGGCGGCAGCATGAGGCGCTGGGACGCTTCGCCTACGAGGTGGTGCGGCTCAGCACGCCGCAGGGGGCGCCCATCGGCCTGGACCGCAATCCGCTGGCGCAGGCGCTGGCGACGGGCAAGCCCGTGCTCGACCGGGAGTACCTGCTGCTGGCGCGCGACGGCGAGCGGGTGAACGTTACAGTCACCGCGACGGCGGTGCGCTCGCCCGCCAGCCAGCAGGCCAGCGCGATAATGAACGTGCGCGACATTACCCGCAGCCGCGAGACTGAGGAGATGCGCACAACCTTCATCTCCGTCACCTCGCACGAACTCCAGACGCCCATCGCCATCATCAAGGGCTACGCCTCAACCCTGGCGCGCGACGACGTGAGCTGGAACGCCGACATGGCCCGCGAGCGGCTGCGCGCCATCGAGGAGGAGGCCGACCGGCTGAGCCACCTGGTGGCCAACCTGCTCTACGCCTCGCGCATCCAGGCGGGCGGGCTGAAGATGCGGCATGAGGAACTGGACCTGGCGGCGCTGACCCGCTCAGTGGCGCGGCGTATCGTGGCCCGCAGCCCTGATACGGACATCCGCGTGCGCCTGCCCGCTGACCTGCCGCTCGTCAACGCCGACCGGGAGCGCATCGAGGAAGTGCTGATGAACCTGCTCGACAACGCCATCAAGTATTCGCCGCGCGGAGCGCGCATCCGCGTGCGCGGGCAGGCGACGGCGGACGAGATCATCATCAGCGTGATTGACGCCGGGCAGGGTATCCCGCTGCGTGAGCAGGAGCGTATCTTCCGGCGCTTCGAGCGCGTGGACAACGTCGCTTCGCGGCGGACACAAGGCGCGGGGCTGGGCCTCTACATCTGTCGCGCGATCATCGAGGCGCATGGTGGGCGCATCTGGGTCAGCAGCGAGCTGGGGCGCGGCTCGACGTTCTCGTTCAGCTTGCCGCGCGAGGAGCGGACATCCGCGCCGCTGGTAATCTTCGGCGGCGCGGGCGATGTGGAGCATGTGACGCAGGAGGGAACGGGTGATGGAACAGACGCGCGTTGACCCGCGCACGATGACGGCGCTGGTGGTGGATGACGAGCCGTACCTGGTGGACCTGGTGCGCCTCAATCTGGAGGCCGAGGGCTATCGCGTCGTCACCGCGCCTACTGGGCTGGAGGCGCTGGAGCGGCTGAAAGCCGATCTGCCGGATGTCGTCATTCTGGACGTGATGATGCCGGATATGGACGGCTTCGAGACCCTGGCGCGCATCCGCGAGGTGTCGAGCGTGCCGGTCATCATGCTGACGGTGCGCGCCGAGGAGAGCGACCGCATTCGCGGGCTGGAGATCGGCGCCGATGACTACCTGACCAAGCCGTTCAGCCCACGTGAGCTGACCACGCGCGTCAAGGCGCTGCTACGGCGCTCGTTCACCCCGGCTCCCGCGCGCAAGACGCGCATCGTGGTAGACGAGGACCTGACGATTGACTTCGACAAGGGCGAGGTGCTGGCGCGTGGGCGTAAAGTCACCCTGCGCCCCACCGAATACCGCCTGCTCTACCATCTGGTCAACAACGCCGGGCGGCTGATGACGCACGAGACGCTGCTCTCCAAAGTCTGGGGGCCAGAATATCGCGACGAGGCGCACTACCTCCGCCTCTACATCACCTACCTGCGCCAGAAGCTGGAGCGCGACCCCGCCCATCCGGTCTACATCCTCACCGAGCGCGGCATGGGCTACCGCTTTCGCGAGCTGGAGCCGGACAGCGGCGCGCATGCGGAGCGCCCCACGCCCAGGCGACGAGGAGCGGGAACGCGACCATAACTGGCGGGCGCTTTTTGCGACGGGAAGGCGACGTCCGCTCGCGTGGGGCGCGGTATGGGGGCATGGCCGCACACAAACCGGCCCTGTGGCGCTGGCGGTCCTGAAGCGTGAATGAATTCGCCCATCTCCCCGCGCCACGACAACAGAAAAGCCATGCCTGTTCGAGGCATGGCTTTCGTCTGTTATCAAGCGCCGTGACGGCGCGAACTGGCGCGGTCGCGCTAGTTCGTATGCTCGTAGATAAAGTCCACCGCTTCACCGACCGTGGTGATCTTCTCGGCTTCCTCATCGCTGATCTGCACATGGAATTTCTCTTCGAGCGACATAATCATCTCGACGAGATCCAGCGAGTCGGCGTTCAGGTCGTCAGTGAATGAGGCGTCTTCCTTCACTTCGCTCTCGTCAACACCTAGTTGCTCAGCGATGATCGGGCGAAGCTGTGTGAGGATCTCCTCTTTGGAGCCGGACGGCATTACGGAACCTCCCCTTTAGCGGGTGTTTCAGGCACGGTTGGTGTGCGTTCGGACAATTGTGACGTTTGTGATGCGCTATAGATGGCGCCAAGGACGCCGTTCACAAAACGGCTGGAGGCGTCGCCGCCGAACTGCTTGGCGAGCTCGACTGCCTCATTGATGGCTACCTTCGCTGGTACAGCAGTATTGTACAGAATCTCGTAGATTGCAAGCCTCAGCGTGTTCTTGTCTATGCGGGCCATCTGCGCAAGGGGCCACTCGGGCGCCGCCGCCGCGATCGCCGCGTCAATCTCTCCCAGCCGCGCCAGCGTCCCGCGCGTCAGCTCCTCCGCGTAGGCGAGGGCCTCCGGGCTGAGCCGCAGACTCTCCGCGTTGCGGGCCAGCGCCTCGTCGGGATCGTGACGCGCGACGTCCACCTCGTAGAGCGTCTGCAAGGCCGCCACGCGCGCCTGCCTGCGCTCACCATGAGGTTGCCGCGACCGGGTGGATTTGCTCATGCGCTACCCTGAATGCTAGACGTTGACAACGCGTGGGTAAAGGTCTATCGCTCCATCACGCCCTGCGCATCGCAAGGCGGGCGCCGCGCCAGCGGCGATGGCGGCCAGCCTCGCGCTAGCCCAGCGCCTCCGCCAGGCGCGGCGCGGCAGCGACCACATCGGCGGCGGAGCTGACAGAGAGTGTCGCCGCGTCGCGGGCGATACGCTTGACGAGCCCCGTCAGCACCTGACCGGAGCCAATCTCGACGAACAGCGTCACGCCCTGCGCGGCCAGCCACTCAACCGAGCGCGTCCACTGGACGGGTGAGACGATCTGGCTAGCCAGCTCGCGGCGGATGTCGTCAGCGGCGCTCAGCGGCGTCGCGGTTATATTGGAGACAATCGGAATCGCCGCGTCGCGGATCGGCGCGGCGTCCACCGCGCGGCCCAGACCCCCGGCGGCAGGCGCCATCACTGGCGAGTGGAAGGCGCCGCTAACCGCCAGTGGCACGACACGCCGCGCGCCTGCCGCCTTCGCCAGCTCCATCGCCGCCTCCAGGGCGCGTTTCTCACCAGAAATCACAATCTGGCCGGGCGCGTTATCGTTCGCCAGCGCCACGCGGCCCGCGCCGGGATGCGCGGCGGCCTCCTCTGGCGTCAGCGCGGCGCGCGTCCGCTCGGTGGCCTCGGCGCAGACCTTTTCGAGCGCGGGCGCGTCCAGGCCGAGGACGGCGGCCATCCCGCTCGGGATCGCCAGTCCTTCCTCATGCATCAGGCGGCCCCGCTCACGTGTCAGGCGGACCGCGGCGGCCACATCCAGCGCGCCAGCGGCCACCAGAGCGGCGTATTCGCCAACGCTATGTCCCGCCAGCCACGCGGGGGTCAGCGGCGCGCGCAGCGGTGGCTCCGCGCCATCCGCCACGGCGGGAGCGCCTGCAGCCTCCTGCAAGGCGGCCAGCAGCGCCAGGCTGGTTGTCACCAGCGCGGGCTGGGTATTGATCGTCTCACGCAGAGCGTCCTCAGGCCCCTCAAAGCACAGGCGTGAAAGCGCGAAGCCTATTGCCGTATCGGCGGCGTTGAAGATAGCGCGAGCGGCCGGCGACGCGCGGTAGACATCCGCGCCCATGCCGACCGCCTGGCTGCCCTGACCCGGGAAGATGAATGCGACAGGCTGCGTCACGCGAGCCTCCCTAGCCATCGCGGCCCTGTAACACGTCACGCGCGGGCGTGGCGCTAGTCTTCAGAGCCGCGCGCCTTGATGGTGAGCACCTGACGGCCCCGGTAGGAGCCGCAGTTCGGGCAGACGTGGTGCGACAGCCGGGGCTGGCGGCACTGCTTGCAGATCGTCAGCTGCGGCAGCTTGACCTTGTGATGCGCGCGGCGATTGCCCTGACGCGCGTTGGATTGACGCTTTTTCGGTAACGCGCCCACGATTTTGGCTCCTCAAAGAAGTGGTCCAATAGTATGTGGTAATGGGCAGCCACACGCAATGCGCCGCGCCCACGCCGAACTATTGTATCACAGCGCGGACGGCGCGGCCCATCACGTTCCCGCCACGCGGGACTATTCGCCTACCAGCCAGGCGCCCACAGGCGACCCGCCCTACTGACGCTGCTGGCGGCGCAACATTGGCACACGGGTGGTTCCCAGCGCGCGGGCGCAGCTCTCACACACGTAGAATCCCTCTTCGTCGCGGAAGGTTAGCTCGTCGGTGGGGAAATGCAGATAGCACACCCCACAGCGCGCCACGTCACCCTGACTGGCGACGACCCGGTCGCGGGCGAAGAGGTCACGCAGCGAGTCAATCAACGCGCCTATACTGCCGCGCACGTCGCCGCGCGGCCCTGTGTATTCGGCGCCATCATCTTCGTCCAGCGGCTCGCCAGCGGATGGCTCCCGCTCGATCCGCTCGAAACGCCGGGCAGGCGTGGCGGGCGGTGTGGGCGCGCTGACCACCGGGGGCAGTGTGTGGGTGATGGGTGGCGCGACACGCTCAACACGCTCACTCTGTGGCCCCTGCCCTGGCGCGTAAAAGCGCTCGAACCGGCCACGACTCGCGGGACTGACACTTTTCGGCGCCCGCTCGGCGTCCTCACCGGCTGTGAATTCCCCGGTGGGGGTCGCCTCAGCGAGCGCGGGTTGTGGCGCCTGTCCGGCGCCATGCCAGCGCCGCTGGGAGGCGTCCACCGGAGCGGGCGCTTCCACCGGCGTGGATGGGGACACATCCTGGCTCGCGTCAACGCCCGCCGCCATCACGAGGTCCCCTGTCGCGCCAGACACGGCGGGAAGGGCGGGCTCTGGCGCCCGTTCTCCCGCCTCCTCGTCAGCGGCGCCAGCGGGCGCGACCGGGGGTATGAGTTGCGTCGTCGCGCGGCCCGGATTCCCGGCCCCACCGTGCTTGTGGGGCAGAGGATGCGGACGCGCGCCACGACGGTTACGATGTTGTCCGTTGCCCATAGATGAGCTCCGTCTCTGTCCGCGTCTATCTTAACAGCTATCCGCGCTTCACGTTGTAATGAGACCGCAAGCGGTGTGAGCGTACGGAAGCGTGTGAGATTTCATTATATACGAGGACAGAGCGCGGCGCCGTGACGGGGGACATGCGTCACGGCGCCGTGAGCCACCCAGGCTGCGGACGCGGCGCGGGCCAGGCCCGCCTCGCGCGGCGCTCTAGCGGGATGTTTTGGATGAGCCGCCCTTACCTTGCCCCAGCCAGCGCGCCTTCTCCTCTGGCGTCATGCTCTGGCTCAACAGCACCGCGTCGGCGAAATCAAGCTGCGCGCTGGATTCAGGAGACTCCCGCGTATGGGAAGCGTCGAGCGCGCCGCGGCGCAGCGCGGGCGCGGCCTGGGCGCCGAGCGCGGCGCTGATCTGGTCAACTGTGGCGTCAAGCAGTCCGCTGAGCGCCTCTGTCAGCTGGCGCGGCGCGGAGGACGCGCGAACGCGCCCGGCTTCCAGCGCGCTCAGCACGTCAACTCCCAGGCCAAGCGCGCGCGCGGCGGCGGAAAGGGTCACCCCGCGCGCCTGGCGCAACGCCTTCAGTGAGCGCGCCTGGGCGCTCGCGGCCAGCGCCGGGGCCACATCAGCGGCCTCCGCGCCAAAGACGGCGGTAAAGGCGCGGGCGCGCGCGGCGGCGGCGATCTCGCTGACGTCAGGCGTAAGCGCCTCATTGCCATAGCTATCCGTCGCCGTCAGCGCCAGCGCGAAGTCGGCCAGCGCGTTCGCCTGCGCTGGGCTTGCGCGCAGGGCGCGGGCCAGCGCGTCCGTCTCGCCGCGCTCGCGCGCCGCGACAAGCGCCAGCTTGGCCTGTCTCAACGCCTCGCCATCGCGGGCCGCGCTCTGGCGCTCCCGCCCCCCGCCGGAAACTGTCACTCGTGACTTGCTCATGATCCATCCTGCCTGTCTATGCTCCAGCGGCCTGGGCCAGCTCGGATGTCAAACGCTCCTGTAGGGTTGTCCGCGCCTTCTCATAGCGCAGGCGCATCGTCCGCTCGGTCTTGCCGCAGAGCGCCGCGATTTCCTCCCACTGGTAGCGTCCAAAGACGCGCAGCGCCATGATGCGGCGGTCCAGTGGGTCGGATAGATAGCTCAGGATGCGCTGCGCCTCGACAGCGGCCAGCCTGTCTTCATAGTCGTCGCGCGGGTCGGTGACCGACTGCGCCTGCGCTCCAGCGTCCTCCCGCTCCTCGGCGCTCAAGTCAATCCGCTCGATAAGCGCGCGCGGGATGTGCTGTGGGCGGCCCGCCGGGCGGCCCTGCTCGTCGCGCCGGTAGCTCAGCCCCTCCTGGCGCAGTATGCGGTTGAAGTTGTCGGCGCACAGGCAGCGCAGGTAGTGGATGAAGTTTTGCGTCATGAAGACTTCGCGGGGGTCTAGCGCCTCACGAAGCAGTTGCTCGATCATCCCGGCGATGGCGTCTTCCATCAGGTCGGGGCGGTGGCGCAATCCCCACGAGCGGCGCTGGAACTCTGGCATGCAGCGGTCCACCAGCGACTCGCCCAGCGCACGGGCGCGGGCGCGATCACCGCGCGCGTCCCAGCCGCGCATAGCCAGCACCAGCTCGGCGTCGGAAACCGCGTAGGCGCCGCTGGCATGCCGCTCGCGCAGGCGCGCCGAAGTCGCGGGGTCGTGGGGATCGAGCGGCGCAGGGCCGCCATTCAGTGCGTGGGCCAGGTCCAGCGTGTCCGTCTGGGGCGCGCCAGTCTCCGTATCCGCGGCCACCGGCGCGGGGCGCGCGATGGCGTTGTCCAGGCCAGCGCGGGGGGTAGCGCGTCGTTTCTCATCCATAGCGCGAAGTATCCCCAATCTGTCCGCTCTCCCCTCGTCATCCCATGGGAGAGAAATGGCTGTTACGCCTCTCTATTCTGGCGCATACGGACAGAAACGGAAAGTGGCGGCCAGCGCGCTAGCGCTCATTCGTTGGCGAGGGAGTCGCGTCGGAGGCCTTTTGGGGAGTTGGCGTGCTGTCGCCGCCTTCGCTAGGCGTGGCCTCAGCGCCTGGCGTCGCGTGATCGCCCGGTGTCGCGCCCTCCCCGGAGGCATGCCCGTCAGACTCAATGTGGGTAGTGATCGCGGCGGATCCGTCAGGCTCGCCCACCCCCACGCTCGTCACCGCCGCGTCCAGCGCCTTGGCGTCCAGATGCGCCACCAGCGTATCCTGAGTCACGGAGTCCACTACGCCCGTCTGCTGCCCGTTGATGAGCAGGACCGCGCCAGTGGAAAAGCCCGCGCCAGTGACGATCACCGTCACCTGGCCGCCAGGCCGGACGCCGTTTCCATCGTGTCCGGTGGAATTAGCGCCTCCGCCACTTGCGCCGATAATGCGCGCGGAGGTCACCACGAGCCGCGTCGCGTTGAGCGCGCGCAGGGCGTTGGTGACTTGAATGCGCGCTGGCCAGTCCAGATTGGACAGCCCGGCGCGCAAATCGCTCACTTCCTGGGAGCGCAGGCTGTCGAGCTGGCTCTGGAGCGCGGCGCGCTGGCCACTATCACCGACCTGCGCGATCGCGTCCGCCGCCTGGTGATCGGCCTGGGTAAGCTGGCCGAGGGCGGTTAGCGCGGCGGTGTTGTCTCCCTGGCTGGCGGCGGCGTTGAACGCGGCGAGCGCCGCGCTGGCGCGCTGGAGGTTATCGCGCGCGGTGGCGGCGGGGCCTCCCGTGAGATCCGCGCCGATTCCCTCAACGGCCTTGCGCAGGGAATACAATGGCGCGCCTGGATGCGCGCTAGCGGTGAGCGCGCCTACCATCATGCCCAGCAGAACACACGCGGCGACGGCGGCCCAGGTAAGCCGGGCGAGGCGGGCGGAGCGCGCCCTGGCGCGAGCGGGCGCGATGGCCGCCACAGGCCGGGCGCCTTCTCCAGCCTCGACCCGCGCCATGAGCCGGGCTTCGAGCCGGGCGGCGAATCCAGCGGACGGCTGCGCGTCCGCGAACGGCGCAAGCGTGTCCGCCGCGGCAAGCAGGGGAGCCAGGCCGGCGGGGGCCATCCGCGCGTGAGGCGCGGTCGCGCCGGCGCGGCGCGCCGTCAGCAGGGCGTCGAGTTGGTCAATCTGTTCGCCGCGCGAGGCGAAGCCGCTGGAATCCAGCGGATGATCTTCTGGCCTCATCCTCGCTCGCCTCCCTCCCAACCAGCGCTCGCGCGCGCGCCTCCCGGCGCGTTCAGACCCAGGATACGCGCCAGCGACGCGAGAGCGCGGAATTGCAGCGCCCGCACCGCGCCCGGCTGCTTGTCCAGCAGCGCGCCGACATCTTCGGCGCTGTAGCCAAGAATGACGCGGTAAAGTAACACGTTGCGCTGGTCCTCGGTAAGCTGATTCAGCGCGCTGACCACTTCGGCCCAGCGCTCGCGCGCGGTAATGACATTCAGTGGGTCACCATCGCCCGCCACCGCGAACAACTCCTCGGCGCCATCTGGCTCATCGAGCCGCGCTGTCGGGCGCGCGCGCTGCCGGCGGTAGTACGTGGCCACCTGATTACGCGCGATGCCCAGCGCCCACGCGGCGAAGGTCAGCTCATCATGCGCGCGGGTCTCACCGATCCGCTCGATCACCGCGAAAAACGTCTCGGATGTGAGATCCTCAGCGGTGGGGATATCCCCTACTCGCGCGAGAACAAACCGGTAGACGACCGGAAGAAAGCGGCGGTAGAGCAGGGTCAGCGCCTGATGATCGGAGGAGCGGGCGCGGCGCAGGACCTCGGCGAAAGGCATGGCGGGCGGCCAGGTCATGCCTGGCTGGCTCGCGACGCGCTTCCGGGCCGCTCCGGCGTCTTCGCGAGCGGTTCGCGCATCTGGCCGCGCGCGCCGCTCGCCCCAGGTTCGATCCATACGCTGGCGCTGGCTCCTCCCGCCGCGTGTCTGAAAACAGGCCCACCCCTGGCGCCCGCGCCCATGCCGAAGCGGACGCATTGGCATAATAACAGAGCGCCAGGGCGGAGCCCACCATGAGCGTTAGTGGTCGGACCCGCTGCCGCTCGACTGTACTTCTACACTGTACGCGGTGATGGTCGTACCGGAGACCGTCCCCTCGACCTGGACATTGGCGCCCGCCTGCAAGGTTACCAGGCTGCCGCCGTCGAACTTCGCGTTTGAAGCGTCTACAGTATACTGCACGCCGTTAACCGTCATCGTGAAGGATGTTCCGGTGACCGTCACGATTGAGCCGGTGAAATCGTGGCGCGTGTCGGGAGTCCCAGTGCTCTCAGGCTTGCCGTTCCCCTCGCCCGTGACGGCGCCACCCGATCCGGGGCCTTCAACGGTGATCTTGTCAGCGTCGAAGGTTGTCGAGGATCCCGCCGCGGCGCTCCCCTGCACCTGGATCTTGACCTTGCCGGCCAGGTCGCACAGGCTGCTCAGGTCAAACGTTGGGTTCGAGGCGCTCGTCGAGCCGCTGGCCGCGCCGCCCTTGTCGTTCCCGTGGATGTCGCCATTAAACACTGTGCTGGAGGTCACGTTGAAGGAATATTGATCGTTTTGCGCGTCCGTGACCGTGATCTCGCCGGTCGGGTTCCCCTGCGCATCCAGCGTGCAGGTAAACATGCCTTCAGCGTGGCTGCCATCTTTCGGGCTGGCGCTGGACGCGCCGGTGGAACTATTCTGCTGTGCGCTGGAAGCCATCTGGATTCCAAGCCCACTCAGGCGCCCCTGGGTCGCCGCCACGGCGACCGCGCCGCCGCCGCCGCCAACCAGGATCACGCCCAGCACTGCCGCAGCGACCTTGCCCTTCATGAGCATCGTCAGTTTCGTCATCATACTTTACAGGTGATTCCCTCCGCGTAAGCGTGGCTGTACAAACGGGCTTAACGCCTGACGCCACGACACAAACTTGACGACGCGCACGGAACGTACGATTATTGGGCTTCAAAACGTTTCCTTCGGAGAAAGGTGCGGTCGGGAAGCCAGACGCCCGTGGGGGGACAGACGCCTGGACGACCCGACACGCGCTTACCCCGCGCCGTTCCGTGTGTTTCGTGAGGGTAGTCGCGGGACGGCGGGCAAGTGTTATGGGCATGGGACCGCAAATGAGAGACAGCTGTGACTTATGGGGACACGATCGGGAATTATGACGCCTTGCGTCATCAATCCTATGTGGTACGATGCGTCACGCGCACGCGTCAGAGAGCAGGCCTTGAGCGATGGCGCCGGGCCAAGGGAGGTCGAGTATGGCGCAGTTTGATGAAGCCGCGGTACGGCGCCGCCTAACCGCTGATCTCGAGCAAATCCAGCGCGATATCTACGAGCGCACGCAGGGCGAGCAGGCGATCACCTCAAGCATGGAGGCGTCCAATGGGACGGGTATCTCCAGCGAGCAGGCGGATGAAGCGAGCGCTGTCGCGGAGTATGATCGCAACCAGGCCATGCTGGAGAACGACCGCGCGCTGTCGCGGAAGATCGAGGCCGCGCTGGAGCGGCTGGACGCCGGGAAGTATGGTGTCTGCGAGCGTTGCGGCCAGCCGATCAACCCGCGACGGCTTGAGGCCTTGCCATATGTCACGCTCTGCGTGAACTGTCAGGCGATTGTCGAGCGCGCCGTGTAAGCGCCAGGGTTGCGCCGTCAGCGGGGTCCGGCGGCGCAACCCTGGCGCGCGATGTGATCACTGAATAGATTGGGATACAAGCGAGGTAGCATGACGGCGTCTCGCAAACGCGATATCTTCGCGCTGGTCATCGGGCTGGCGGTCGTGCTGGTGGACCAGCTTACCAAGGCCTGGATTGTCCAGTACTTCAGGTATGAGGGAGGTCAGGCGCCGATCCCCATCCTCGGCCAGGTCCTGACGCTCTTCTACGTGCAAAACACCGGCGTCGCCTTCAGCCTGTTCGCGGGGCAGAACATCAAGTTCGCGCTGATCTTCATCGCCCTGGTGGTGGTTGGCTACCTCTACTGGCGCTTTCGCGAGTCGCCCTCGCTCTGGCTGCGGCTGGGCTTCGCGCTCGTCCTTGGCGGGGCGGTGGGCAACCTGATTGATCGCTTCACGCGGGGTTACGTCGTGGACTTCATCCACTTCCAGATTCCCGGCATCTTCAACTTCGCGGTCTTCAACGTCGCGGACAGCGCCATCACCATCGGCGTGTTCCTGATCGCGATTGTCCTCTACCAGTTGAGTTCTGTCGCGCCCAGCGAAGGCTCCCCATCAGGGAACGGGCCGTCCGGGGAGAAGCTGGGCGCTGGCGCTCGCGATGGCGGTCACTCCTGATGCCACCCACTAAACGCCGCGAGCGGCCATCCACGCCCGCCACACCTCCCGGGGAGCGGGTCAGCGTCTCCAGCGGGGAAGAATGGGAGATCATCGCGGTCACAGACGAAATGGAAGGCCAGCGACTCGACCGCGCGCTGGCGGACCTGCGTCCCGATCTCTCGCGCACCCGCGCCCAGGCGGCCATCAAGGCTGGCGAGGTGACGGTCAACGGCAAGCCAGCCAAGCCCAGCCTGCCGCTGGAAGCGGGGCAGCGTCTGGCGCTGGCGCCTTCGCTGGGCCTGGGCGCGGCAGGCGCGGCGCCCGGAGCCGGACGCCCGCAGCCCGAGGCTATCCCGCTGCGCGTGGTGTATGAGGATGACCGGCTGCTGGTAGTGGACAAGCCCGCCGGGCTGGTGACGCATCCCGCGCCAGGGCATCCGGTGGGCACGCTGGTCAACGCGCTGCTGGCGCATGCGCCCGGCCTGGACAGGGAGAGCGAGAATCTCCAGCGCCCCGGCATCGTCCACCGCCTCGACAAAGACACCTCAGGGCTGCTGGTGATCGCCAAGGACGCCGCGACGCACGCCGCGCTCACCACCCAGATGAAAGAGCGCGCGATGGTCAAGCGCTACATCGTGCTGGTGGAGGGGCGTGTAGAGCCCGCGCAGGGCGAGATCGAGGCGCCGATTGGCCGCGACCCACGCCAGCGCATGCGGATGGCCGTTGTCAGCGAAGCGCACGGTGGGCGCGCGGCGCGCACCCGCTTCCGCACGCTCCAGTCGCTGCCAGGGCGCACGCTGCTGGAAGTGCAGCTCGAAACGGGACGCACGCATCAGATTCGCGTCCATCTGGCCGCCATCCACCATCCCGTCGTCGGCGACCCCATCTATGGCCACCCGCAGCCACCCAAGCCGCCACGCCAGTTCCTCCACGCCGCCCACCTGGAGTTCCGCCATCCCTGGACCGGCGAGTGGCTGGTCTTTGATACGCCCCTCCCCGACGACCTCGCCGCTTTCCTCGCCCGGCTGGAAGGGCGCTGAGCAATCGCGCTGGATGCGCGGTAAACTTTCGGTGAGGAGATGGGCGACCGCGCAAGAGGTGACCGGAGCGAACGCCACGCCGCCTTCATCGCCAGATAGCGTCATGTGTCAATTGGAGCCGCCCGCCATTGACGGGCGAACCGGACAAAGAAAGGAACGCGCCATGGCGTCGCACTTTCCTCCGGTTTTGGCCCTGCTTCTCGCTTTGCCAGTGGTCGCGTTTTGGGCCTGGATGTTCCTGGATATGGCGAAGAATGACGACTTGCCCAGCGAAACGAAGGACTACTGGGCGCTGGCGTTCATCTTTCTGAGCATTTTCACGGCGGCGTTCTATTACGTCAACGTGTATCGAAACAAGCGATAGCCGCCCGAGCTGGGGCTGTGGCGTGTCACAGGGCCGTTGATCGTGGTTTACGCTTCAGGGCGCCTGACCCTGCCCATGCCTGGCGCGTAAAGTTGTATGGCTGTGAGTTGGGATACCCCCCGCCCGTATGCGGCCATGACCGTTCGATACGCTAGACCACCTCCTCGGGCCACCATCTCACTGGTGGCGGCTCGCGGCGCCCATGCCCTGGGACGGCTGCCCGCCCATATCCAGCCGCGGCTGGCGCGCCGCATTCCAGGCTCGGCTGCCCCAGCGCCGCATGCGCGCCCATCCCCGGGTCGTCAAACGGCGCGCCCCCAGGTTTCCGCAGAAGCGACCCGGCCAGCGTGGGACCTCGCGCCAAGCGGGAACCTCTGCGGATTTGATGGTGGCGCTTTCTCTGAGCGCGCTTATTTGAATAGCATTGCGCGCAGGCGAGCGCGGTGGCCGCCAGGCTCGGTAGGCGCGGCTTCAGCCGCCATCCGGCGCCGGGCGGCCATTCACAGGCTCTGCCCCAATCCGTTACGCCTGCTTGACGAGACTGGCACTTGTCACGTATAGTTTTCATCGCTACACGTGGGATACCCCCCACCCGTATGCGTCTTGCGCGTTCGATACGCTGTACCGCCTCCTCGTGTCATCAGCATATGGTGGCTCGCGGCGCCACGAATGAATGGCTTTGCCGTTTGGGTAGGGAGTCCAGCGACCCGAAAGAGGCTATATGAGTACCAAGCCGGCGTGCTTCGCCTACGACTTCATGCGTTGGTACATCGCCTGCTTCCATACGGGCGAGAGTTAGCGGCGTTCGCCGCGGCCCAGGACACCCCCTGGGCAATTAAGGAGACACACGTGTTCGGTCCTCACCTCATCATAGACGGCTCCAGGTGCGACACCCGCAAGCTCGCTGACCGTAACCTCGTCGAGCGAGTCCTCAGCGAATACCCAACCGCTATCGGCATGACGAAAATCGGCGGCCCGTACATGTTTGAATACCAGGCCCCCGATCCCGCCTACTCCGGCGTTTCTGGTCTGGTCGTAATCGCCGAGAGCCACATCGCGATCCACACCTTCCCCGAGCTCGATTACTTCACGATGGACATCTTCTCGTGCAAGAACTTCGACCACGAGCGAGCCATCGCCTACATCAAGGAAGCCTTTGATGTGCGTGAGATGGACCGCATGCTAGTGCAGCGTGGCCTCTCGTTCAAGGGTCCTCACCACGGCGCGTATGGCGCCACTGATGAGTTGATCGCCGCCGCTGAGGCGCGCCTGGCCGCCGGGATCATCAGCAAAGAGCCCGCGCTCCCTGACGCGCCCGCCTTCGCTGGAGCCCGCGAGGCGGCGCTGGCGCAGCGCGCGGCGCAGGGTGAAGGCCGCATGATCTGGCCAGTCTATGGCGTCACGCCCGACTATGGCTCCTATGGCGACAGCGCGGCGGACGCGGCCTGCGAGCCGTGCGCGCGCGGCGGCGCGACCGTCGCGCCGCTGGGCCACGTGGGCGAGACGGCCACGCTGTCTGATGGCCGGGTCCTGACAGCCACCGAGCCGCCACTGGTGAACCCCACCGCCTCGATCAGCGGTCTGCTTGACAAGCTGACAGCAGGCGCCGGGCAGGGGCGGGCGATGGGCCGCGCGCTGGCGGCGTGGGAGCGCATGCTGCGCGCGGAGGATACAGCGATCGCGCTGACACTGACCCAACCGGTCATCGCGGGCGGTCTGCGCGAGACGCTGGTCTACGCTATCGAGCGGCGCTATATGGATGTCATCGTCGCCAGCGCGGACGACCTGTTCGGCGATCTCTACGAGTCGCTGGGCTACGCGCACTACGCCGATGACGCTGGGGTGAGCGCCAACGAAAAGGACCGCGCGGAGACACTGGCTTACCTGCGCGCGTTCCTGACCAGCTTCACCAGCGAGAACAACCAGGCCGCCTCATCCGCCGCGCTGTGGAAGGCGCTGGGCGAGGCGCTGGCGACCCGCGCGCCGCGCAAGGGCCTGCTTCAGGCGGCGGCCCAGGCGGGCGTAACCGTCATCACGCCAGACGCCAGCGCCAGCGTGATTGGCGGGGCGCTGCTGGCGGCGCGCGCGGCGGGCGCGACATTCGCGCTGGACGCCGGAGCCGACCTGATGACGCTGGCCAGGCTGCTCGGCGCGCGCTCCAGCCTGGGCCTGATCCGCGTGGGCGGCGGACTGGAGGACGGGCTGCTCTTCCAGGCGCGCGAGGCGGTCGCCGCGCTTGGCGGCCAGTCCCCCGCGATCAGCGCCAGTGTGACCATCGGCGTGACAGACAGCGCCGCTGGCCAGGGTCCGACCGTGGCGACCGACGCCACGCTGGCCCTGCCGCTGCTCATCACGGGCCTGGCGCAGCGTTTCCCCGGCGCCCGCTACGCCGATGGGCCGGAACAGGAGCGCGAGATGATGGAGGCGCTGGCGTAGGAGCGCCCGGCAGGTAAATCCGCGGCTGGAGGCGCCATGCGGGGTCCTTGACCCCGCGCATGGCGCCTTCGCCGTGTTCTCCTTGCGGCCATGAAGGCCCCATGCGCTGTCCGGGATGGGGAGGTAGCCCGGAATACCCGGACCATGCGCAAGCCCTGGCCCCCGTTCGCAAGGTCTGTCACAGACCGCGCGGGATAAAGGCCCGGCGGCTTGCAGCTACCCCGCGCGGGGCGCTCCAGCCCGCGCAGGCGGGCTTCGCGGCCAAAGGCCCCTAGCCGCGGCTTGAGCCGCCAGGCGACTCGGTGCTATACTGCCTCCCAGCGGCGATTCCACCAGCGATGCGTGTGGCTTGTGTGATGACTGGAGGAGGCGTATGGTAGGCGCGAATGTGGCGCGGGTATTCGTCAGCCACCATCACAGCCCCGACGAGGACCGCTTCACCGCGCGGCTCGTCGCGGACCTGAAGGCCGCTGGGGCCAATGTCTGGGTGGATGATGAGGGCATCACCTCGGAAGACTTCGTGCGCAAGATCAGCGAGGGGCTGGCGGGACGCCAGTGGCTCGTGCTGGTGATGACGCCCGCCAGCGTCACCTCTCCCTGGGTGCAGCGCGAGGTCAACACCGCGCTCAACGAAGTCACAGCACGCCGCATGCTGGGCGTCATTCCCATCGTGATGACGCCGACGCGCGAAGACGACATCCTCGCGCTCTGGCGCCCGCTGCACCGCTACGACGCCACCCGCGCGTATGAGCCCGCGCGCGATGGCCTGCTGCGCGCCATGGGCCTGAGCATGCCACCGCGCCCCGCCGCTCCCCTGCCCGCCGCGACCCCCTACCAGCCAGAGCCAGTCGCGCCAGCGCCAGCCGCCCCGCCTACGCCGCGCTTTCCAACACCTATCGTGCCAGCGCGGCTGGCCGGTCTCGGCTACCAGTGTATCAACATCTCTGGAACGCCCGCCTTCATCCCACCGCTGATTACCATCCCCGCTGGCCCCTTCATCGTGGGCAGCGACCTGACACGCGACACAGAAGCGCAAGCGAACGAGGCGCCGCAGTACTGGATCGAGGTCGGGGCCTTCCAGATCGCGAAGTACCCCGTGACCGTCGCCGAATACGCTCTCGCCGTGCGCTCTGGCGCCGTGCGCGAGCCACTCAAGGCTGGCAGCGTTACCTGGCAGACGCAGCAGCAGCGTCCCGATCACCCTGTCGTCTGCGTTTCCTGGCAGGACGCGATAGCCTATATCACCTGGCTGAACAAGACCACTGGCCAGCGCGGCTGGCGGCTGCCGACCGAGGCGGAGTGGGAGAAGGCTGCGCGCTGGGACCCGCAGCAACAGGTCAGCCGCATCTATCCCTGGGGCGACGACTTCGACAAGGACCGCTGCAACAGCCAGGAGAGCGGCATCAGGACGACTACCCCGGTCGGCTCCTATCCGGCGAGCGATGCGCGCCGCGGTGGCGCCAGTCCATTCGGAGTGGAGGAGATGGCGGGTAATGTCTGGGAGTGGACAAGCAGTCTACACAAGCCTTATCCATACATTCAGAATGATGGTCGTGAGGATCAGAAATCTACTGAAAGTAGAACACTGCGTGGCGGGAGCCGGGGCGATGGCCGGCGCTTCGTCCGCGCGGCGGGCCGCGGCAACGGCGAACCCGTCTACGCGGGCAACAACCTTGGGTTCCGCCTTGTCCGCGCGTCCCCTGGCTCAATAACCTGATTCCTGTTATTCTGTATTCTGGCAAGCGTTGCAATAGTGATATCGCTGCTATTATAAGAGCAAACAATCGCAGCAAGCGGCGTTTGGT
>JAKAIY010000198.1 GCA_021814145.1 Chloroflexota bacterium
GAACACCTGGCCGCCGCGATCAATCTCGCGCAGGATAATCTCGCGGACCAGCGCGTCGTCGAACTCGCGGATGTAGGTGCGGATGGGCAGACGCTCCTGCGGCGGCGTCTCGATCACGCTCATGTCACGCACATCGGCCAGCGCCATATAGAGCGTGCGCGGGATCGGCGTCGCGGAGAGCGTCAGCACGTCCACCTCGGCGCGCATCTGCTTCAGCCGCTCCTTGTGCGCGACGCCGAAGCGCTGCTCCTCGTCAATCACCAGCAGGCCCAGGTTCTTGAAGGCGACATCCTTCTGCAGCAGCCGGTGCGTGCCGATGACGATATCCACCTGACCCGCCGCCAGGTCACGGATAGTCTCCTTCTGCTCCTTCTCCGAGCGGAAGCGGCTCAGCAGCTCGACACGCACGGGATAGGGCTTAAGGCGCTGGCTGAAGGTGTTGAAGTGCTGCAGCGCCAGCACGGTCGTCGGCGCCAGCACGGCCACCTGCCGCTGGTCCAGCACGGCCTTAAAAGCCGCGCGCAAGGCGACCTCGGTCTTGCCATAGCCGACATCGCCGCAGACCAGCCGGTCCATCGGGCGGGCGCGCTCCATATCGGCCTTCACCTCGGCGATAGCGCGCTCCTGGTCGGGCGTCTCCTGGTAGGGAAAGCCCTCCTCCATCTCGCGCAGCCAGGGCTGGTCTTCGTCCGGCGGGAAAGGATGGCCCTGGACGGTTTCGCGCAGGCTGTAGAGCCGCAGGAGGTCCGCCGCGATGTCGCGCGCGCTCTCCTTGGCGCGCTGGGTGGCGCGCGCCCAGTCGGCCCCGCCAAGGTGGCTGAGCGACGGCGTCGCGTCACCCATCCCGATATAGCGCGTCACCTGGTCGAGCTGGTCCGTGGGGATGTAGAGCTTGTCCGTGCCGGCGTAGGCGATCAGCAGGTATTCACGCTCGACGCCACCACTGGCCAGCTTGACCAGCCCATCGAAGCGCCCGATGCCTTGGTCCTGATGCACGACGAAGTCGCCGGGTCGCAGCTCCGCCAGAAACGTCGCCGGGGTGATCGAGCGGCGGCGCTGCTCGCCATGCCGCGCCCAGCCGAAGACCTCGGAGTCGGTGAAAACCGTCAACGCCATCGTGCGGCTGTGCCAGCCTTCCGGAAAGCGGCCATGCACGACGGTCAGCGTTCCCGGCTCCGGCGCGTCGGGCAGGTGAGTCTGCGGCGAGACCAGCACGACATTGTTGCGTCCCAGCAGCGCCTCATCGCCAAAGACTTCGCACAGTCGCCGCGCCTGGAGGCTAACGATCACCACCCGTTGCCGCTCATCCAGCAGTCGCCGGACATCATAGGCGAAGGCGCGCAGCCGCCCACCATAGGACTGCGCGGACGTCAGGTCGGGGGCCAGCGCGCCGCCCAGTCCCTCCGCGCTATACTGCTCATCCGTGAGCAGGGCGGCGAAGCTGGCGTGGGGGCGCGCCGCGATGCGCGGCTCCAGCCAGGCCCACGGCAGGAACGCGGGCGCCAGGCCGTGCGGATTCTCCCCCTCACGCTCCAGCCGGTCGCGCGCCTCCTCGCCCTGCTGCGCCAGCGACTCCGCTACGGCGCGCGGCGCGTCTTCCTCGCCAAGGATGAGGTAGCCGCCATCCGGCAGGTAGCTGAGGATCGAGGCGGGCTCGTGCAGGTAGGGCAGGTAGTAGGCGATGTCCTCGAATGACTGGCCAGCGGCGAGCGCCCCCAGATCGGCCTGCCAGCGCGCGCGGGCGTCAGGGTTCAGGCCGATGATGTCCAGCGCCCCTAGCCGCCGCGCCGCCTCAGGCCCGCGCGTGGCCAGCGCCTCACGCGCGGGCGTGATGAGCGCGATCGGTATCTGGTTCAGCGAGCGCTGCGTCTCCGGGTCGAAGGTGCGGATGGACTCGATCTCGTCACCAAAGAACTCGATGCGCGCGGGCCGCTCCATCGCCGGGGAGAAAACATCAATGATGCCGCCGCGATGGGTGAAGTTTCCAGGGTCCTCGACCTCGCTCTCGAAATCGTAGCCCAGCGCCATGAGCCGCCGCAGCGTGTGGACTGGATCGCCGCGCTCGCCCGGTCGCAGCTCCAGCAGCGCGGAGCGAAACTCCTCCGGCGGCATGACGGGCTGGGTGAGCGCGCGGGCGGAGCAGACCACGACCGCTGGCCCGCTGGCATGGCCTGAGAGCAGAACCAGCGCGTTCATGCGCGCCTTGATTGTGTCGCGGTCAGCCAGCAGCCGCTCACAGGGCAGCGCGTCGAGCGCGGGAAACGCGCGCACGGGGAATTCGCCGCCGGCCAGCGCGCTCAGCGCCTGCGCCGCCGGTTCCACCTGGCTGTCGTCGCGCGTGACGTAGAGCAGCGGCGCCCCCAGCTCCAGAGCCAGCCCGGCGACGAGATACGGGCGCGCGGGCGCGCTGACGCCGGAGATAACCGGCGCGGGCGCGGCGCCCGGCTGAGCGGCCAGCCGCTCGCGCAGGCGTCGCGGCTCAGGCCGGCCCTCCAGCAATGTGAGCAGACCACGCAGCGACACAGGCGACCTCACCCCCTATCCCCTTCTCCCCTCAGGAGAAAGGATGATTACATTCCAGTCCACGCAGGCGGACCCTGTAGCCGGCGGGCCTATAGCCGTGGCCGCGTCCGCCGGGCTAGCTCACCGGCGACTATCCGTTGAACCGGTTCATGGCAGCCTCGGTTCCCTCCAGCGCCCAGACAAGCGCCGCGTCCGCCGCGCGCTCGATAGCGGCGTCCAGCGCGATGCGGTCGTCGCCGCGCGGCTGGCTGAGCAGGAAGTCCACGTTCGCGTCGCGTCCGTGCGCCGGGCGGCCCACGCCGATCTTGAGCCGGGCGAAGTCCGCCGTCCCCAGCAGACGGATAGTGGATTCCAGGCCATGCTGCCCGCCCGCCGCGCCACGCGCGCGTATGCGCATCCGTCCCAGCGGCAAATCGAGGTCATCGCAGACAACCAGCAGGTCGCGGCGGTCGAGCTTGTAGAAGCGCATCAGCTCGCTGATCGAGGAGCCGCTCTCATTCATGTAGGTCTGCGGCTTGGCCAGCAGCAGCTTCTCCTCGCGGATAACCGGCTCCGGCTCGGGCGACGTGTCGGGCGCAGCCCCGGCGAGCGGAGCGGTGGCGTGGGGCGCGGGGCGCGGCGGCGTGATGGCCGCGCGGTAGAGGCCACTGGCGACCATCGCCCTGCCGCGCCCAACCTCCCACGGCCATCTCAGGCGGCGCGCCAGTTCGTCCACGACATCGAAGCCGACGTTATGGCGCGTGCGGGCGTACCGCGCCCCTGGATTCCCCAGCCCGACGATCAGCTTCACGCTCCCGCTCGCTCCACTCAGCCCGCGACCCATCTATGAGCCGCTCGCGCGCAACAGCAAACCGGGCGGCCGCCAGCGCGACCCCCCATCACCACGCCATCAGAACGGCGCGGCCATCTCTGAGTGTACCACGCGCCGCCGCCCGCCTCCCAGTAGTCCCAGGCGGCAAAGTTCAGCGCCGGGCCACAGTATCCGGGACATCCGTAACGTCCACCCGGATCGGGTCAGGCTGGCTCCCCGATGGGTCGCTGGCGATCATCTTGCTCAGAGCGTATTTGCCGTCACACGGCAAGAGTCGCCCATCTATGGCTTGCCGTGCGTTCTCGGCGTTGACGTCGGCTGTGGCGTCACAGGCGCCGTGGCGTGTGGAGTGGCTCGTGGTGTCGCGGTTGGCGGCGCAATCGCGGTCGGGCTGGTGATGGAAGTAGCGGTCGGCACGCTTGCCGCGCCAGATGTGGTGGTGGCGGCGGCGGTAGGCGCGGCTCCGCCTGACCCCGGCGCGCTGGTAGCGGTCGCGGTTGGAACGGCGGGATTCGAGTGACCAAGCAGTGTCGAGAGCGCCTGCTGCCGTCGCTGGCCCACAGCCTGGCTGGGAACAAAGCTGGTGACGAGCAGCAGCGCGGCCAGCGCGGCGGCCCCCGCGAGCGCCCCCGCGAGCAGGCGGCGCTCCATTGCGCCCTCGCCGGGCCGGTCATCCAGCGCGCGCCGCCGCGCCTCCTCCGCCGCGGGCGCAGTCCGCAGACTCAGCAGGCAGAAAACCGGAGCGGACAGGTAGACCATCCCCTGCATGGCCGCCAGCAGCGCCAGCGCGCCCGCCGAGCCACTCACCGCCCACCAGGGGCTGATCTGCCCGATGGCTGCGGCGAAAGCGCGCAAGCCGCCCAGTCCCGCGTGTGTCGCCTGCGCGTAGGCCGCGTAGGCGCGCGCCGCCCTCCAGCCCAGCAGCGCCACCGCAAGAGCCCAGCAACCCAGGCCGAGCGCCGTCTCGAACATGGTGCTGCGCACCGCGGTCTGAAGATTGGCCTTGCCCACCTTCGGTGTCCGCAAGAACACGCCCTTCTTGCGGAAAGCGCCCTGGACGCTCGCCAGCGTCACCACCCAACTCAGGCTCCAGAGAATGCCTACCGCGCCAATCGCCTCACCCCATGAGCAGCGGCGCGTCGCGCGCAGCGCCCAGAGTGTTCGCAGCAAGCTGCTCATCCAGAAACTGATGGGCAGAACAAGCAATAGCCCGCTAACCCCTGGCAGATTGACCGGGCGCCCGGCGACCAGCAGCCATCCAGTGACGAGCAGCAGCGAGGTAAACGCGAACGTCAGCGCGTCGCTATACCATTGCAGGCCAGACACCAGGTAGTGGTAGCGCTGCGCCAGCGACAGCCCAGGCGCGTCCCAGTCCCGCAGTGGGCGGGCTCGCCAGGATAGCGGAGAGAGCATATGCCAGTGCTTGCGCAGTATCTGGATGCCACCAAAGCACCAGCGGAACCGCTGCCGCTTCAGCGCGTCGAACTCCAGCGGCATCAGCCCTTTGCCATAGCTCTCGTTCACAAAGCGGCCCTGCCACCCGCGCGCCAGCAGGCGCAGGCTCGCCTCGGCGTCCTCGGTAATGCACCACTCGTCCCAGCCGCCAATCTCGCGCAAGATCGGA
>JAKAIY010000052.1 GCA_021814145.1 Chloroflexota bacterium
CGCCTCGCCGGCGTGGCGGGGCCGCGAACCGGCGCCGCGACAGACGCGGACGCGGCCCGCCACCGCGCCGTGCGCGCCTCGCTCTGGCTGGCTGGCGCCAGCGCCGGGCTGATCGCCGCTGGCGTCATCACCTATGTCGTCATCCGCAATCGCGCGCAGACCAGCGCCGGACATGAGGCGCTCGCCGAGATTCCCGCTGACCACCTCGCCAGCGAGCCGCTCCCCACGCCCCCAGCCGGAGGAGAGCCCCCCATCGCTGAGGCGTCCCCATCGCAGGAGCCTGGCCTCGCCCCACCACCTGTCTTCTCGGACGCCGACGCGGAGGGCGCCGGCTGGGTCGGTGACATCTACACCCGCGCCTATACGCCTCTCCAGGACATTGATGACACCGCGCTGCCCGCGCAAGACCGCCGCATCTACTTCGCCACCGAGGAGCAGGCCATCGCCGCTGGCTACCACCGCGCGGACGCCGCGCCCGACGCGCGCGGGTAGGCGGCCCGTGCCGCGCAAGCGCCGCCGCCACGGCGAGCCGCGCTCACTACCCATCCGCGTCGTCCAGCGCGAGGACGGGAGCCGCGCGCTGGAGGTCGGCGGCGTCACCCAGTCCGTCAGCGTCCCTGATGACGAGCCAGTGGCGGACGGCGAGCCACAGCCCGGCCCGCGCGGCGGCTACTGGGGGCTGATGCTGCCGCCCGGCTGTCCGCGCCGCGCCCTGCTGCTCGGCCTTGGCGGCGGGGCTGTCGCCACGCTGCTGGCGCGCCGCTGCCCCGGCGTCGCGATCACCGGGGTCGAGCGTGACCCTGGCGTGATCGCGATTGGGCGCGAGAGCTTCGGTCTGGACGCCCTCCCGCGACTGACCATTGAGGAAGCCGACGCCTTCGCCTGGATGGAGGCGCGCGCTGGCGATCCCCAGCTTCCCGGCGATAGTGAGCCAGGCGAGCGCTACGACCTGATCTGCGTGGACCTCTTCGAGGCGGGGCGCCTGGCGATGGGGACGCTGACCACCCGCTTCCTGCGCCAGGTCGCCGCGCTGCTCACTCCCGGCGGCGTCGCCACCATCAACCTGATGGTCACGGGCCGCACCAACGAGCAGGTCCACCGCATCGAGCGCGTCTTCACCATCCAGCGCCGCCTGCGCACGCATGGCAACCTCATCCTCCACCTCACGCCGCTCGACAGCGCGTCACAGCTATCTCACAACTGACCGGCTGCGCCCCCCGCCTCTTGACCATCCACCAGATGGGCGCCGTATACTATTAGCAGACCCCCACCCAGGGGGTATGGGTTTAGAGGAGAAAGACGATGCGCGCCGACAAGAAAGACGTCCTCAAGCGGATCAGTTATATCGAGGGCCATCTCGGCGGCATCCGCAAGATGGTCGAGGAAGACCAGTATTGTGTGGACATCCTCCGGCAGACCTACGCCGTGCGCAAGGCGATTGAGAAGCTGGAGGCCGTGATCCTCGAAGACCACCTGCAAGGCTGCGTTCCCACCGGCATCCGCGAGGGACGCGAGGAGCAGGTCATCGAGGAGCTGGTGCAGCTCTACAATCTCGCGGGCAACCGCTAGCGATCATTCCAACAGGCCTGGCGCGTTCGCGAGCCAGGCCAGCAAACGGGAAGAAGCGCCACGTATGGGCGATACAGTCAAGACAGCGGAGCAAGACAGGCAGGCTCCAGAGACGGAGCGCGCGACGCCAGCCACGCCAGCCAGCGCCCCCATGACGCTGGCCATCGAGGGCATGACCTGCGCCTCGTGCGCGCTGCGCATTGAGAAGGGGCTGAAGAAGTTGCCTGGCGTGTCGGCGGCCAATGTCAACCTGGCCACCGAGCAGGCCACCGTCACTTTCGACCCCAGCCTGGTCGGGCTGGACGACCTGCTCAAGAAGGTCTCGGACACTGGCTACAGCGCCACGCCACTGGCGACCACCGCCCCCGCGCCGGTCGCGCCCGCGCCAGCGGAGCCTGAGATGGCCCCGGCGGAGCGCGGCGTCGAGCTGAATATCACTGGCATGACCTGCGCCTCGTGTGTGCGCCGCGTCGAGCGCGCGCTGAGCCGCACGCCCGGCGTGACGGAGGCGAGCGTCAATCTGGCCACCGAGCGCGCGACAGTCACCTACAAGCCCGATGAGACGCGGCTGGAGGACCTGATCGCGGCGGTCGAGAAGGCGGGCTATGGCGCCGAAGAGATCGCTGGCGCAAGCGCCCCGGCGCCCGCTGGCGTCGCGGCGGAGGCCCAGGCGCCCAGCGCGCCCGCGCCACAGGCGCTCTCGGCCACCGAGCAGCTCGCCGAGCGCCGCCGGGAGGACCTGCGCCACCGCCGTAACAAGCTGGCTGTGGGCGTCGCGCTGACCATCCCGGTCACGATCCTCTCGATGTTCTTCATGAACGCCTTCCCCGGCGAGAACCTCCTGTTGCTGGCGCTGACCACGCCAGTCTGGGCCTGGGTTGGCTGGGACTTCCACAAGACCTCGCTGCGGGTCATCTCGCACTTCGGCGCCAATATGGACGTGCTGGTGAGCCTCGGCTCGACCGCCGCCTTCCTGATGAGCGTCGTCGCCACGATCTGGCCCTCAGTCGTTGGCCAGACGACGTTCTATGACACGACCGCGCTGATCGTGACGCTGATCTATCTGGGCAAATACCTGGAGGCCCGCGCCAAGGGCCAGACCAGCGAGGCCATCCAGCGGCTGATCGGCCTGCGCGCCACCGTCGCCCACGTCATCCGCGACGGGCGCGAGGTGGACATCCCCGCCGAGCAGGTGCGCCCCGGCGATGAGCTGGCCGTGCGCCCCGGCGAGAAGATCCCGACCGATGGCGTCGCGCTCTCCGGCTCCTCCGCGGTGGATGAGTCCATGATGACCGGCGAGAGCATCCCGGTCGAGAAGAGCGCGGGCGATGAGCTGATCGGCGCGACGATCAACCAGACTGGCGCGCTGCGGATGCGCGCGACCCGCGTCGGCGCCGAGACCACCCTGGCGGGCATCATCCGCCAGGTGGAGCAGGCGCAGGGCTCCAAGGCCCCCATCCAGCGGCTGGCCGATACGGTGGCGGGCATCTTCGTTCCCGCCGTGCTGGTGATCTCGCTGCTGACCTTCGCCGGCTGGAGTGTCGCGGGCTACGTCTTCGGCTTCGCGCCGGAAGCCCCGATGGGCGCCGCGATGACCAGCCCGTGGATCGTCGCGCTGGTGGCCGCGATCGCCGTGCTGGTGGTCGCCTGCCCTTGCGCGCTGGGCCTGGCCACGCCGACGGCGATCATGGTCGGGACCGGCCAGGGCGCCGAGAATGGCGTGCTGATCCGCAACGGCGAGAGCCTGGAGCGGATGGAGAAGATCACCGACCTCGTGCTGGACAAGACCGGCACGATCACGCGCGGCAAGCCGCAACTGACCGCCACCTTGCTGGCGGACGGCGCGGCGGCGCTTGACCTGGATGACGCCGGGCTGCTGCGGCTGGCGGCCAGCGCCGAGTCGGCCTCTGAGCACCCGCTGGCGCGGGCGATTGTGGAGGCCGCCCAGCGGCGCGGGCTGGCGCTGGAGCCGGATGTGACAGGCTTCGCGGCCATTCCTGGCGGCGGCGTCCAGGCCACCGTCGCGGGCCGTGTGGTCGTCATCGGCTCCCGCAAGCTGCTGCGCGAGCGCGGCGTGGACGCGGAAGCTATCGCCGCCTTCGAGCCGCGCGTCGAGGCGCTGGAAGCTGCGGGCAAGACGGTCATGCTGCTGGCGGCGGATGGGACGCTGGCGGGCGCGCTGGCGGTGGCCGACGCGGTCAAGTTTGGCTCGCGCGAGGCCATCGCCCGGCTGGCGGCGTCCGGCGTCACCGTCTGGATGGTCACTGGCGACAACCGCCGCACCGCCAGCGGCATCGCGACGGAGGCGGGCATCGCCCCAGAGCGCGTGATGGCCGAGGCGCTGCCCGGCGAGAAGGCTGAGCAGGTGGCGAAGCTGCGCGGCGCCAACCGCGTGGTCGCCTTCGCTGGCGATGGCCTGAACGACGCGCCCGCGCTGGCCCAGGCTGATATCGGTATCGCGATGGGCGCTGGCGCGGATGTGGCGATGGAGGCCGCCAGCGTCACGCTGGTGAAGGGCAACCTGCGCAGCATCGTCACGGCGCTCGACCTCTCACGCGCGACGATGCGCGTCATCCGCCAGAATCTGTTCTGGGCCTTCGCCTACAACGTCATCCTAATCCCGATCGCCATCGCGTCGCCCGCCATTCCGTGGCTGCGCGACACAGCGCCGATCTTCGCGGCGGCGGCGATGGCGCTCTCGTCCGTCACCGTCGTCAGCAACTCGCTGCGGCTGCGGCATTTCACCGCCCAGCGCGAGCGGGCGGCCATGCCAGCCTGACGCGGCGCCTCGCGGGGGCTGTGGGCCTTTCCGCTCACGCCCCGATCAGTCTCCCGTTGTTCACCACACGCCGCTCATCTTCAGCGGCCCTATATCGCGGAGGAGTTCCCTCATCATGGCAATGATTGAAACCACTCTGTCGGTGCCCGAAGTCAGCTGCGAGCACTGCGTCAAGACCATCAACGGCGCGCTTGGCGAGGTCGCGGGCGTCAGCAAGGTCAACGTCAGCATTCCCGCCAAGACCGTCAGCCTGGCTTATGACCCGTCCCAGGTCAGCATGGAGAAGATCGAGGAAATCCTCGACGAGGCCGGCTACACCGTCGCCAAGTAGGCGCGGGCGGACCCTGGGCTACAAGGGCGGCGGGAGCGTTTGTCTCTCGCCGTCCCTGTTTTGTTAACGCCGTCCCTGGCCACGGCTTTACCCGCCAGTTCGCTGGCGCGTCTCTATCCCGCCCGGCGCGGCAGCAGCATGGGCAGCGCGAGGAGGGTGGCCGCCGCCAGCGCGACGGGCGCGAGCGCCAGCCCCGGCAGACCGAACGTGTCCCACAGCGCGCCGCCGATGAACGGCCCGACAAAGGCGGTGGTATAGCTGACCGTCAGGCTGGAGCCGCTCAGCCGCGCCACGGCGCCGTCATGCCCGTAGAGCGCGGGCAGCGCGATGGAGAGCGAGAAGACCCCCGCCGATGAGGCGCCCATCAGCACCCCCCACAGCGGTTGCAGCGTCGCCGGTGTCCACAGCCAGCCCACCACCGCGATCAGCGACACCGCCCCCGCCACCACAAACGGCCAGCGCCGCCCCACCAGCCGGTTCGCGATGGGCGTGATGCCAATCGTGACGGGAAGCTGCGCGACGTTGATCGCGAAGAGCGCCACCGGCGTCAGCGCCGCCGCGCCAATCGCATGATTGTACGGCGCGATCCAGTTGTTCATGCCGAAATAGATCAGGCTGCCAGAGCCCATGACCCCACCAATCACCCACGGGCCAACGTGGGGCTGCGCCGCGCTCGCCTGGCCGCTGGCGTCAGCGCCGCCAGCCGTTTCCGCCACCCGCGCGCTTCCTAGCGCGACCCGCGTCGTGGGGACGGGCGGGGCCAGCCACAGCCACAGCGCCATAGTCAGCGTGGCGGGAACCGCCCATATCAGCAGCGCGGCGGGCCAGGCGTCCGGGCCAAACCACGCGCGCATCAGCGGCGCGGTCAACGAGGCGGCGATGGTCTCGCCCAGCGTCAGCCCATCGGTAAAGAGCGCCGAGACGAAGCCGATGCGGTCCGGGAACCACTGCCGCGCCAGCACTGGGACCGAGGTCTGCGCCAGCGCGACCCCGGCGGAGATAGCGAACGTGAAGAAGTAGAGCGTCAGCGGCGCGGGAAACAGCCCGCGCGCGATGGTCGCGCTGGCGATGATCGCCAGCCCCCAGCCTACAGCGGCCCGCCCGCCGATGCGCGCGCCCATGCGCCCCGCCGGCCACGCCCCCAGCCCCATCACCAGCGTCGGCAGCGCCGAGAGCAGCCCCGTCTCCGTATAGTTCAGCGCCAGGTCGCGCTGTATCTGCGCCAGCAGTGGCGGCACGGAAAGCAGCGTAGCCCGCAGGTTGATCCCCACCAGCAGCACCAGCGTGAAGACGATCAGCGCCCCGCTCGCGTTCACTCGCCCCGCAACCGTCTTGCTACTCGCCACTGTCTCTTTAACTCCTCCCGCAAGCCATCTGACCATCCACGCGCCATTCGCGCGAAGGCGACGCTCCCGCATCATACGATACGGCGCCATCCGCGCACCTGTCTCACAGATGAGTAACACTCCTCCGCTCAAGGGCGCTTCCACCACGACATATCTTGAATAACGGAGCCGGTTATGCTACCCTCCTTATTGAGGGCGAAGAAACGCCCATGCTTGGATCCCATCGCGATTAACCGCGCGCGTGTGGGGGTAGGAGAAAGCGGTACACTATGACAACCGAGAGTTACGCGCGTATCCTTGGCGCCGTCGGTCGGGCGCTTGATCTCGCGGGGGCGCGCAGCTTCTCCGTACGCGAAAGCGACGCGGGGCTGCTGCTGGACCTGGTGGATGAGCGCGGCGAGCGCATCACTCAGGACCTCTCGCTGGCCGACCTGGCCGACCTCATCAACTGGGCGGAGCGCGCCAGCGACACCCCAGAGCTCACAGTCGAGCGGGGTGACGAAGGCATGCTTCACCGACTGCTGGAGCGACGCGAGCTGGCCGGCGCACGCTAGTAGCGCGCACGGCTTTTTTCTGACGCCATCCATCCCGATGCGTTCGGCATGGATGGCGTCAGTGTCTTCTGGCGCTCAGGTGACCATCTCGAAGACCGCTTCGAGGTTGCCGAAGCGCAGGATGTCGCCGTGGCGCAGGCCGAGCTGGCCTTTAACCCGTTTCCGGTTGACCCAGACCCCGTTCGAGCTTCTCATATCCTCGATATACCAGACACCGTGCGCGAAGGACAGCCGCGCATGGATCCGCGAGACGGACCCATCCCCCAGAAGCAGATCGTTGCCCGGTCCACGCCCAATCGTCGTGACGCCCTGATGCAGCATGAGCGGGCGACCGGCGAACTGGCCGTTCTGAAAGATGAGGCGGCAGCGCAATGGCCGCCCGCTCATCGCATGGTAGGTGTCCGCTGAGGCGCGCGTGGACGCGCGATCATAGCCGCACGTGAGGCAGAAGCGGGCGAGGGCGGGATTGACGGCGCCGCAGCGGAAACAGCGCGCGTTTCCCTCGGCGCCATTATGGGCAGGCGGCGCGGGCGGCGTGGACGGCGCGGCGGCTGGGGCGGCTGGGGCGGGCGCGGCGCCGCCGCCCGCCAGATCAATCGTCGAGGTCGGGGCGGCGCGCTGCGCTATCAGCGGGAACTCGGCCTGCGGGAGCGTCTGCGCCAGTTCAGCGCGCGCATGGCGGAGATCATCGGCCATATCCGCCGCGCGCGCGTAGCGCGCTTTGGGGTCTTTGGCCATCGCCCGCAGGATGATCCGCTCGACCACCAGCGGCGTCGCGGGCTCCAGCGAGCGCGGCGAAGGCGGCGGCGTATCACGGTGCTGGAGCATGATGGCCTCGCTCGTCTCGCCCAGGAATGGCAGCCGCCCCGTCACGCACTCGAAGAGCACGACGCCCAGCGCGTAGATATCCGAGCGCCCGTCCACCGGCCCGTTCGGGACCGTCTGCTCTGGCGCCATATACTGCGGCGTGCCCATCACGCCCGCGCCGCCAGCCCTCCCGTTGCGGTCAGCCAGCATCCTGGCGATGCCGAAATCCGAGAGCACGACCATATTGAGCTCGCGCAGCAGCATGTTGCCCGGCTTCACGTCGAGGTGCGCCACACCACGCGAGTGGGCGAAATCGAGCGCCGTGGCCACCTGATCGAGGATATCGAGCGTCCAGAGCAGGTTAACACGCTGGCCGCTCGCGCGCGCCCTGACCATCTCATCGCGTACGGAGCCGTGGGTAACAAGCTCCATGACCAGGTAGGCCCAGTCATGCTCCACACCGAAGTCGTAGATCGGCACGATATATGGATGGGCGAGCTTGGCGATCAGCCGCGCTTCGGACTCGAAGAGGCGCAAGAATTCGACTCGCCCCTGTCCGGCGCCGCGCGGGTCTTGCGTTGGGATGACCTTGATCGCGACATCGCGCGTGAGAGTAGGCTGATACCCGCGATAGACTTTCGCCATACCGCCCACGCCAATGAGCGCCCGTACACGATACTGGCCGAGTGTCCAGTCACCGACCGCCGACATGCGTACCTCCAGCCCGCGTTCACCAGCGCGCGTCCCTGACCGCGGCGCCCCTCCAGGAGGGGATTATACCGCCTCTATCGGCTGATAGCGCACTGCGCGTGCAAGTCGCCATGTCGCGCCGGATCGCTTCCGCGTCAAAGACGCCATAGAAGCTCGCCTGGTTCATTCGCGCGGGCTAGTCCTGACAACGCACGCCCCGGGCCAGCGACATCGCGCCGCTGGATGAGCGCGCGGAACCCTCCCAGCCCGTGGGGGTTGAGCAGGGTGGCGACGGCGTTGCGCAGGGCGGCGCGGCGCAGGTATTCGGCCTGGCCGCGGTCAGTATGGCGCTCGCTCTCGGCATGGGGAAAGAGGCGCGCCGCCAGCGCCTCCGCCTCCTCGCGCACGCCCAGCGCCGTGAGCATCGCCGCCTGGGTGGTGAGGCCCGCGACGCGCAGGCCGCCCGCGCGCCCCGCGCGAGCCAGCGCGGTGAAGTTGACGTGCGCGGTGATGTCCTGCGCGCCGGGGTCGGCCAGCGGGCGCTCGCTGAGCTGGTGGCGCGCGTAGCCTGTCAGCGTCCCGCGCCGCCGGTCGCGCGTGTAGAGCCGCCGCGCGGTGTCGCCGTAGTCTATCGTCAGGACGAAGCCGCGCCCCAGCGCCGCGGCCACCTCGCCCATCCAGTCCTCGGCGGCCAGGCAGACCTCCGCGCGCCAGCCGTCGTGGTAGCCGCGCCAGGGAATCTTGTAGCGGTCGAGGTAGCCCGCCACCCGTTCCAATGAGAGCGCGCCCAGCCGCTCCACCAGCCGCTCGCCATCCTGCGCGAGCGCGACGTAGATCTCGGCCAGCGCGCCGTCCCGCTTCTCGACGACATGGACCGGCAGCGCGTCCACCAGCTCATTCGAGACGACGCAGCCGCTGACGGCGCGCTCGCGCCTGCCCGTGACCTCCGCCAGGCTCCCCAGCCAGCGCACGCCGTCAACGGGAGCGGGGATGCGCGCCAGCTCCTCCGCCAGGCGGCGCTGGCGCGCGACGCGCAGGGGCGCTTCCGCCGGGGCGCGGTCGAGCAGGGTGTAGCGCAGGGCGGCGGCCCAGTCCGCGTCCAGCGCGACGGCGTAGCGCCAGACGGAAGCGGCGAGCAGCCCACGCCCGGCGCCCGGCTCGACGACATCGAAGCGCGCCGGGCGGTCCATCAGCTCCCACATCTGGTGGAGCTGGCGCGCGATAGCCCAGCCCCAGAGTGGGCTGACATCGCCGCTGGTGAAGAAGTCGCCCGTCCAGCCCACCGGCTCGCGCCCGACGCCGCCGCCCGCGTAGTAGCCGAGCGTGGGATGGTAGAGCGCCAGCTCCATGTAGCGGGCGAAGGTCAGCGGCCCCGCGCGGCGTATCTCCTCGCGGATGATCTCGTCCAGTTGCGCCAAAGCGGAACCTCTCGATACAGCGCGCGCATTCTCGCATACCGGAGAACGCGAATGGCGCATCTCATGAGCGCATCAATTCCAACGCCACATTGTACGCCGCGTTCGACACATCATGGCGTCACAGAAGCGCCTGAAAATGGCATCGCCCCGCTGCCCGCCCTCGCTGGTATGGGGCGCGCGGCGGGAGCGCTCTATCTCAGCGAGTATCGGATGGCGGAAAAGCGGTTCTTCTAAGGAATGAAAAGTGCGGAAGCTTTTGTATGACGACCTGAGCGTTTACGCGCACATCGTGGCAAATCTCCAAGACTGGATGAGAGGGATGTGTCCCTCCCGATGCGACTGTAGAATCTCACGCCTTGTGACAGCTGTGTGATAGCGCGCCCGCATTGCGCAAGAAGGATGAGAGGGGAAGTACGTTCACTTTTCCCGAACGGACATCAACGGTGAGAAGCGGCACAAACGAGGGGTAAGGAGTACCTCGGCCTCTCATGCTTGATGCGCTTGAGAGCGCCAACGCGCCACGATAAGGATAAGGCGTCCCAACCATAGTGGCTTATCCGGCTGTGTTGCGTCTCTTGCGCTCATTGTTCAAGGAGGTGATCTCTATGCGATGGTTCTGCGCAGATGGCGGAACCTTCGTGCGCCGGCGCTGGACGCTTCGACACGCTCAACGGATAGCGTTTGAGCTCTCTCTCGTGGCGCTTACGATCGCTGGGGCGCTATTCTCCACGCTGTGGGGTAGTTTTACCGGCGCAACGCCAGCGCGCGCTGACGCCGCCTCGCCCACCACGAACACCTACAAGGCTGCCCCCGCCGCTCCCGCGCTCTATGCGACTTTCTATGGCGCGGACACAACGCGGACGAACAAAGCGATCTCCGCGATCTGGCCACAGTACAACGAAGCGTATTGTGGCATCGAATCAGCAGAGGCGGCGGTGAACTACGATGACGAAGTACATGGTGTGAGAATGTACTTCAGTGGACGGGGCGCGCAGAGCGTCGTCGCTTCCGCGAACCAGCGTTCTGGCGCGAGCCGCTGGGGCTACGCTACGCCAATTAATCGTTACGCGGGCATCACCAATATCGCGCCGGACTTCGGCGTTGACCCACGCTCCATTGCCTACATGACATGGAACTACACGCCCAACAACACTTTCTTCCACGATTACATCTATCGCTGGCAGTTCTCAAACGGCGCACAGCCGTCGTTTTACACGCAAGCGCAGCAAGCCACTACCAGCTTCGCCCGTGCGCTTGAGACGTGGCATGAGCCGATCAGTGTCACGATCAACGGTGGGCTACACACGGTACTGGTGACCGGCGTCTATGCGTACAACAACCCTGCCACGAACTACCCCGCCCAGATTGCAAGCGTCGTCTACCGCGATCCACAGGCCTGGCCGTCGGTGAGCCGCTTCCAAGTAGCCTTCTCGACGTGGGTGGGCGGCAAGTTCAGCACACCGTTCGGCGTCTATTCGCTTTGGTCGCTCTACTATGGTGACCGCTATAGCCGAGGCGATGGTCGGAATACCAGCGATCCCGAGCCCACTGTCGGTATATATCGGCCTACCAGCTCCCATCCTGTCCACTGGTTTCGCGGTTTCACCTGGATTCAGCGCGACAGCCACTATGCAAACGGCACATACAGCCCGGATTTCGCCTACACCTCAACAGGCAAACTGATGACCACGCCGTAGAGCGGGCGCTAACGCCTTTCGTGTCATTCGCGTCATGTGGGGCTCCTATTCAAGAAAGGATGGCACTCGCTATGCTGACGCCAGCTTCGCGGCGCCCCCCGACATCTCACCGGCGCGCGCCACGCGCCACGCGCATACACCGCTCCATACGCACAGGCAAGCGCCGCTTATCTACACTCCTTGGCAATACGGCGTTTCTGCTGCTGGGTCTGGCTGTGCTCGCGCTTTGCGCGGCGCTCGTGGTCGCCAGCCAGCATCTCTCCGCCAGTTCCGCCACCAGCGCCGCTAGCGGCTCCGCGAATGCTCAGGCAACGCCAGGGGATTGGATTCCCCTGCGTTCGACAGCGCCTGCCGATGTGCTTGCCGCAGCGCGACAGAGCAGTTTGTTTCAGGAGAATCTGGCGGGTAACGGCGACCACGTCAGTAACCTCTCGCGCCTAGGATCGCCTGTGTTGGTGCGAGCGATCCAGCCGGCGGGAGCTGTTGCTGGACAATATCCCGATTTCTACGTCGTGCCGATCCTGGACGCCTCAGGCGCGGCGACCGACGCGGCTGAGCTTGAGCTCAATCAGGCTCATACGGCCATCCAGGTTATAGCGATTGTGACGTACAGCCAACCGCACGCTCATGGCGCCATCGCCCATATGACTGCGGCCGCGGCAGTGGCGGCGGTGCGGGCGCAACAGCACAGCGCGCTCCGTCCTGGAGCTCAGCCGCAGCTTGTCTACTTCCCAGCCGATGCGACTGCGCAGGAGATGGGACAGGTCACATGGACGGGCGGCGGAGAGTTCCCAGCCGATCCAATCTGGCGTGTGCCTGGCGCGGACGGGCGCGATCATCTGGTCGGCGTAAACGGGCGCGCCTATTATCCGGAACAATTGCCGCTGATCAAGGCGGGAAAGTAGCTTTGATGAGCGCGGCGCCATCACAGAAGCCCCTGAAAAGGCTTGTGAACGCGCGCTCCACGTCCTTCCTCCTGTCGCGCGGGCCGCCCTCAGGAGCGCCCGGATGATTGCGGCAAGCATAGTGTGCGCCGCTCGCTCTGTCGAACACGGTGGCTTACGTCCCGCCAGCCGTGTTGCGGGAGCGCGGCGCGCGCTGCTACAATGCCAATACCGCCCGCATCGCGCGGGCGTACCCACCGCGTCCTAGTGTATCCCGGCGCGCCGCCTCGCGTGAAGTCCAGCGTCCACACCGGGGACACGACATATAGAGGATGTGCGCCATGGCTATCACTCCTGAGTCCACACGCCGCCCCGAATGGCTGCGGGTCCGCCTGCCCGCGGGCGAGAACTACGAGGACCTGAAGACGCTGATGCGCAGCAAGGCCCTGCACACGGTCTGTGAGGAGGCGCGCTGCCCAAACATGGGCGAGTGCTGGACGCACCGCACAGCGACCTTCATGATCCTGGGCAGCGTCTGCACGCGCAGCTGCGGCTTCTGCGCCGTGGCCACGGGCCGCCCGATGGCGCTGGACTGGGAGGAGCCGCGCCGCGTGGCGGAAGCGGTGGAGCGGATGGGGCTGCGGCATGTGGTGGTGACGTCGGTGAACCGCGACGAGCTGCGCGACGGCGGCGCGACGCTCTTCGCCGCCACGATCCGCTGGATCCGCCGCCTGAGCCCCGACTGCGCGGTCGAGGTGCTGACGCCGGACTTCAAGGGCTCGCGCGAGGCGCTGAAGGTGGTAATGGACGCCAAACCTAGCGTCTTCAACCACAACATCGAGACCGTCCCGCGGCTCTACAAGCGCGTGCGCCCGCAAGCCGTCTACGAGCGCTCGCTGGATGTGCTGACGATGGCGCGGGAGCTGCGCCCCGAGACGCCAGTCAAGACGGGCTTCATGCTCGGCCTGGGCGAGACACACGATGAGATCGTGGCCACGCTGCGCGACCTGAAGGAGCGCGAGATAGACATCGTCACCATCGGCCAGTACCTGCGCCCCACGCCTGACCATCTGCCGATTGAGCGCTACTATACCCCCGCTGAGTTCCGCGAGTACGCGCGCATCGGCAAGGAGCTGGGGCTGCGGCATGTGGAGAGCGGCCCGCTGGTGCGCAGCTCGTACCACGCCTGGGACCAGCTCCAGGCCGCTGAGGCGCAGCCAGGCGCCGCGCGCTAGCGCCACGGGAGCGTGGGCGTCACAAATCGGGGAGGAGGGTGTGCGTGTGTGGGTCCAAGACGACGCGAGCAATCTCGTCTCAGCGGTGAACCGCGACCGGATCAGCGCCGCTCTCAAGGCTGGCCCCGTTTTCGGCTACTGGTACCGTCCCCAGAGTGGAATGCCGCCGCATTACTGGCTGGCGCGAGACATGGCGGGATTCGAGCGCGTCATTGAGCGCGCGCGGCCGGGCGACCGCTACATGATCTGGTCGCTGCCAGCGTTGCTCGCGCAGGGCATGGCGCTCATCGCGGCGCGGCGCGCCGAAACGCACGCGGGCTGGAACAGCCTGTTCACGCCGGAGCAGTTGCGCGTCATCGAGGACTATCTCAGCGATCCGGCGCATGAATATATCGCCGCGTTCTTCGGCTTGTATGGCATTCCCGAGGTCTGGACGGGCGACCGGAACGATCTGGACACGCTCGTCGCGAGCGGCGCGGCCTACAACAAGCCCGGCGGTGAAGGCTACGCCTTCCCCTTCACCACCACCTACAGCCAGCTCGACACCGGCGGCCTGCCACTGAACACCATCGAGCGCCCCGAGTACTGGCTGCTGATGGCCCAATACCCCAACGGGAACGGCGAAACGCTGGCCGAATAGAGCGGGCGCGCTAGGCGCCGCCCAGCCCCCTACGACGCGCGGCCCACGACGACGACGATGCCGTTGGCGACGAGCTGGCTGGCGAGCCGCAGGATGGGCAGCTCCTGCTCGCCCATGCGCTGGCTGATGCCCAGCAGCGACGTGCGGCCATCCACGTAGGTCAGCAGGCGCCAGTGCTCGCGGGTGATGCGGATTGGCTCGCCGTTGGGGTCTACCTCGGCGAAGTCCACCACCATCTCCGGGGAGAGCGGCGGCGGCGTGCGCGCGACCGTCTCGCGCAGGAGCAGCTGGGCCTGGTCAATGAGCGCGCTAACGTTGAGCAGCGTGGCGACCCGGCCAGCGGGAATAATGGCGCCGTCCTCGAAGAGAAAATCGCCTTCGGGCCAGGTGAACGCGTTAGCCAGCATCGTGACGGCCTCATCCATCGCCCACGAGCGTAGCTGGTCCTGCCGCAGGGCGCCACCGCGAATGAGCATCTGCGCGACCTGTGAATCGGTCATGGAGGGGATCTGGGCGACCGTGGCGCCGGTCGCGCGCTCGAAGTCCTCCGGGGTAATCAGGCGCGCGCGCAGAAACTGCTCGGCCAGCGGGGCGCCGCCGCCGGGACGCGAGAGCAGCGCCCACTGTCCGCTGGTGAAGTAGATCGCGCCCTCCTGGCCCCCATACATCAGGCGCAGGCGTCCGGTCCGCTGCTCACTCTCGATTGAGCGCAGAACGGTTGGCAGCGCGAACTGGCGCAGATTCCCCATCAGCGGCATACGCTTGTCTCCCTCCCATGTCTTCCGGGCTGGCCCAATCGCCGCCCCCGCGCCAGTGGCGTGTGGCTCCCTCGCTCGCCCACCAGCGCGCGCCCGGCCCTACACGTTTCACCCCAGTGGACGAGTATACCCCATCCGGGCGCTGATGGGGCGCGCTCTATTGAGCGACCGGGATGAGACGGCAGGGCGGGCTACCCGGCTGAGTAGCCCACCCCGGCTGCGACGTGGCGCGGCATGAGACGCGTGGCCGCCTCAGTGCGCGCTCTGCTTCTCCGCCAGCTCCTTCTTGTGGGCCTCGATGACGCTCTGCTGGACGTTGGCGGGAGCCTCCTCGTAGCCAGCGAGCTCCATCGTGAAGTGGGCGCGGCCCTGGGTGATGGAGCGCAGGTCAGTGGCATAGCGCAGCATCTCAGCCATCGGGACCTGGGCGCTGATGCGCTGCATGCCCTGCTCCGCGGGCTCCATGCCGAGGATGCGGGCGCGCTTGGTGTTGAGGTCAGAGCTGATGTCACCCATATTCTCGTCCGGCGCGATGATGGTGACGTTCATGATGGGCTCCAGCAGCGTCGGATTCGCCTGCGCCACCGCTTCCTTCATGCCCAGCCGCGCCGCGATCTCGAAGGCCTGCGAGGATGAGTCCACCTCGTGGTATTTGCCATCCACCAGGCTCACGCGCACATGCACCATCGGATAGCCCGCCAGGAAGCCCTCGCGCAGCGACTCCGCGACGCCCTTCTCAACGCCAGGCACATACTCCTTGGGCACCACGCCGCCAACGATGCGGTTCTCGAAGATGTAGTCCTTCTCGCCCTCTGGCAGCGGCTCGACTTCCAGCCAGACATCACCGAACTGGCCGTGGCCGCCGGTCTGCTTCTTGTGGCGCCCTTCAGCCCTGGCCTTCTTGCGAATCGTCTCGCGGTATGGCACCCGGCGCTCGCGCTTGATGACATCCACGCCAAAGCGGCGCTGCATGCGCTCCAGGGCGATCTCGATGTGTGATTCGCCCATGCCAGAGACGAGCGTTTCCGCCGTGACCGGATCACGGCCCACATGCAGCGAGGGGTCTTCCTCACCCAGGCGGGCCAGCGCGGCGCCCATCTTGTCCAGGTCGCTCTGCGTCTTGGGGAAGACCGCCGCCGTGTAAGCCGGCTCTGGAATGTGGATCGGCTCCTGCTTGGGGCAGTCCTTCGCGCCCAGCGTATTGCCTGTGTGGGTCTTGCTCAGCTTCACCACGGCGCCAATGTCGCCCGCGCGCAGCTCGGCGACCGGCTCCTGTGTCTTGCCGCGCATCATCAGGAGCTGGCCCAGCCGCTCGTCAGTCGCGGTGTCTATGTTGAAGGCGTGCGCGTCGGTCTTGAGCGCGCCGCTATAGACCCGGAGGTAGCTGTACGTGCCCTTCTGCGGGTCCACGATGGTCTTGAAGACGAAGGCGCAGGGCTGGCCATCCGGATTGACGCCGGGGCGCTCGGCGGCTGAGGGAAGATAGTCCGTGATGGCGTCGAGCAGGTTGTGGACACCGACATTCTTCGCCGCGGAACCAGCCAGAACGGGAGTCAGCGCGCCAGACGCGACAGCGGCCCGCACGGCGCGGCGCAGATCGTCCGCGCCAATCTCCTCGCCCTCCAGGTACTTGTTCATCAGGCCGTCATCGGACTCGACGGCGACCTCGACCAGCTTGTCACGGTACTGGCTGATGGTGTCGCGCATCTCCGCCGGGACCTCGCGCTCGCTCATCTTGTCGGCGGCGAAGCTGTACGCCTTGCCTGAAACGAGGTCCACGACGCCCGAGAAGCCGGACGCCTGCCCGATGGGGATGGTCAGCGGGGCGACCCTGTTCCCAAAGTTCGCGCGCAGGGAGTCGAGCGCGCGGTCATAGCTGGTGTTCTCGCGGTCGAGCTTGTTGACGAAGACCAGCCGCGGCAGGTCATGCTGATCGGCGTAGCCCCACACCAGCTTCGAGCCGACCTCAACGCCTTTCTCAGCGGAGATCACGAGCGCGGCGGCGTCAGCCACGCGCAGCCCGGCCATCACTTCGCCCACGAAATCAGCGTAGCCGGGGGTATCCAGGAACGTGATCTTGGTGTCACGCCATTCCAGCGGAAGAGGGGTCAGGTTTATGGACATGCGGCGCTTCTGCTCGTCAGGATCGTAGTCAGAGACCGACGAGCCCTCGTCTACTTTACCCTGGCGGGCGCCGGCGCCCGCGTCGTAGAGCGCCGCGTCTACGAGCGAAGTCTTTCCGGCCCCGCCATGTGCGATGACAGCGACATTCCGGATACTGTCAGCATTGAAGATTCTCATACCAGGTTCTCTCTTCCCAGCCGCGATGGATCGCGGCCCTTGGCGCGCGGCCTCGTCGTCGCGCGCATGGTCTCGCCGGCCTGGGGAACCGGTCGCGCTCACGTACCTGGTAGCCCACAAAATCAGCGTGGGACTCGGGCGCCTGAGGAAGCTCTTGGGGGTGATGGCGAATCACGCGGGGGGAAGACGCCGCGTCGCGCCACGGGCAGGCGGCGTCGCGAAACCGCGCCACGCATCGCCTCCTTCCCGTGGGAAACCGGCCATCTCACAGAGCGACGCGGCGACCGGGCGCTGGGGCGCGCCGGGCGGCGCGTGTCTCTTGTGTGTTGAGTATGGTACACGACGCGCCGTGAAAGTGAAAGGCCCCATGTTCGCCGCAAGCTCATCCTTACATGTACGCGGCGGCGGGCGATGATGGTGTGGCGGCGGGTCACGATCGCGTCACAGACGCGCGGAAAAACAACGGCGCGTCCATGCCTGGGGGACAGGCGCGCACGCCGCGAAACAGGGGCGCGCCCCGCCGGATGTGGCGGGACGCGCCCCCAATATGGATCGCGAAAGCTGGACGCGCCCGGGCCGGGACGCGCTCCCGGCCCGGCTGGCCCCGCCGGCCTAGTACTCCGGCATCGCCGGCGCGGCGGGCTTCTCCTTCTCCGGGATGTCCGTAATCAGCGCCTCGGTGGAGAGGATCATCGCGGCGATGCTGGCCGCGTTCTCCAGGGCCGAGCGCGTGACCTTGGCCGGGTCAATGACGCCCGCCTTGATCATGTCCTCGGTCGTGCCAGCGAGAACGTTGTAGCCAATGCGCTTGCTCTTCTTCTCAGCCTGCGCCCGGCGGACGGTCTGGACGACGACCGCGCCATCCTCACCCGCGTTGACCGCGATCTGGCGCAGCGGCTCTTCGAGCGCGCGGCGGAGGATCGCGACGCCAGTGGCCGCGTCACCCTCGAGCTGGATCTTGTCGAGCGCCTCGACGGCGTTGAGCAGGGCGACGCCGCCGCCAGGGACATAGCCTTCCTCGACCGCCGCGCGGGTAGCCGAGAGCGCGTCCTCGACGCGGGTCTTGCGGAACTTCAGCTCGACCTCGGTGCCAGCGCCGACCTTGATCAGGCCCACGCCGCCAGCCAGCTTGGCCAGGCGCTCCTGGAGCTTCTCGCGGTCGTAGTCGCTCGTGGTGTTCTCGATCTCGGCCTTGATCTGCTTGATGCGGGCCTGGATCGCGGCCTCCTCGCCCTTGCCCTCGACGATGGTCGTCTCGTCCTTGGTCGAGATGACGCGGCGGGCCTGGCCGAGGTCGGCGAGGGTCGTGTTCTCGAGGCGGCGGCCCGTCTCTTCGCTGATGACCTGGCCACCGGTCAGGATCGCGATGTCCTGCAGCATGGCCTTGCGGCGGTCGCCGAAGCCTGGGGCCTTGACGGCCAGGACGTTGAGGATGCCGCGCAGCTTGTTGACGACCAGCGTCGCCAGCGCCTCGCCGTCCACATCCTCGGCGATGATCACGATGTTGCGGTTGCCGATCTGGGTCAGCTTCTCAAGGACGGGGAGGATGTCGGCGACGGCGCTGATCTTCTTGTCGGTGATCAGCACATAGGCGTCGTCAATGACGGCCTCCATGCGGTCGGAGTTGGTGACGAAGTAGGCCGAGCTGTAGCCCTTGTCGAGCTGCATGCCCTCGACGTACTCGGTCTCGAAGTTGGTGCCCTTGCTCTCTTCGACGGTGATCACGCCCTCGCGGCCCACGCGCTCCATCACATCAGCGATCAGCTCGCCGATCTGCGGGTCAGCGGCGGAGACAGTGGCGATCTGGGCGATCTCCTTGCGGCCATCAACTGGGGTGGCCTCGCTCTTGATGTATTCGACAACAGCGGCGACGCCGCGCTCGATGCCCTGGCGCAGCTGCATGGGGTTGGCGCCAGCGGCGAGGTTCTTCAGGCCCTCGGTGACAATCGCCTGGGCGAGGACGGTCGCGGTGGTGGTGCCATCACCGGCGACATCGTTGGTCTTGGTCGCGGCCTCCTTCAGGAGCTGCGCGCCCATGTTCTCGAAGGGGTCTTCGAGGGAAATCTCCTTGGCGACGGTGACGCCGTCATGGGTGACGGAAGGGGCCCCGAACTTCTTGTCGAGGGCGACGTTGCGGCCCTTGGGGCCAAGGGTGGTCTTGACGGCGGCGGCGAGGGTGTCAATGCCCTTCTTGAGTGAGCGCCGGGCCGCCTCGTCAAAGACGAGCTGCTTAGCCATAGGTTAATGGTTCTCCTCTATTGGGATGGTGTTCGCTACCAGCGCGCGGAAGGTTTCCGCGCAGGTATGGCGCATGAGGCGCGGCGAGGCGTCGCCGCGAGACCTAGAGCTCAATGACCGCGAGAATGTCGCTCTCGCGCAGCACGAGCAGCTCTTCGCCATCGTACTTGAACTCGGTGCCGCCATACTTGGCGAAGAGGACGCGGTCGCCGACCTTGACCTCCATCTCGGAGCGCTTGCCGTTATCGAGCAGCTTGCCAACGCCCACCGCGATAACTTCGCCTTCCTGGGGCTTCTCCTTGGCGGTATCAGGGATGATCAGGCCCGACTTGGTCATCTCTTCCTTCTGCAGGGGCTTGACGACCACGCGATCAGCGACAGGATGGATCTTCGCGGCCACGGTAGTCTCCTCCTGAGGCGCGACCTTCACGGCGCCTCGAACTTGACCATGTTTTTTCATAGTTCTCTCAACACAGCGCCTCACCCACCGCGGGCGAGGCGTCCCGGACGCGCCACCACGCTGGCGACGATCCGTAGACAAGTATGCGACGCGCGATGTTAGACATGTATAGGCGTTCCATTAGAGCTGTATAGGAGAAGTGTAAGAGGAATGTTAGAGCGGGCAGAGGACGTGGCGCGGGACAAAAAGCGCCCGCCCCGTACAGGCGGCGCGCTCATCTCACCTACGGCGCCAGCCGTGGCGCACGACGCGGACGTAGATCGGTGAGCGTGACCCCGTAGAGAGCGGGCAGGTTTTCTATCTTTGGCTGGCGGCGTCCGGCTCGCGACGCCACGGCCACATCAGCCAGGGACGGACCGCGCTGGCTCAATTCGCTGGCGCCGCGCCGGGAGCCTCTTGACGAGGCGCACGGCGTTTACCGGCCAGTGGGAAACCCACACTGAGTCATGGGACGCGCGGACAAGGCGGAACCCAAGGTTGTTGTTCGCGTTGTCGGGTTCGTTGTTGTTGCGGTACGCCGCGCGGACGTTGCGCCGGTCATTGTTCCAGCTCCCGCCACGCGACAGCGTTTCGGCTCGCCCCCGGGAAGCCCGCGCGCTGACCGCGACATCAGCGCGCGGGCCTCCCGTCATAGTGGAGCGTATGACACGGCGGCGGCGTCACGGCGGTAGCCAGACAGCGCGCGAAAATCACCTACGCGCGGTTGCCCGCGCCTCTGCGCCAGCCGCCAATCAGGCGGCCCATCTCGGCGAGCAGCGTCGCGGCGTGCTCGTACTGGCCAGTGGTGATGAGGTTGAGCTCGGCGCAGAGGCGGATATCGCGCCGCAGCTTGTCGAGTTCGATATCCGCCAGGGAGAGCGCCCCTGGCAGCGATTGCGGCGTGGCGTGCGCCGCCTCGACCAGCCGCTCCTGCAAATCGAGCGCGTTGCGCTGAACGGCTTGCGCCAGCACGAAGCGTTGCTGGCGCGGAAACTTGAGGGTCAGCGGAATCAGCCAGGTCAATAACTGGTGGCAGCGGGTGAAAACTGGTGAGTCGAAGTTAGGCAAACAGCGGCTCTCCCTTCGCGTCAGATGGCGGCAGAACCCGATCAGCGAGCAGCCTGCTCCGCAAGCCCCAGGTATCGCCATGCGCCGCGTGCGCTACCCAGCCCTGCACGCTCGCATTGAGCCGCTCAAAGGGAATGCTCCCAGCGGCATAGTCCGCGCGCAGCGCGCGATAGCGCCTGGCGAAGGCGACAGCGTTGCGCCGTCGCAACAGGCGGTGATCGGGATACACCCGGAAGCCAAGGAATGGAATGCCCGCCGTGGCCGGTAATACGGCCGCCCTTGCCTCATGGAGCGTCAGGCGTAGCGTGGCCAGGAAGGCGATGATCTCGCGCCGCCAGCCATGCAGCGTATGCTTGTCAGGCGCGAAAAGCAGGAAATCGTCCACGTAGCGCAGGTAGCCTTCGCAGCGCAGGACGCGCTTGACGAACTGGTCCAGTGGGTCAAGGTAGACATTGGCCCAGAACTGCGAAGTCTGGTTGCCGACCGGCAGGCCGCGCGGGCGAATGGGCGCGGTTTCTCCGTCACCGGGGAAACAGACGGGCGTGTACTGATTGACCAGCTCCCGCGCGCCACCCTCCAGAACGCGGTCACAGAGCCACAGAGCGTCCTGATCTCCAATTACGCCCCGGAACAGGGCGCGCAATACGGCATGATCCATCGCCGGGAAGAACTCGACGATATCGCAGCGCAGCACATAGGGGAAGTGGCGCGCGAACTGGGTCGCGCGGTCCAGCGCGCGATGCGTGCCCTTGCCCAGGCGGCTGGCGTAGGAGTCGGGGATGAAGCGCCGCGCGTAGACTGGCTCCAGCACGCGCGTCAGCGCGTGGTGAACGACCCGGTCCCGGTATGGGGCGGCGGAGATGACGCGCTCCTTGGGCTCGCGCACCGTGTGGCGGCGGTAGGCGCCGGGCGCCCAACGCTTCTCGCGCAGCGCGTCTCCAAGTTTGAGCAGCTCATCTTCCAGGTGGTATTCGTAGGCGGCGACATCGGGCCGCCCGCGCTTGCCGCGGGCGGCGTCGCGTTCAGCGAACAGCAGGTTCTCGAACGCGTACACCTGGGGATACAGGTCATAGACGCGCTTGCCCACCACGTCCTCCCGCGCTCCGCCGCCTGCGGCGGCGTCTCTTTTGCGAGCGTGTTTTCGCGCCCGCAAATTGATTTTAAGTCGAAACGGTGTCAGAATCCAGATTCCAGTATTAGTGTATTATGAGCCAGGGGACGCGCGGACATGGCGGAACCCAAGGACGCTGCGCGCGAAGTCGGGCCCGCCGACGCTGAGGCGGTACGCCGCGCGGACGCCGCGCCGGTCACTGACCCAGCTCCCGCCACGGTTGATTCTACTTTCAGTGTTATCAACCCCAACCACCTGATTCGATTTTCCGTAGTCCTGCGCGTAGACGCTGGCGGTCCACTCCCAGACGTTGCCGGCCATGTCCTCGGCGCCACAGGGGCTGGCCCCGCTCTGGCGGCCCGCGCGCTGGTTCTCTTCGCTGGCGCTATACCATCCAACGGGCGAGGTCGCGCCGAGGCCACTCTCCTGGCTATTGCAGCGGCTGGCGTCGAACGTATCACCCCAGGGGTAGATGCGCTCGCTGCTGGCGCCGAGCGGGTCGCGCGGGTCAGAGCGCGCGGCCTTCTCCCACTCGGCCTCGGTTGGCAGCCGCCAGGGCTGTTCCGCGCGACGCGCCAGCCACGCCACATAGTCGAAGGCGTCGCGCCAGGTGACGTTGACCACCGGATGATCGGGCGCGGCCAGCTGTTCGCTCCAGGAGAGCGGATTGTGCCGGCTCGCTGGCTCCGCGCGCTTCGTCGCCAGGCGGAAGAGCTGGTATTCAGCGACCGTGACGGGGTAGCGCGCGATCTCGTAGGCCGCCAGCGTCACCGTCCGGCGGCTCGTCTCGCTGTCCCTGGCGTCCCCGTCACGGGCCTTGTCGCTGCCCAGGCGGAAGGGGCCAGCGGGGATGGGGCAGAGCGGAGGGATGATGAACTCGACGCCGTCGCGGCTGTGGGCGGTGTAGCCCAGGCGCGCCAGCCGGGCGGGGAAGCGCGCTTCGGGGATCACGGGCGGGGGCGGCGCGAGCAGCTCGCGGCGGGCGGCGGCCAGCGCCGGGTCGCTGGCGGCGTTGGAGGTCAGGCGCGCGGCGGCGTCGA
>JAKAIY010000053.1 GCA_021814145.1 Chloroflexota bacterium
ATCTCGAGGTCTCCAGCGATGGCGGCGACGCTTTCGCCCAAGGCATCATCACCACGGATACACGTGTCAAAACCATCGCGGTCGAATTCGAGATCGAAGGGAAGACCATCCGCCTGGGTGGCTCGACAAAGGGCGCTGGCATGATCTACCCCAACATGGCCACCATGCTCTGCTACCTGACCACGAACGCGGCGGTCGAGCGCGACTGGCTCCAGCGCCAGCTCCTCAGCGCCGTCAATGACTCCTTCAATATGATCTGCGTGGACGGCGATATGTCCACAAACGACACTGTCCTGCTCTTCGCGAATGGATCCGCGGCCAATACGCCGCTCCATGATAGCGCGCCCGGCGCCGAGGTGTTCATCGCCGCGCTCCGGCATGTCACCCGCTACCTCGCCCGCGAGATCGCACGCGACGGTGAAGGGGCTACGCGCTTCATGACTGTATGCGTCCAGGGAGCCGCTACCGACAGTGATGCGCGCAAAGCCGCCAGAGCCGTGACCGCGTCGCCGCTCTGGCAGTGCGCCGTAGCGGGCGGTGATCCTAACTGGGGGCGAATCATGGCCGCGCTGGGCGCTAGCGAGGCAGACCTCGATCCCGAGCGCATCTCCATCCAGCTTGGCGATACCCCCATCGTGCGCGACGGTGTGGCGCTCGCGTATGATCAGGCGGCGGCCAAGCGCGCGGTCAGCGATGATGAAGTGGTCATCACTATTGGCCTTGGCATGGGCCAGAACGAAGCGACCGCCTGGGGCTGCGATCTGACCCACGGCTACATTGATGAAAATACAACCTACACACGCTAACACGCGGGGGTATCACACATGACATCCACAGAGCCAGCGACGCCGCCAACGGGAGCCAGCATGTCAGCGGATTGGGTCGAGCGGGAGCACAAATACTATCAGAGCACATTCAAGCGCAACCTGGTCATGACGCGCGGCGAGGGCGTCCGCGTCTGGGACGCTGATGGCAAGGTTTACCTGGACCTGGTCGCTGGCATCGCGACCAACGTCCTCGGTCATGCGCATCCAGCGGTCGTCAAGGCGATCTGCGACCAGGCGCAACAGCTCGTGCACGTCTCCAATCTCTACATCAACCAGCGGCAGGTCGAGTTGGCGGAGTTGCTTTATAACGTCAGCGGCGGCATGCGCGCGTTCTTCTCCAATAGCGGCGCCGAAGCCAACGAAGGCGCCATCAAGCTGGCGCGCAAATATGGTCGCGTCAACCGCGGCGGCGCCTATGGCATCATCAGCATGGAGCGCTCATTCCACGGGCGCACGCTGGCGACTACGGCGGCCACTGGCCAGAAAAAATACCAGGACACCTGGCTTCCTCTCCCTGATGGCTTTAGACAGGTCCCATTCAATGACCTCGACGCGCTCAAAGCCGCGACTACAGAGAAAACCGCCGGTGTACTCATCGAGGCGGTCCAGGGCGAGGGTGGCATCTATCCCGCTTCATCAGCGTATATGCAAGGCTTGCGCTCCTGGTGCGACGAGCAGAATCTCATCCTGATATGTGATGAGGTGCAAGCTGGCATGGGACGCACGGGCAAGTTCTTCAGCTGGGAGCATATGGGCATCCGCCCTGATATCGTAACGATGGCCAAAGGCCTTGCTGGAGGGGTGCCCATTGGCGCTATGCTCGCCGCGCCTCGCGCTGACATCTTCGAGCCGGGCGACCACGGCACAACGTTTGGCGGCAATCCGATCGCGTGCGCCGCTGGCGTAGCCACCATGCGCACAATCCACGACAAGGACCTGCTCAACCATGTTACGCAAATGGGCGCGTATCTCGACAGCAAGCTACGCGATCTGGCCACGAAGTATCCTATCATGAGTGGTATGCGCGGCATTGGCCTGATGCGCGCGTTTGACCTCGCCGAGCCGCGCGCGCAGGATGTCATGGATCGTGCGCTTGAGCGCGGCTTGCTTATCACAAACGCGGGCCCCTCGACCATACGCTTCGTGCCGCCGCTTATCATCACCAACGCGGAGATTGACGAAGCGGTTGAGAAGCTCGACGCGTCACTGGCGGCGATGTAGCCAGGCTCCAGACGCCTCCTGGCGCGCGGCGGGCGACGCTTGGCGCGCCAGGAGGCGCCATCAAATGAACACACATGGCAGAGTCCCCTTGGAAGGAGAAGCCTCGCATGGCTGAGGACGCCGAGCGCGCTGATAGTCAACGGCGCCAACCTGAGCAGGTTGATCCGCCGCAAAACCCGGCGGCGACCGCATCCATGCGTCGCGGCCTGGAAGCCGCGGCCGCGGAAGACTATGAAGCGGCTGCGGAGGCCTTCACGGAGGCCATCGCCGCCGCGCCTCGAAACGCGAACGCGCGCTATAACCTCGCCCTGGCGCGCCAGCGACTCGGTGAGAGTGACGCGGCCGTTCTCTCCTATCTGCGTGCGATCTACCTCGACCCAGGGCTGAAGGCGGCCTATAAAAATCTCGGTCACCTCTATCGTGAGCGCGGTGAAGACGAGCACGCCCTGGAAGCGTTTAGAGGCGTGGTCGAGCTTGATAACAGTGACGGCGAGGCCTATACCAACATCGGCGATCTCTATCTGGAGATGGGCTTCTTTGATGACGCGGCGCTCGCGTACCGGCAAGCGCAAATCGTGAACGCTGAAAATGCGCTTGCCGCCGAACGGCTTCGGGAAGCGCGCGAAGAAATCGCCAGGCAAGCGGAGAATCTCGCTGAACTCGAGCGTGACGTGGACAGCCGTCCGCATGAGCTCGACCGCTACGAGCGCCTGTGTGACGCCTATCTCATGGCGCACCGCGAAAAGGACGCCTTGAACTTGGCCAACCAGATGGTCGCGCTCGCGCCAGATGAACCAGCCGCCTACGAGACACTGGCGCTGGTTCATGAGACAATGGATAATGCGGAAGAAGCCGCCGCCACCTGGCAGAAAATCGTTGAGCTCGCGCCAGACGACACTGAGGCCTGGGAGCGATTGGCCAACTGGCGTCAGGAGACAGGTGATCTGGACGGCGCGATTGACGCCTACAACCACGCGCTACAACTCAATCCTGACGCTACAAGCGTCAGGTTCAACAAGGCGGAGGCGCTTCGCGAGGCGCAGCGATACGATGAAGCGATCGCGATCTTCCGCGAGTTAGCCCATCAATTCAGCGATTCACATGACGATGATGACCTGCTGGTGGAGGTGTATACCGGCCTAGCCGCTTCGCTCAACCTTTCAGAGCGTCACGCCGAAGCGCTTGAAGTCGCCCAGAAATTGCTCAAACACTTCCCTGAGGATCCAGGAGCGCCCTACGAGAAAGCCTCAGCCCTCGAAGGACTGGGATTGCGAGATGAAGCGATCGCGGAGTTCGAGCGCGCTATCGAGCTTGACCCGCTCAATCCCGGCGTTCGCAACGATCTCGCGAACGCCTATCTGGCCAGCGGTCGCGCCGCCGAAGCTGTAGATATGGCCGAATCGGCGGTCGCGCTTGAGCCGGAATTCGCGGATGCCCACGAGACGCTTGCGCAGGCGCTGCTGGCGTCGGGCCGCACCGATGAAGCCGAGGAATCGGCCAGGCGAGCGGCTGAATTGCACGCGGCTATGGGCGAAGAATCCAAATCGTGAGGCGGTCTATCACACCGACCGAAGCGGGGCGCTTGCCTCCTCTGGCGCCCCCTCAGTCGAAATCAACGCTGGCGGCTCAGCGCCAAGCTGTTCCGCCAGTCGCAGCGCGCGATCCAGACTAAACGGCTTGGCCAGCGTTTCGCGAACTGAGCCTGGCAGCGCCTCCCCCGGCGTGATGCCCGCCGACATCAGCACGACCACGTGACGCGAAAGCAGCGCGGGCTCGTTCATCAACTGGCGGCAAACCTCCAGCCCATTCACATGCGGCATCATAATGTCCATGAACACCGTAACGCGCTCAGCGGACGCGCGAAGTGTCTCAACGACATCGCGCCCATCGCTCAGCGCCTCGACATCGTATCCCTCCATCGAGAAAGCGAACATCAACAACTGGCGAATCGCGGCGTCATCATCTACGACCAGTATCCGCGCCATGAGCTCCCGTCCCTTTCGGCTCACGCGAATCGCGTCCTTCCATCCCGCCGCCAGGGCGAGAACTGGAACTAATGTTCTAATTATATAGGCAGAGCGCGCGGTTGGCAAGAGAGCGCGGTACATGAGACTGCTCGCTGATCAGATCCCTGCTCCAGGCGTCTCAAGTAGCGCGATGAGCGCGCGCAGCGCCTCCTCCTCGTCGGGGCCGTCCGCCGTCAACGTCACGGTCGCGCCCTGGCGCGCGTTGAGTGAGATAATCTGAAGAATGCTCTTGGCGTTGGCGCTCTTCCCATCGCACGTAACAGTGATCGTGGAAGCGAAGGTATTCGCGGCCCTGACAAAGTCAGCGGCGGGACGAGCGTGCAAACCAACAGGATCGGCGATCACGGCGTTGGCGCTAGGCATGATGGCCTCCTTTTACCAGACGGAGGCGTGTAAAATGATGGAGGCGCAAAGAGCGCTCCAGACGCGACGCCTCTAGAGCGTCATAGCAAAACGTTTGCCAGGTTTGTTTCCGCGCTTTCACGCCTGTCACCTGAGCGCGAGATAAATCCGCTGTATGGCCCTCTATCCTGGGGATGCTTCTGAAAATGTACCGGTTGATAGCGCTCGATGTAGATGGAACCTTGCTGGATTCACAACACCGTCTGGCTCCAGAAGTCCGTAACGCGGTTCTGCAGGCCCAGGAGGAACATGGGGCGATCGTCTGCCTGGCCACGGGCAAACTGCTCGCCGCTGTTCATGACCTGACCACCGCGCTTCATCTTACTGGCCCGCAAATCACCTGTAATGGCGCGGCGCTGATGGACGTTGCCACAGATGAGGCGATGCGCTTCTGGCCGATTGATTCCACCACGCGCGATGTCACGCTCGCGGCTATTCGGGAGATAGCGCCAGACCAAGCGATCGCCTGGTATACCACGAACGCGATCTATACCGACGCTGCGCCCGGTCCTCTGGACAACATCCTCGCCGCCTATCATGAGCCAGCGCTCCACCACGTCACGCGACTCGACGATCAGCTTCCGCCCGCGCTGAAACTGCTGATGACCGGTGATCCGGTTCATCTCGCTCTCCTGCGCGATCAGCTTGTGGCGCGCCTCGGCGCGCTTGCCACAGTCATGCGCACAACAGCCGAATTCGTTGAGATCATCTCCCCCAACATAAGTAAGGGAACGGCGCTAAGCGCCCTGGCGCGCCGCCTTTCAATCGCGCAGCCAGAGATTGTGGCGATTGGCGATGGTGAGAACGACCTTCCGCTCTTTGAAGCGGCCGGTGTTGGCATCGCGATGGCCAATGCGATGCCTGAGCTCAAGCGGCGCGCGCACGCCATGACCACTAGCGCCGACGAGCGCGGCGTCGCGCATGCGCTCACGGCGCTGGGCCTGGCTAACGAGGGCGACGCCTCTCATCTCCGCTGGATATAAGCGCGCGGCAAAGCCCTGGCGTCATGAGCGCCCACTCGCACCACCTCTATACGGGCCATACATGCGCACACGCTCGCTGAACTCCGCCAGTCGCGCAAGCACGCGCTCGGCTATCGTTCCCGACAGATAATTTCCATCGCTCGTGGGTGTCCCGAATGGGATGCCGGTGAGAATCTGGATCCCTTCCTCGATCGTGTTCACGCCATAGATATGGAATTGTCCGGCGCGAGTCGCCTCGATCACTTCATCACGCAGCATCAGGTTGCGTACGTTGACCGCCGGAATGAGTACGCCATGCTCCCCTGTCAGGCCCCGCGCCTTACAGATGCGAAAGAACCCCTCAATCTTCTGGGTAACCCCGCCAATCGCCTGTATCTCGCCACGCTGGTTGACCGAGCCCGTCACTGACAGCGCCTGATTGATGGGAACATCCGCCAGCGCGGAGAGCAGAGCATAGAGTTCCGCTGAGGATGCGCTATCACCATCCACACCAGTATAGAGCTGCTCGAAGCACAGACTGGCGGACAAGCTCATTGGGAACTGCTGGGCGAACCGTCCAGCCAGATAGCCGCCCAGCACCAGAACGCCCTTCGTATGGCTTGGGCCACTCATATCCGTCTCGCGCTCAACCGTGACGACTCCCGCCACACCCGGGGATACCCGCGCGGTGATGCGCGTTGGGGCGCCAAATGGGTAGCCGAACAGCATCCGCACGCTCAGCCCGTTAATCTGCCCCGTTACCGATCCTGAAGTCGCGATCATGATGAACTCGTCGAGAATCGCTTCTTCCATTTTTTCCGCGAACAGATTTTCCCTACGCTCACGCGCTTCCATCGCGGCTTTGACATGCGCGATATCCGTGGTCGCCGCCTCCGCGCGCTTCGCGAAATAGCCAGCCTCCATGCAGAGATCCCCAACATCCGTCAGATCCGCTGAGAGGCGCAGCTGGTCTTCCGCCCAGCGACTGCCTTCCTCGATGACCAGCGCCACCGCGGCGCTCGTGAATGGTGGATATCCTAACTGGCGCGCCGCGTCACCAGCGATCCGGGCGTACGCCTGCTCAGACGCCGCGTCCCGCGGCATCTCGCTATCAAAATCGGCGCGGACCTTGAAGATCTGGCGGAACTCCGGGTCTAGTTCCGACAGCAAGCCATAAGTAAGCGGGTCCCCGATCAGAACCACTTTGACATCCGCGCGGATTGGTTGCGGGCGAATAGTCGCTCCCGGAGCGGAGCCAACCGTCATCGAGCCATTCTCCAGCTCGATGCGCCCAAACCGCGCCATCCGTTTGACCGCCTCCCAGGCGCGATTGGCGGTCAGCACGTCACGCGCCTGCAGGATCAGATAGCCGCCAACCGCCCTGTGCATCGCGCCTGGACGCAGCATCATGTGATCAGTAAACGGCAAGCCTTCACGCATGCCAATATCTATTCTTCCCATCAAATTTGAATAGGTGGGATTCGTCTCCTCCATCACCGGCGCGGTTTCATCCTGATGGCGCGCGATCATCACATTTACGCTGTATCGCCGCAGCAGCGCGCGCACCGAAGGACGCTCGCGCAGGTCCTCGTCGAATGACAGCTCGCTCGCAGACTCCGGCGTGGCGCCCACACCATCCGCCTCAGACTCAGAGGATCCGCTGGGCGCTTCGTCACCACTCTCGCGCAATACGGCGGCGTGCGCGACGATATCGGCGCGCAGCAAGCGAAAGAAGAGGACAGCTCCCGACAAGGCCGCATAGGTTGCGGCTATCAGCTCTGAGAGATGGCGAATCGCGTTATCGGCGACATCATGATCCACCGCGCGCACAATAGCGCGCATCTCTTCTTCAGTGGAGCGCACCTGAGGCAAGATACGGCCAGCCGCCGCCTCGACCTTACTATTGTTCTCCTGGAAACGCTTCTTTTCCTCCTCGGGCAGGGCCTGGAACACCTCTGGGGTATACGCTTCCCGTTCACCGGCTCGCCCCTCAACAGCTGGCTTGAGTGGCAAAATCGCCAGCCCCGCTGGAGTGCCTTGAAGCGCGAACCCGTGCGCCAGCGCCTCGCGCTGCAATTCCTCCAGTAGCGCGTCGCGCCGTCCAACGAGCGGTTTTAGCGCTTCCTCTCGGCGCTGGCTATACGCTTCAGACGAAAACGCGCGGCGTAGCTCCCGCCGGCACGATGTGACATAGGTCTCGACATCCCGCGAGAAAATGCGGCCACGCCCGGCTGGCAGCTCCAGCGCGACTGGCTCCTCAGGTTGCTCGAAATTGTGGACGTACACCCAGTCGCTTGTCACATGCCGCTTTCGCGCGGCCTCCGATGTCATCGTAAGCGTCGAAGCCGTACAGCCCGCCCCTGGCTCTCCCATGACGAACAAGTTGTAGCGACCATCGGAAATTCCCAGTGCAATCTCAATCGCCTCACGCGCGCGATCCTGGCCAATGAACGTCTCTGGCTTGATAAGCCGCTCGGTCGTCGTAAATCCCAGTGTGGCTGGATCGGTGACACGGCGAAGCGCGGATGTCGGCAACTCCAACGGATGGCGGCTTTGCTCCATGATGACCTGTTCCTCGCTACGAAATGGATACCGTTCTACTCGTGCTTCATGATAGCACCCAAAGCGCCTCCGTGAAACGCGAACGATGCGGAGTCTCACATGAACCCCGGCGCCCCCATGCGCAAGGTGGCGCGCCAGGGTAAAGAACCAGAGCCACAGGCGCCGCGTCACAGCCAGCAAGTAGTTGCGGAGCGCGCCTGGCGCGTGATACAGTGACACGAATATGATGAGCGCATGGAGCGCCCATGCGACTCGCGGGACATGCCTCGCGCTTTCCCCCAACAGAGATCGGTGGCCACTGGCTGAGAGCCCCGTATGGGAGTGTGACGCACGAGTGTACCACCCGCACAGACAGCCTGCGAAAGAGCGCCACGCGCTCCATGTAGAGGGCTGCGGACGCCTCCGTTATCAGGCATCGAGCGCGCCAGGCGCTATTTTCCTTAGAATAGCGGAGACAGGCGGTCTGGCGCGGAACGTGGGTGGAACCACGGGAGAACTGCGCGCCCTCTCGTCCCTGATTCGGACGGGAGGGCTTTTTGCTGACCCTTATTTCGATGATCGCGCGTATTGCGCCGCGCGTAAACGGATAGACCAGGGGATGAACGGAAAGATGGAATTCCATCGCATCTGGGGAGGCGCGATCCGCCAGCAGCCCGCTGGCGGCGTTACCGCGCTCGCCTACATGGGCGATACCGCCCGCACAGTTCAAAAAGCCATCCCCGCGCCTAGTCTCTTGGGCGCGTCTGCCGAAATGAAGGCGCCATATGGTGATTCATCCGAACGAGCCAGTGTCCCACGACGTGTCACGCGCGTCCGTGATCGCGGACCTCATACGCGCGCAACACTCACTACCATACGATCCCGATCTCGCGGCGCTCTACCTGGATGGCGCGTTGCGGAGCCTACTGGCGCTCGTCGCCATTCAGCCCGGGAACAACGCGCTTCCAGACGTCCAGTCGCTCCTTGCCCTGGATCATCAGTCGCTCCTTGCCCTGGATCATCAGAGGCCCCATATCGCGCGGCGCATGCGTCTTGCGTTGCGCGCTCCTCATGCTGAGGCGCGGCTTGCCCACTGTTGGGCTCTGCTTGATCTTTTGAACGCTGACGCGGCGCACGCTGGGTCCGCGCGAGTAATGAAAGGATAGACCACGCAATGTCCGTCGAAGAAGAGCTCAACCTTTCAATAAAGTACACGCCGCTCCAGCGGATGAGGCATAGCGCGGCCCATGTGATGGCGGAAGCCATCCAGGACCTGTTCCCTGGCGTGCGATTCGCCATTGGGCCAGCCATTGAGGACGGCTTCTATTACGACATGGAGCTGCCGCGACCGCTCACGCCAGAAGATTTCCCCGCCATCGAGGAGCGCATGAGCCAGAGTGTCGCCGCGAACCATCCGTTCACGCAGACGAAGTGGAGCCGCGCCAGGGCGCTGAAATACTTCCGCGAGAAGGACCAGCCCTACAAAATCGAGATTATCGAGAACCTGCCCGACGCTCAGGTTGGCATCTACCAGCAAGGCCCGTTCCTCGATCTCTGCCGGGGCCCACATGTTGAGAGCACGGGGCAGATTGGTCCGTTCAAGCTCATGCGTGTCGCGGGGGCCTACTGGCGTGGAGATGAGCATCGCCCCATGCTCACGCGCGTCTATGGCACGGCCTGGTTCACGCAGCAGGAACTCGATCAATATCTCTGGCAGCTCGAGGAAGCCCGCAAGCGTGATCACCGCAAGCTAGGTCGCGAGCTCGGCCTGTTCGCGTTCAGTGAGGATGTCGGACCTGGCGTTCCGCTCTTCCTGCCCAATGGCGAGATCGTCCGGCATGAAATGGAGCGCTACGTCCGCGAGACGCAAACGGCGCACGGCTACCAGCACGTCTGGACGAGCAATATCGCGCGTGTGCGGCTCTACAAGCGCTCAAAACACTGGGAGCACTACCGCGAGGCCATGTTCCCCAAGATGCAGGAAGAACGCGACGTCCGCGAGGGGGAATCCGCGGAAGAGCGGGAGGATAACAGCTTCGAGCTCAAGCCAATGAATTGTCCCTCTCACTTCACGCTCTACAAGTCCCAGCGTCATAGCTATCGTGAGTTCCCGATCCGCTACGCCGAGTTCGCTACGCTCTACCGCTACGAAAAGCAAGGCGAGCTAGCGGGTTTGACGCGTGTGCGCGCGCTCACGCAAGACGATTCGCACATCTTCGTGCGCCACGACCAGATCCAGGAGGAGTTCGGCAGGATTGTGGATCTTGTGCGCGAGATTCTGGGCACGTATGGACTGACGGATTACCGTGTGCGTCTTTCGCTGCCCGACCTCAGCGACACGACGAAGTATCATGGTAACGTCGAGATCTGGCAGTCGGCCATCGCTGACCTCCGCGCCGCGCTGGATAGCAAGGCGATGGAATATGACGCGGTCGAAGGCGAAGCCGCGTTCTACGGCCCCAAAATGGACCTGATGGCGCGTGACGCTCTGGGCCGCGAGTGGCAGCTCTCCACGATCCAGCTCGACTTTTTCCAGCCTGAGAACTTCGAATTAGAGTACACGGGTGAGGATGGCCAGGCGCACCGACCCGCCGTCATCCACCGCGCGATCATGGGCTCCACGGAGCGCTTCATGGGAGTCCTGATTGAGCACTACGCAGGCGCGTTCCCTGTCTGGCTGGCCCCCGTCCAGGCGGTAGTCATCCCCATCTCCGATGAGAAGCACGGCGAATACGCGGAGCGTGTCCTGCGGCATCTGCGTGAAGCGGGGTTGCGCGCGGACGCGGACATGCGCAAAGAGCGCATGAACGCCAAGGTTCGCGACGCGCAACTCCAGAAGATCCCATATATGCTGGTTGTTGGTGACAAGGAGGCGGCGGCTGAGGCGGTCGCCGTGCGGTTGCGATCAAACGAGAACCTCGGCGCGATTCCCTTGTCAGAGTTCATCGCGACGGCCCATCGCATCGCTTCACAGCGAGAAAAGGTTCTCTGGCCAGAGAGCGCCGCGGTCAAATAGCGCGCCAGCCGCCACAAGGCCAGCGCCTGAAACGTTTTGTTGACGTTTCAGGCGCTGGCTATCATATGCGCGCCACGTTCTGGCGCTCCACCCCGCTCCTCGCGACCATACTCTACAGCGTTCTACAAACGCTATCACGGACGTGGAGCGTCTGAAAAGCGCATGTGGGAAGGGCGCAGGGCGTCTACGCGCGCTTTGTGTTGGCCGCGAAGCGCGCGCCCACAACTGAGACAACAGCAAGCCCAAGGAAGACAAGCGCATGTTTCAGATGGCTGTTGGTAGGAGCGCTAGACGTGAACGGATGATAAATGTTGGGAATCAGGTAATAGACAGCCAGCGCCACGCAGATGGCGGCCAGCGCGCCGCCAACTAACCAGGCTGATTTCATAAGACAGGGTCTCTCCTTGTCGCGAACGGCGAGGGCGTTTAGCCCGCGCGTGAAGGCATGAGAAAAGCGTGGGCTACGGAATCATGCCAAACGACTGGAGCGCGAAGAAGGCGAACGCCAGCGTTCCAGCTATGACGCAATAATACGCGAATGGATCAAGGCGATTGGTCTCGAAGTACCGCATCAGAAAGCGCACACTCAGATACGCTGAGATGCCCGCCACCACACCACCAGCGATCGCGATTGGTAACTCCTGAAGATACTGCGCCTTCAAAAGCTTTGGCACTTCCAGAACGCCAGCGGCCAGGATAATCGGCGTGGCGAGAAGAAACGAGAAGCGCGCCGACGCTTCATGGCTCAGTCCGTTCGCCATGCCCGCCACCATCGTTACCCCTGAACGGGAGAAGCCCGGAATCAGCGCGAGTATCTGAGCGGCGCCGATAAATACCGCCTGCTTGAATGTCATGTCGTTGATCGAGCGGCCAATCTCACCAAACTGCTGACCGTCTTTCTGGAGCATATCCTTTCGTGTGCGCTGGCGCCGCCAGAGTTGCTCTCCGAACAGTAACACCGCGCCATTAGCGACCAGAAACGCCGATGCGATCAGCGGCTCGCTGAATCCCTTCTCCAGAGTTTTCTGAAAGAGCAAGCCAACAATGCCGGCGGGGATCGTTCCCACCACAATCAACGCGAGCTGTCGCCCAGCGCCATCCGGGTCCACATCAGGCGTAAAGCGACCAGCGATGACCGTTCGCGCCCCGCCACGCAACAACTGGAGCCAGTCTCGCCAGAAGAAGGTCAATAGCGCCGCTGACGTGCCCAGATGAAGCATAACCAGAAGCGGCAGAAACGTTGGACTTTGTAGTGTTTCATTCCATCCTAGAATACCCGATATAATTACAGTATGTCCCAAGCTGCTTACCGGAAAGAGCTCCGTCGCACCCTGCATAATCGCCAAGGTGAACACCTTGATAGGATCCATGCGTCCCCCGTTTTGGTAGCGCCGCGATGATTGGCGCCGAGTTTGCCGATGCCCATTCCGGCGGTTTGATCGTAACTCATACGTTCAAATGGCGTCAACGAATACAAGACCCGCCACGCCTGTATGATGGGCTGACTTCGGGCATTTTTAACATTTCCTTTACTGTTCACAGGCTGACCTTCTGGTCAGTTGGAATCGGCGTGCCCTGGCGCTGGACAAAGTCTTCGTCGGAGTGGGATGATTCGGCTGGGCGCGATCTTCCCGCATACCGGGACCTGCGGCGCCTTGGTGCGCTTCACCCTCAGGAAAGAGGCGATAGCGCGTTCTTGTTTCCCGCTGCGACAACCACGACGATTTCCGTCCACACGCCAGACGTAGCCTGCCCGAATGGGCAGGCTGGGCGCACGGGAAGCCTCTGCGTACTCCAAGCCCCACGCTCGTGCGATTCGCGCGAGAAGCGCCAGGGCGCGCTAGCAATCCAGTTGTGAATGTGGTACAGAGGCGGCAGGATGGTGTGAGATTGTCGCAAGCAAGCGGAAAGGTGGCGCGTCGTGTCGCTTCGCACAATGACAGGAAGTGTCAGTACATGACGACCTCGCCGAAGATCGTCGCGCTGGCTACCGCCACGCCCCCGCGGAACCACACGCGCGAGAGCCTGCTCGCTTTCGTATGCGATCATACGCTGGGCAAGGACTGGGACAAACAGCGCGAGTTACGCGAACGCGCCCGACAGATAGAGCGCATATTTCTGGCGAGTAAAGTGGAAGCCCGCCAGTTAAGCGTAGACCTTGACGCCTTCTATGAGCGCCCACGCACAACGGGTGAACGCATGGAGACCTACGCAACCGCCGCGTATGAACTGGGCCGGAAAGCGCTGGAGGCATGTCTGCGCGTCGCTCCGGATTATGACGCCAGCGCCATCACAGACTTCACCGTCGTCTCCTGCACTGGCTATACCGCGCCTGGGCTGGATATCCTGCTCTCCCGCGATCTGGGTATCAGACCTGACGCGCGACGCGTCGTTGTGGGACACATGGGATGCTTCGGCGCGCTCGTTGGATTGCGCCAGCTCCTTGCGACAATGCGCGCCTATCCAAACGCGGTCGCGGCGTTGCTCTGCGTTGAACTGTCCAGCCTTCACTTCGCCGCGAACCTCGACCGCAACGCGCACACCCAGATGGCATTGTTCGGCGACGGCGCCGCGTCAGTCCTGTTGAGTAACGACCCAGCCGCGCGGGGCCCGCAGCTTGTTGATGCCTACTGCGTCTCGGATTTCAGCGCCGCAAGCCAGATGACATGGGAAGTCGGGGACGCTGGATTTGTCATGAGTCTCTCACCCCGGGTCCCAGTCACCTTGCGGCGCCACGTTCAGACTGCGGTTGAGCGCCTGCTCACACCGCATGGATTGGGTATTCGCGATGTGACGCACTGGCTGGCGCATCCTGGCGGGCCAAGCATTCTGGAAGCCATCGCGGCCAGGCTGGAGCTCAGTGATGAGCAGCTCGCGCACTCGTGGAAGGTGCTGCGCGAGCATGGTAACTGTTCATCCGCTACAGTGCTGATGGTGTTGGAAGAGGCGCTCAAGAGCGGCGCCACCCATCCTGGTGAGTGGGGAGTCATGATGGCGTTTGGCCCAGGACTAACGCTGGAGACCTGCCTGCTCCGATTCTAGCGAACGATTGCGGGTTGGCGGCTAAATTGGCGGGACATCCGCGCCACCTCTCGCTCGCCGGGTCACGCGCGTTGAGCGATACGCGAGACAAACGCGGGGAACGGTCCCAGCGCGCATGCCTGCCAAGATAGACACCTCGCCCGCTCAGCGCGTACGATAGCATCGCATGGTAAGGCGATTGATATTCGCACCGCGCGGACCAGGCAGCGCGAGGTGCCACTTGGTGGCCACACAAGCGGGGATAATCGCGGAACGCGTGGTTTTCTCCTGGAGACACAGGAAAACGCATGGCTGAGGAATTTTCCGCCGATGTGGTCATTATTGGGGCTGGAGTCGTAGGGTTGGCGATCGCCGCGCAACTGAGCGCCGAAGGCCGGGACATCCTTGTCCTGGAACAGCGCGAGGCGTTTGGGCGTGAAACCAGCAGCCGCAACAGTGAGGTAATCCATGCCGGGCTGCAATATCCTCCTGGCTCGCTCAAAGCGCGCTTGTGTGTCCAGGGCAATCGGCTGCTCTACGAATTGTGCGCGCGGGCTGGCATCCCTCATAAGCGTCTGGGCAAACTCGTGATCGCTCTCGAAGCCCCGGAAGTGGCAGGGCTCGATGACCTGCGAGTGAATGCTGAACGCAACGGCGCGCGGGATCTGCGCATCATCGGGCGCGCCGAGATTGAGCGCATGGAGCCCCATCTGAACGCGCCAGCCGCGCTGTACGTACCCTCAACAGGCGTCATCAGCGCGCACAGTCTGATGGCCTACTTCGCCCAGAGCGCGGGTGACCATGGCGCTAATATCGCCTACCGGACCAAAGTTCGCGGCATTGAGCGGCTAGACGACGGGTATCTGGTGGATGGCGTGGATGCGACAGGTGAGCGCTTCGCCGTGCGTGCGGAGGTTGTCGTTAACGCCGCTGGACTGTGGGCTGACCACATCGCCTCGCTGGTCGGCGTCAACACCGATGAGGCTGGATATCGCCAGCACTTCTGCAAAGGCGAGTATTTCAGCGTCGCGCCGGGAAAGACCGGCCTCATCTCCCGGCTGGTCTATCCGCTGGCGGCGACTGGAACCGAGCGAGCTGGCACGCGCATCCATCTGACACTAGACCTCGAGGGGCGGATGCGTCTGGGTCCCGACGCCGAATGGCTCCCAGACACATGGCGCGACGCCCCAGAATATCGCGTTGACAGCTCAAAGCGTCAATTATTCTGGCGCTTGGCCCATCGCTATCTGCCCTGGCTGGAGCCGTCCGACCTGTCGCCAGAGGGCGCGGGTGTCCGTCCGCGTGTATTCGGGCCCGGTGAGCCACAGCGGGACTTCATCATTGAGCATGAGAGCGCGCGCGGCCTCCCGGGCTTCGTCAATCTGATCGGCATCGAGTCGCCAGGCCTGACCTCATCGCCAGCGATTGCCCGCTACGTGTCCGCGTTGCTGGCGTAGCGCGGAATGGGCGCTGGCGCAGCTTGGATAAGTCGCGCCAGAATTTTTCCATCTGGAACCTGGATCGAGCTACCCCGACACGTCCACAAACTGACGCCTTGGCAGGAGGGACATCTCCCAGCCGCACGAGCGGCTGCCTCAAGCTCCGTTCATTTTTCCATCCTCAGATCGCTCACTTCATTTCACGCTCTTCGCTTGCTTCGTGAGCTCGCAAGGGCTCGCTGTGATAAGCCTGTGATGGGAAGCGCGTAAGATGAGGACGCTATAGCGCGCGCTTGAGCCGTCGCGTGAAGCGATGTCTCGACTGAGACGGTTGTGGAGGAGTCTTGTGGCCATAGACTTTGACCAACGTCCGATTCTCGTTTTCTGGGAATCTACCCGCGCATGCCTGCTCGCATGCAAGCATTGCCGGGCCGAAGCCATGCCATATCCTGCCCCTGGTGAGTTGTCTCCAGCCGAAGGATTGCGTTTCATCGAAAGCCTCACGGGATTCGGACAGCCGTACCCGGTCCTCATCATTACCGGCGGAGATGTGCTGATGCGCCCAGACGCGTTCACGCTTATCGAGCACGCCCGAAGCCTTGGTATCCCGGTAGGGCTGGCTCCCAGCGTGACGCCGAAGCTGACGGATGAGGCGATCCATCAGTTCGCGGACCTTGGGGTTTCGATCGTTTCACTTAGCCTTGATGGCGCCACGGCCACGACCCATGAGAACATCCGCGGCGTCGCCGATCACTTTATGGCGACAGTACGTTCGCTTGCGCGGCTTGTCGCCGCTGGCTTTACCGTTCAAGTCAATACTGTCGCCATGCGCGACAATGTGACAGAGTTACCAGCGATAGCGCAGATCCTGAAGGATGTTGGGGTAAAGGTCTGGGAAGTGTTTTTCCTCATCCCCGTTGGGCGCGGCCAAGACGTTGGGGCGCTTGACGCGCTGGCATGCGAGGATGTCTGCCACTTTCTTTATGATGCGTCGGCCTATGATCTCATTGTCCGCACTGTCGAGGCCCCATTCTTTCGGCGCGTAGTATCCTGGCGGAAGACGCGCGGCCCGGATCCGAGCGCCTCCCCAGCGCACATCGCCAGCGAGTATCACCTAGGTTCGCTCTACACAACGATGGCGGAAGACCTCCGGGCGCGAATGGGGCCGCCAACTTCAGCGCCCCGCGCGCAGAGCACTGGAACTCGCGATGGCAAGGGCATTATCTTTGTCTCGCATAACGGCGTCGTATATCCTGCTGGATTCTTGCCGCGCGCCCTTGGTGACATCCGAGAGCGCGACCTGGTCTCCCTCTATCGCGAGCACCCACTCCTCAACGATATTCGAGCGGCCCGTTTCAGCGGGAAATGCGGACAGTGCGAATATCGTGATAGCTGTGGCGGTTCGCGGGCGCGCGCTTACGCCCTCAGCGGTGACCCATTGGGTGAAGATCCCGCCTGCGCGCTGGTTTCCGGCAGCGACATCCACATACCCAGTCCGATCTCCTGAGCCATTGGATTCGCCTCTATGCGGGCATGCCGGCTTGCGCGCCCCTTGCGTACACGCTTATGGCGGGTGCGGCGCGAAGCTCCCCTGGTTTACCCACGGGGATGAAGCGCCTACGCGCCATCAGGCGCCGCCAACCGCGCCAGTGGCGCTCCCCTCCCATCGTTTGCTGAAGGGAGCGCTGTTGCGATAGATCCCGCATGCCGTCAGAACCGTGGTGACCTGGCCGGTAGGCGCCCGGACCTGGACGTTATCATGCGCTACCACTGCCACGAGGAAGGAACCGGTGTGGGCAGCGGAGAACGGGTGTATCTGACAGGCCTTACTCAGATAGCTCTGCGTTCGCGTTCACTCGCTCGCCCTCGGTAGAAGCATGGACTTCGACGCGCCCTTGCAGGGGCACACTGGCAGACAGCGTATTATAGATAGTCCCATGCTGCTGGAGATTCCGGTGGAGGAGAGAGACTCGCGTGGCTGGCTCAGCGGTCCAGATGTGGAGCGTATAGCTGATGCTGGTCATGCGTGGCGGGCTGTCCTCGCGCGTCCCCTCAATGTCGAGGGCGACTGCTGTATAGCTGAAGCGCAAGACGGGGCTCAGGCGCTCGATGTTTTTGAGCATACAGGCCGCAAGCGAACTCAGCAGCAGCTCGGCGGGATTCAGCAAATCATCGCTCTGCTCAGGCGACACATCAAAGAAGACCTGGGCTTGTTTCGCCCGCGCCATGCCGATGTGAGGCGCCAGACGGCTCGCATGGACGCTGTAGTGGAGTGGCATCAGAGGGCCTCCTGTTTATCCACCGAGTCAGGTGTGACGCTCGCGCAGTGCGGACAAGCGCAGCCGGGCACGACGGAACCCGGCTCGCGCCGCGTCTGGGGAAGTGGAGCGGGCAGACCCATTGGACTGAGCAGCGTGAGCGCGGCGTCGAGCGCCACGAACAGTCGCGCGTCGCACACGCGGTAATAGACATTCCAGCCCTCGCGCCGTCCTTCGATCAATCCAGCCGCACGCAAAACCGCCAGCTGCTGCGAAACGTAGGCCTGCGGGTATCCCAGCAGCGCTTCCAGATGGCAGACGCAGGCCGCATCCTCACGCAGCGCGCCGAGCAGTTCCAGGCGGGCTGGATGCGCCAGCAGGCGGAAAAGGTTCGCTTCACGCCGCGTCAACGCCTTACCTGTGAGGTTGTCTTCATCGGCTTCAGCGGCGACCATCGGGCGCTGGCCACGCTGCGCGGGCCGTAGAGCGCGCCGCCGGTCGCCGTCAGAAAGTGAGTGTTCGAGCGTGTTATGAGCGCGCATCACCACTAATTTCCCTTCATTCCTGTTCACACGTGGAGTCCCTGCGCTCCGCTCTAGCATATGCGGTCGTTCGCATGTCTTCAAGAGCGCGCGCTCACAGTCACTTCACAATGCGTCACCCGGACATGCCATCGCTGGCCCGTTGATCTTTGATCTCCCTGCTCCCTCGCTAATGGGTAGCCTGTTCTGGCCATCTTCACGTCAGGCGCGACAGACGTCTTTGCCGCAGCCAGGCGCCAGCAATGGTTCCTTGACGGTTTCTCGTATCGCGTGCTAGTATCTCAACGGACGTTGATGTATCTTCCTAGATCCGCAATATACGTAGCGTAGCGCGTCGCATCGCCTCGAAAGGAGCGAATCCGATGGCGCCTGTATCCCGCCGAGCAACGCATGCGCACACGATGATGGCGGCGATGAGCAGTGCGGAAACAACTGTCGCAGCAGACGCTCACGAGACGGCGACACTGGCCGTCGCGCCGCTGTTGCGGCTGCTGTCTGACCCCACACGGTTGCGCATCTTCTTGCTGCTCCGTCAGGGTGAGGCGTGCGTATGCGAGCTAGCCAGCGCCTTGGGACTCGCGGAGAATCTGGTCTCGCATCACCTCGGCGCGTTGCGGCGCGCTGGACTCGTGCATGATCGTCGCGACCCCTCAGACGCGCGCTGGGTCTACTACACGCTCGACGCGACGGCGCTCGAATGGGCGCATACCGCTGTGAGCGCGCTGTTTGACCCGCGTACGCTGGGTGCGCGCGTCCCGACCTGTGGGCCTGCGGCGGTGTGCGGGCCAGAGACCTGCAGCCCGGATGGATGCGGCGTCGGGGACAACTGAGGCGACGCCCCCTGTCTGGGCGCGTGAGAGAGGCGCTGACGAGGCGAAACGTTGCTGTGTGGCCAGTATATCAATGCCCATTGATATAGTTGATCGAATAGACAACGTTTGAGGTTGTCTCCTGCGACATGCGCAGTGAGTGAGCGTCAGTGAGAAAGGAACACGCATGACTACCAGCGCCAGCAGCAAGACCGCTGTGGAATCCAGCAAGGATCCCCAAATGGATGCCAAGACACGCGAGTTAGTGGCCGTCGCGGCATCGCTTGCGGCTGGGTGCGAGAAGTGCTTGCGCCAGCACACCCTGGCCGCGCGACGCGTCGGAGCCAGCGCGACTGAGCTCCAGCAAGCGGTGGAAATCGCTCGCGCGGCGCGGCTGACCGCTGTGCTGAGCATTGATGAGGTGGCGGAGCGGCTGACGAACGCGCCCGAGCTGCCTGTCGTGGAGGCCGCGAGCGCGACCGACGCAAGCGACGTGAGGAGTAGTTGCGGTCCAGACTGCGACTGCCACTGATAGCGCGCTGCTTACCGCCCGCTGTCAGCGCCAGCGAACACATCCCCCGCGCTCATTGAGCGCATTCATTTCGTTTCGATGGTTCGACCCATTCAAAGCCCCTTTAGTAGGTCATGTCGTGGCCCGGACATAGGCCACCAGCGACTCAACGACGACCAGAGGAGGTCACATGCATGAAAGTCCAGATTTTTGATCCTGAGATGTGTTGCGCCAGTGGTGTCTGTGGCACGGCCCCTGATCCAACTCTGATTGAGGTAATCGTGCTGATCGAGCGCCTCAAGGCGGAGGGCGCCAGCGTCGCGCGCTACCAGCTAAGCCGGCAGCCGCTCGCCTTCACCGCCGCGCCAGCCGTCTACCAACTCCTGCTCAAGCGTGGCGCACAAGCCTTGCCAGCGGTTCTGGTGGATGATGTGCTGGTCGCGGCTGGCGCATACCCCACCTACGAGCAGATTCAGGCGCGCGAACCTGTCACTGCGGCGGACCCGGTCGCCGTTTCCACGAGCGCTACATCGCTCGCCGCCGGCAGCGACACAGCCACAGGAGATGGAGGCTGCAGCTGCGGCTCCTCGGGCTGCTGCTAAGTGGCGCCACTTCATGCGCATGCTGTCAGGTTGCTACGCCTGCGCGCTGACGCGCCCGGCTGCTCTGACCGCTCGAACTGATCTGACAGCGATGCGCCCACCGGCATGACTGCGTATCTGCGCTCATATATAGTCGCTTGATATAGACGTTTGCCGGAGGATGTCTCCAGCAAGCGTCTGGAGATGTCTGCGTCCACGAAAGAGCGTCAACCATTCGCGACACGTGAGCGCAAGATCAACAAGACCAAGTACTGGAACGGTAACGAATCCTATGGCTGAGTATCTTTTCTTTTCTGGCAAGGGGGGCGTGGGCAAGACCACGATGGCCAGCGCGACGGCGGTGGCGCTCGCCCGGCAAGGGCTGCGCACGCTGCTCGTCACGACCGACCCCGCCTCCAATCTCGCCGACGTGTTCGAGCAGCCCATCGGGCCAGAAGCGATCCCTATCACAGGGGTCAATGGACTGTGGGCGCTGGAGATCGATCCCGACGCGGCGACCAGCGCGTACAAAGAGCGCGCCCTGGAGCCATTGCGGGCGATCCTGCCTGAGGCGTTGCTGGCCTCGGTCGAGGAGCAGATGAGCGGCCCCTGCACCGAGGAGATCGCCAGCTTCGACCGCTTCATCGCCTGCTTACAAATGCCGGAGTATGACCGCATCGTCTTCGACACGGCGCCGACTGGCCACACGCTGCGTCTGCTGGAGCTGCCCGCTGGCTGGAGCACGCACATCGAGGCCAGCGCGCGTGGCAGCGGGCAGACCTGTCTGGGGCCAGTGGATGCGCTCGCTGCCTCCAAGGCGGACTATGACCGCGCGGTGGCGCTCTTGCGCTCGCCGGAGGCCACCCGTTTCGTGCTAGTGACGCAGCCTGAGCGCACCAGCCTGGAGGAGACGCTGCGCGCGGACGCCGAGCTCCATGCGCTAGGGATCACGCCGCGGGACCTCATTATCAACGGTGTCATTCCCGAAACCGCCGCCGACCACCCCTTTTTCCACAGCCGCCGGCAGATGCAGGAGCGCATCATCGCCGATCTGCGCGCGCAGTTCGCGCTGACGATCTGGCAAATGCCCTTGCTTGATCATGATATCGCCAGCGTCACATCTCTTCGAAAGCTAGGTGAAGACCTTGAACGCCTCGGATTTCTCGCTGTCCCCGTCGCCCGCTGAAAAGACAAATCCAACGGCTACACAGACCGCGAGCGCCAGAGCGGCGGTGGGCGCCGCGCGTATCCGCCCAAGCGCCGCTGGGCCTCGCCGCGCTTTCTTCTCTGGCAAAGGCGGTGTAGGCAAGACCACGGCGGCCTGCGCGACTGCCGTCTGGGCAGCGGATGCGGGCTACCATGCGCTGCTCGTCACGACTGATCCGGCGGCCCACATAGGCGCTGTGCTGGAGGCGGAGGTGGGCGATACGCCTGCGCCTGTAGTCGGCGTCGCGCGCCTCGACGCTGTCAAAGTGGACGCCAAGCATGTGACACAGCAGTACAAGGCTGATGTGCTCGCCGACGCACGTGCGCGCTTCGACGCGGCGACCGTCGCCCAGATCACTGAGGAGCTCGATTCGCCTTGCACAGAAGAGGTCGCCGTCTTCCAGCGCTTCCTCACGTATCTGCTCAGTGACACCTATGAGGTAGTGGTCTTCGACACCGCGCCGACCGGCCACACGCTGCGTCTGCTCGCGCTGCCGCTCGACTACCGCGACCAACTGAGCGTGAAAGCGCATGTCTCGGAGGAGAGCGCCCGTGTGGACGCGGCCGAGCTGGCGCGTATGTCGGCTGCGCTGGACGTGGTGCGCGATCCGGCGCTGACGACCATGGCGCTCGTGCTCTACCCCGAAACGACGCCCATCGCTGAGGCGCAGCGCGCGGCGGCTGATCTGGCGAGGGAAGGCATTGCAACCGGGTTGGTCATTGCCAATCAGGTGTTGCCAGAGGAGGTCTGCGTCAATCCGTTCTTCCGCAACCGCCGCGCGATGCAAGCCTCCCATCTGGGACGCCTGCCGCTCGTCTTCCCCGGCGTGGACCTCAGTCTGCTGCCCCTACGGCCGGAGGATGTACGTGGGCTTCCGGCGCTGCGCGAGGTCGGCGCGCAACTCTATGGCGCGTCTGAACCTGCGAAAGCGTCCGTGGCAAAGTAGCCCAGCGCAGGCTGGCGAGAATTCTGGGCGCACGGCGTGTTGAAGTCCACAAACAATGCTATGGCGCGTGGGCCATCTACGCGCCGTAGCATTGTTTTGGGCCGTTCTCCCCCCTAACGCCACTCGCGGCTACGCGCCTTTGGTCGCCAGCATCCGCTCCAGCGCGATGCGCGCCCACTTCGCCGTCTCGTCGTCCACCGTCACCTCGTTGACGACATGGCCTTTAACGAGTTCGTCCAGCGTCCACGCGAGGTAGGCG
>JAKAIY010000054.1 GCA_021814145.1 Chloroflexota bacterium
CGAGCAGGCGTCCCACCTTTTCGAACGCCTCACCCGCCGCGTCGTCGCGGGTCTGGCCGAGCAGCGCATAGACGCCGTGGCGCGGGATGCTCACCAGCTCGGTGTGCGCGCCGGAGATGACGAGCGCCAGCAGCGGGAATGCGGGATCGCCGGGCCACGGCTCCTCTGCGGTGGGGACCGGGGTAGGCGTAGGAGTGGCGGCGTCGCGCAGCCAGTTGGCGTAAATATGCGCTTCGAGGTGATTGACGCCGATAAATGGCAGCCCGCGCGCGAAGGCCAGCCCTTTCGCGGCGCTCAGACCGACGAGCAGCGAGCCGGCCAGGCCGGGGCCATAGGTCGCGGAGATGGCGTCAATCGCGTTCCACCCGACTCCGGCCTCCTCCAGGGCTGACTCGATGACTGGCGCGATGGCGCTGAGTTGCTGGCGTGAGGCGACCTCTGGCACAATGCCGCCATACCGTGCGTGGATGCTGGCCTGGGAGGCGACGATATTGGAGCGGATGACACGGCCATGCTCGATGATGGCCGCGCCTGTCTCGTCGCAGGAGCTTTCAATGGCGAGGATGCGCATGGGAGGTGAGATAGGATCAGGCGCCATCAGACGCCTCGCTTGTCGTCGCGGCGCTCTCCGCCTCCAGGCGTTGTATGAGCCGCTCGCGCAGCTCGGCGTAACGCGCGCGATAGTCTTCATGGGTGATGTCCTGCGTGGACATCACATAGGCGTCCTCGTGATTATCGCTGTAGTAGCGGCGGCGAACGCCTGTCTGGGCAAAGCCGTATTTGCGGTACAGGTTCTGCGCGACGGTATTGGAGACGCGCACCTCGAGCGTAACGAAGCGCGCCTGAGCGGTATACGCGATGCCGATCAGCGATGAGAGCATCAACTCGCCGACGCCGAGCCCGCGATAGTCTGGGTGCGTGGCGATGGTGGTGATATGGGCCTCGTTAATCATGTGCCACAGGCCAGCGAACGCGATGATATTCATCGTTTCCGGTGACGTGTGACTTGACGGGCGCGTGAGCAGCAGCGAGAGCGGGAATGGGCGTTTCATCTCCTCTTGGAGGGCGGGAGTGGCCGGCGGCTTGAGCCATACATCGCGCACGACGATGTAGCGCGCCATGCGGTTTTCCTGGATTTCCCGGCGATAGGCGCTGGGAGGCCAGGGGGTTGTGTAGGCGAGCCGCTCGATCTCGACGACGCGCGGTACGTCGTTCATGGTCATGGTATCAACGCTATAGCGCACGCCGTTCTCCCTTTTTCCCAGCCGGCGCCGCGTCATCCGCCGCGCCAGCCAGCGCCGCCACATCGGGCCGCGCGCTTCTGGTAATCGCCGGTCGCCGCAGGTAGAGCGGCTCTAACGTCGCGGGGGTATCGCCGAGCCCCGCGCGCAGCCGTCCCTGGGCCAGCGCCGCCAGCCATCCACTGCGCCGCGGCTCCGCGAGTTCGTCGAGCCGCGCCCGCCCGGCGAGAGCTTCCTTCAGCGCGTCGCGCGCCGCCGGGCGCAACTCGCCGGTGAGCGTCGCGCCGTCGCGAACGAGCGCCGCAAGCGCCGCTGGCGTCAGGATATGATACTCGCCCTCAGTCCCGTCCGGGAGCGCCAGCGTGCGCGGACCCCATGTTTCCGCTGTCGCGCCTGCGGTATCGTAGACGGCGGCATAGACCTCACCGCGTCCGGCGTCGAGCAGCGCCCAGACTTCGCCGGGCGCCAGCCGCGCGCCCCAGCCGATCACGTCTAGCGTGGGGATGCCCACGGTGGGAACGCCTAGCGCCAGCGCCAACCCCTTGGCGGTCGCGACCCCGGCGCGCACGCCGTTGAATGATCCCGGCCCCAGCGCGACCGCGACGCTATCGAGCTGGCTTGTCGTGACCCGCAGCGTCCGTAGCGACTCTTCCACGCGTGGCAGCAGCTCGGCGCTGTGACGGTTCTCTACCCGCCAGGTAAGCTCGACCAGGATATTGTCATCATGGCTGAGCGCGATACTGGCGTACGCGGTCGAGGTATCCAGGGCGAGCAGCACCAGCTTATACCTCCTCCGCTGCTTGCGCCCATGCGCGCGCAAGCTCAGCGCCGCGCGCGCCGGTGGCGCTGAGGCGCAAAACGCGGCTATCAGGCCCATCAGAGCTCAGCTCGATGCGCAGCGCGCTCTCTGGCCAGGGCGCGCGCTGGCCCGGCTCCACTGGTTCGCCGCGCTCCGCCCATTCCACGACCGACACCCCATCCGCCTGGAAATACTCATCGAAGCCGAGCGCATAGATCTCGTCAGGCGATTCAATGCGGTAGAGGTCGAAGTGGTACAGTGGCAAGCGACCTTCATACTCCTTCAGAATGGTAAAGGTGGGGCTGTTGATGACCTCGCGCACGCCCAGTCCTATACCGATGCCTTGCGTGAGTGTCGTTTTGCCCGCGCCGAGGTCGCCGGTCAGCAGCAGCATGTCGCCAGGCTGGAGCAGCGCGCCCAGCGCCTCGCCCAACCGGCGCGTGCGCGCCGCGCTGTCGCTGCGCAGCGTGACTTCGCCTGCCGCTCCCATGTCGCGTGGCGTGTCCGAAGATGATGGTGACGCTCGCATGGACTGTCCACTCTGTTTGCCGATAGCATGCTGTCCCGGCGCGAAACGCGCTTGGCGCACGATAAATTATAGCATCCGCGCGCACCCCCGCTACACGCGATGCGCGCGGGCCCGCTAGGCCATGCGCGCGCCGCACGATGCGCAGAAGCGCGAGTTCAGCGGCATGTGGGCGCCGCAACTGGGACACGACTTCGACGGGCCGCCAGCGGCGCTGAAGGAAACCGCGCCCGGCTGGTATTTCTCAGACTGCATGGTCATGATAGCGCTCTGTGAGCGGCTGACCTCGTCATCTACCTTGGCCAGGCGCTCCGCCACGGCCTTGAGCGCGGGCTGGGTCAGCTCGCCGCGCTTGCTGAGGTCGGCGACGACCACCGCGAGTTGGTCCACGAGCGCCGCCCGTTCCTTGGCGAGCAGGCTCAGTTCACGCTCTAGCGCAGTGATTCGCTGGCTCTTTTCGGCTTCCCACGCCGCGCGGCCCATCATCGCGCCCGCAGCGCGCTTGGCGCTTTCAAACATATCCGACATGTCTGGCCTCCCCATACTGGGACTGGCGGTCTTTCCCAGCGTCATCAGCTATTCATCGAGCGCGACGGCGGAGGGATAATGAACGGTTTCCAGCCAGCGGCCCGCCCGGTCCAGCCTCACGGCGATGACGTCTATGCGATATACCGCCTGCTCCGCTCCGCGCTCCATCATGTAGGTCTGGAGCGTGGCGATCAGCTTGCGTCGCTTGGCTGGCGTTATGGCTTCCTCTGGCGCGCCCATCGCGTCACCGCGCCGCGTCTTGACTTCGATGGCCACGAACTCGCCGCCGCGCTCGGCGATCAAATCCAGTTCGCCACAAGGCCGGCGCCAGTTGCGCTCGATAACACGGTAGCCGTGGCTGGTCAGCCATGAGGCGGCGATGTTCTCGCCCCGGTGACCGGTCTTCCCGCCCGAGGCGCCAGGTTGGCTCATGGAGCTTTCCCTCGCATGTGGTACGTTGCGAACGGCTCTGAGGTGACACAGAGCGGACAGTCTGTCTGGTTGAGAGTGTAGCATGCGTGAGAAGCCCCGCGTGGCGCGGGCTGGCGCGGATTCAGAGAGGAGCGGGCTCATGGCGGCGATGGGGCCGGACGAGCGGCTGATCCTTGTTCATGGTTCTGGTGATTCGGGCGCGGTATGGGCGCCGCTGCTGGCTTTCCTATCCGGCGTGGATGCGCTGGCCTTCGATCTGCCTGGCCATGGCGCGCGGATCGCAGAGCCAGGGCCAGAACGGATGAGCGTGCGCGACTACGCGGAGGATGTCTACCAGACGCTCATGGCGCGCGGCGTGGATGGTGGCGTGGTGATGGGACACTCGCTCGGCGGGGCTGTCGCGCTGCGGCTGGCGGTGGACCACCCCGGCTTCGCGCGACGGATTGTCCTGATCGGGTCGGGCGCGCGGCTGCGGGTGGCTCCGCAATTTTTAGAGGAGGCGCGCGCCGCTGGGACGGAGGGCGTGCTGGCGGTGACAGAGCTGTCTTTCGCGCCGGGCCATGAAGAGCGGGCGCGCGCGTATAACGCGGCCCGCCCGCCTACCGCTCCCGGCATGCTCTACCGGGACCTGGCCGCCTGCGACGAGTTCGACATGATGGGCGAGCTGGAGCGTATCACCCAGCCGACGCTGCTGATCGTGGGCGAGTTCGACCGGATGACGCCGGTGAAGTACGCGGAGTTCTTGCGCCAGCGGCTGCCACAGAGTGAGTTGGTCGTCATCCCCGGCGCGGGGCACTACGCCCAGATCGAGCGGCCAGAGGCCGTCGCCGGGGCGCTGCGGGCCTGGCTGGCGGTGGGGCCAGCGCCCGCATAGCCCTGCTCTATGCGGCGGCGCTGGCGTAGGCGCTGGACGGCGCGAGCAGCGCGATCGCCTTGAGGAGCTGGGTATCGTCCGAGGCGATCACCTGCCGCTGCGTCATGTTGGTTTCGGATGCGGCCAGTGGCAGCAGCGGCGTGACGTTGGCAGGCAGCGCGATGGGCGTATCGGGCATGAACCCCTTGCCGTAGATTGAGGCGCCATTGGGCAGCAGGAACTCCTCGGTGCCCAGCACCAGCGCCGATCCATCCGCGAGGACGAATGTTTGCAGCACGGTTCCGGTGCCGAAGGTCTTCTGGCCGACGACATGGACTTCTGGCCGGTTGACCTTGATGGCGCCGGTGGTGATCTCAGCGGCGCTGGCGGTATCACCATCCACCAGGATGACCAGCGGAATGTTCGTGGCCAGACCGCCGGGGTTGACTGGGTAGGTCTGCGAGCTCGTGCGCGACTTGACGATTAGCACATTCCGGTTTGGACCCGCCGCGATGAATTCACTCGCGACGGCCTGCGCCTGGGTGAGGTAGCCGCCGGGGTTGCCACGCAGGTCGAGGATGATGCCGGAAACCTGCTTGCTCTTCGCCTGCTGGAGCGCTGTCCGCAGCTCAGCGTCGGCGTTCTCGGAGAACTGGGTGAGCTGGATGTCTACCAATGACGTGCCTGGGATGTAGAAACTGCTCACGGTTGGCACGGTGAAGACAGCGCGGGTCAGCGTGACCGTGAAGATTCTGGTTGGGCTCTCACTAGGACGGACAATGCCGAGCGTTACCTGAGTGCCCGCTTTCCCGGTGATGAGCGGACGCGCCTGGTCAATCGTGTAGCCTTTGATGTTCTTCCCATCCACACTGACAATCAGGTCGCCTGGCTTGAGGCCACCCTTGTCGGCGGGCGAGTCCGGAAAGACTTCCTCGATGCGGATGGGCTTGGCGCCACCACCGCTGAGCTGGACGCCGATGCCGACAATGCCTTGATCCTGGAGTTGCTGGTTCTCCTGGGCGTATTGCTCTGGAGTCTCGAAGCGGCTATGGCCGGTGTCACCCAGCGTGTTCACCATCGCGTCTATCGCGGCGTAGGCCATCTTCTGCTGGTTGATGCGATCGGTAACCACGAAATTGTTGTTGATCGCTACCCAGGCCTGGTGGATGAGCAGTTCATCAGGGGAGGAGATGTAGCGGCCCTGATTGACGTAGGCGTTGCCGAACCAGCCGGCGGTGAAGGCGATGATGACTAGTAGGGAAGTCGTCACCATCCGCATCAGCGCGCTGTTGGCGGCGCTTCGGCGGCGCGCCGCGGCGTCAGGAGGTGTTGGAGGTGTGGGCGGCGGGGAGGGACGCTGCTCGAGATCACTAAGCACGATTGCCTCCAGAGGGCGGCGTCCCGCGCGTTGTCTGGCGCCGACCGGAAAGTTTGGGAAAGATGGATGGTCGCGAACGCGTGGATAGACACGCGCCCGCCTTGACGGGTGGCGACGCGCCGTATGCGCGCCGTAAGGGTATCGTAGGGGCCAGCCATCCGCCACGTCAAGCGGAAAGGGCGACTCCCAGCGGCTTCCAAGCCGGGGCCTGGGGATGTCGCCCTTTCCATTCTACGCGCTGGCGCTAGGTCTCGTTGCGCCAGCGCGTAGCATCGTCCGATCGCTGAACTCAATGCGCGGCGATATAGACGTTAGGCCAGTTAATGTCAAGCATCAGGCCCAGGCTGTTAAAGCCGAAGCCATGGACGTATTCCCGCTGACGCCAGTAGAGCTTGCCTTGCTCGAATGGGATCCAGGGGACCTGATCCACGATCATCTGTTCCGCCTGGTTGTACATTTGCATGCGCTTGGTGGCATTCTGCTCGATGTCGGCGCTCGCCATCAGTTTATCAAGCGCGGGAATGCTGATGCCCTCGGAATTGTACGGCGAACCGGTTTGAAATTGAAGAGTCAGCCAGTCTTGTGGATCCGGATAGTCCGCGATCCAGCCAAGCTCCCACATCTGCATCGGGTCCTGTGCCGCGGGCTGGATGACATTGTAGACCAGGCTGTCGAAGCTGACCTGCTTGACCTGGACATTGATTCCTAGCGACTGGTTCCAGGATTGAGCGGCCAGGCTGGCGATGCTTACATCACTCTGGGAATCATTCTCGACATACAGGAAAATGGGCTGCGGTGAGGAACCCGTGATGTAGGGGCAGTAATCGGGCGCTCCAAAGGTCCCCGCGGCGGGGCAAGTGGCGCGCGCCTGATTGAGCAGGGCGAGCGCCGCTGACTGGTTGCCGGTCAGCGACTGTGTGTTATCTGGCGGTGGGTTGAGCAGCCCGGAATTGTATCCTGGCATGCCCAGCGGCACGATATGGTTCGTTGGCACCGCGCCGCCCTTGGCTATGCTGTCCACCAGATACTGCTTGTTGAGCGCCAGATCTAGCGCCTGGCGTATTTTGAGGCCCGCGTTCGGGTCGCTAAAAGGCGCCTGTGCGAAGTTCAAGCCGAAGTAATCCGTCTCCAGTGAGGTGACGGTGTGGAAGTCCGCCTGGCCGCGCGCGAACGTGTATTCGCTGGCCGGGACATCGGTGTAGTCATACTGGCCCGCGTGATAGGCGGTGTACTCCGCGTCTTGAGACGAAATGACCGGACGCACAACCTGGGTGATGGTAAGCTTTTGCCCGAACGCCTGCTCCCAATAGGGATTGGGAACCAGCGTCATCGTCTTGCCCCCGCCATAGGACTTGATCTCGAATGGCCCTGAGCAGCCGCCCGTATCCAGATTGTCCACCCAGAGTCCCCCGGCGTATTTCGGGTTCTCTACGAGGGATTTCTCCACAACGAAGGAGGTGGGGTATGTGAGCGACTCCAGGAAAAAGCCCACTGGCTGGGAAAGGCGGATGCGAAGGGTTTGCTGGTCAATAACATTGAGGCCGTAATGCGGATTGTCGCCATTAGCGATCATCGTGCTGATTTTGCCACTCATCCGGTCGCTCGCGCCATAAATATACGCGAGGTATACCTGGCTTGGAGCGCTATCCGCTGAGCACGCGCCGGTCACGGCGTAGGTCTTGGCGTCACCAACCGCGCAAGTGTTTGGGGCGAGCGCGCGATCAATGCTATAGGCGAAATCAGCGGCGGTGATTGGGGAGCCATCGCTGAACTTCAGGTTCGGCCGCAGGTGGAAGGTATAGGTTTTCCCATCCGCGCTCACATCCCAGCGGGTAGCGGCGTCTCCACGCACGCCCAGGCTAGGCGTGAAGGTGACCAGCCCCGTATAGATCATGTCAATGGCGCCAGAGTCTTTGAGCGTCGTCACAAACGCAGGATCAAGCACCTCGTTGTGCCCTATGACTCCGTTCGCGTCCACGTATGGCCAGGTAAAGGTCTGATTTGGCGCGAGCGCGGTGGGGCCGGAAGATGCGCTTCCACCGATGTTGCAGGCGCTCAGGATAAGAGAGAGCGCTCCCATGAAGGCGAGGAGTATTCCCGCCTTGCCATGTTTGCGGGATGGTGTGGCGTGCGCGCCACGCATAACACATCCTGAGCTCGTCGCGCGCATGCGCATGAACCTCCAACCTTAGCGGGCCGGCGCATCCGGCGTTCCATCATGAAATACGCCAGCGTCGCGTATGTCGGACGCCTGGCCAGTCCGCGTTGAATTCGCGCCGCCCCACGCGGGCCCGGCTCCAAGTCTCACGGTCCTTCGCGGGGTATGCCCAGCGATTGTAATCAAGCGCGCCGGGACTGTCAATCGCCATGCCTCATCTTGGCCAGAGCGCGCGCGGGATGCCGCCGCCGTGACAAGCCCCAGGGGTATCCACGCGACGCGGTTTGCGCCATTGTTCGTTGTATCTTTTGAGCGCAGTCAGTCAGGGCGCGCCGGGGCGGCAGTGATGGAGTGAGCGATGCGCGTGGAACGGGATGGGGATAGGGCTACTGTCGCGGGTGAGAACGGCGGTGGAGGAGCCTCGCGTGTGCGCCTGCCACCACTCTGGCTGTTCGGCGCGATGGCGGCGATAATGCTGCTCATGGCCGCGACTCAGGATACGCGCGACGTGCTTGAGTATCACTGCTACGCGCTTGATTTCTGGCAGGGCGCGCACGTCGCGAACAGCGCGCTGAGCGCAACGTGCGCAAAAGTGATTCTTCCTAACCTTGCCACCGCTCCGTTTCAGGAGTTGCCACGTGAGTACGGCCCGCTGTCGCTGCTGGTCTTCTCGCTGCCGTTGCTGGCCCCGGTGGGCTGGTACAATACCATTTTCAACATTTTGATGTGCGGCGTTATCCTCGCCATCGCCTGGCTGCTGGAGCGCTTCGGGCCGCGCGGCGCGGGACATGTCTGGTTACTCTACACACTATTAGGCGTGATGATAGAGGCTGCGGGGCGTTTCGACGCGCTCGTCGCGGCCGCGATCCTCATCGCGTTGCTCGCGGCGCAACGAGGGCGGTCGCTGCTGGCGTATGGCGCGCTGGCGGCAGGAACGCTGCTCAAGTTCTTTCCGCTCGCGCTGCTGCCACTACTGCTCATCTCCTCTTGGCGGCGGCGCGAGGAGCCATTCTGGCGTGGTCCAGCGCTTTTCGCGGGGATTGTTCTGGCGGGCGAGGGGCTGACAGCGCTGATTAGCCCGGCGCGGGCGCTAGAGCCGCTGATTTTTATGGACGCGCGCTGCGTCGAGGTGGAAGCGTTTCCTGCGACGCTGGCGTACCTCTGGGGAAGTCTGACCGGACGGCAGGTGACATACCACACAGTTGAGCGCTATAGCTCGGTGTGCCAGTTCGGTCCGGGCCTGGGCGGCGCGCAGACGCTGGCGACCTTGCTGGCCGGCGTGGGCATTCTGGCGGTGTTCTGGCTAGTCTGGCGCGGCCGGCTCTCGCTGGCGCATGGGTTCATTTTCGCCACCGGGCTGCTGATTCTGGGCGCCAAAGTCTTCAGTATCCAGTACTTGCTCTGGCTTAGCCCGCTGATCGCCTATGCGTATGGAGCCCAGCTTCTGGCGTTCGCCAGCTGGGGGGTGGTGTTGCTGGCGACTACGCTCTATTACCCAATCCCCACCAACCCCTGGGTAGTTGTCCATTTTGGCCTGTGGCTGGTTGACCATACGTTGGCGCTGATCGCTGTGCGCAACATCCTCGTGGTGGTGGTTGGGGCTCTGGCGCTGTGGGCCGCGCTGCGCGGCGCGTGTGGTGTCGGGGAACGCGATGCGTCCGTCGTGATGGAAGGTGGTCGCCTGTTATGATTGCGCCTCGCGCTGTCGCGTCACGCGCGTTTCCAATCTTTCTCCGGCGATTGATCGCTCCACGCATGTACGCTTTGATTGGACTTGGCGCTCTCCTGCTTTTCGTGGGTGACTATCTTTCGATTGTTGTTGAGCAGGCGCACAAGCTGACGCTTGCCGCGCCGGTGACGTTTGTCGTGTCGGCGGCTGGCCTGGCCGCGCTGGTCGCCGTTGCGCTAGTCGCCGCCGCGCGGGCGCCGGGCGACGCGCCGGATGAGTCCGGCTGGGAGCTGGCTGGACGCGCGGTGATGACTGTGATTATGGCCGCGATGGCGCTGGCCTCGTTTCTGTTCGTGATCCCCAGATTATACGACGTGACTGTTGAGCAGCCATCAAGCGCGTATCTCAATGATGTCATCTCATTCAGCGCGGCGAACGCGCACGCGCTGCTCGCGGGGCGCAATCCATACACCGATGACGCCAACTTCATCCCGACGCTGATCGCTTACCCGCACGCGCCACCGACCCCCATCCAGGGGACGGTTTTTGGGTATGGCTACAATTATCCTCTCCAAACCTATGTGTTCAAGATTGATCAGGCGTACATCCATGACCCCAGTCGCTACGCCGCGGCTTTCGATCCGCGCACGCTGCACAGCTATCCCGCGCTCGCGTTCCTGATCTATGTTCCGCTCTTTCTGGTTGGGATACAGAACGTCATGTGGGTGAATATGGTCGCCTATGTGGCGCTGTTGCTATGGCTCATGTCGCTGGCTCCACGAGGCGAGCGGGTCTGGATGGCGTTCACTGGCCTGGCGGCGCTGACAATTACCTTTGGCTCCCTGTTGCTGGAGACGGAGCTGATCTGTTTGCTGTTTCTCCTGCCCGCCTGGCGTCTGCGCGACAAGCGCGGCTGGGTGAGCGCGCTGCTGCTGGGACTGGGCTGCGCCTTCAAGCAATACTGCTGGTTCTTCGCGCCGCTGTTCCTGCTGGACGCGGCGCTGCGGCATGGCTGGCGTGAGGCGGGACGGCGCGCGCTGATCGTGCTGGCGGCGTTCCTGGCGCCCAACCTTCCGTTCATTATCGCCAGCCCGGCGGCCTGGTGGCAGAGCATGTGGCTGCCTCTGAGCGTGGCGACCTTCCCGCAGGGCATGGGCCTGGTGACGCTGGCGCTGGGCCGTTTCCTGCCTGCGCTGCCCAAGGCGGCGTTCACGGCTCTCGAAATCGCGACGATGGGCGTCATCCTATGGCTCTACGCGCGCTATTGGAGATGGCTGCGCGAGGCGGGACTATTGCTGGCGTTGCTCCCGCTCTTTTTCGCATTCCGCTCGCCGCCGAACTATTTCGCCGTGGCGCCGTGGCTGGCGCTCTTCGCCTGGCTCTGGCTGTGGCGCGAGCGGGAAGCGAAGCCCACGCCGCATGCTGTCCCGCCCGCTTCAACACCGGCGTAGGCGGCCATCAGCCGCCTACGCGCTTGACCCGGTAGCCCAGTTCGGTCAGGCGGGCGATGACCCGGTCGCGATGATCGCCCTGGACTTCGATCACATCGTCCTTGACAGCGCCACCTGACGCGCAGAGTTTCTTGAGGGTCTGCGCCAGGGCAGTGATCTCGCTGGCGTCTCCTGGCACGCCCATGATGAGTGTGACTCCTTTGCCGCCGCGCCCCTTGCGGTCGAGGGTGACACGCACTACACCATCGCGCGGAACGCCAGGGCGAATCTCGGCGGGGCGCTGTGTCCCGCAGCGGCAGCGGTCCTCTGGCTCGCCGCAGCGCTTGCACTGTTTGATGCGGCCAATGCCGGTGATATAGACCGGACGGTCACCGCGTAACGAGCTCACGGAGGCCTCCAATGGTTTTGTCTGGTTTTCAGGCATGGCTTTGGTTAATGCCCGCCACAGCTACATGCCCCGCCACAGGCGCACCCGCCGCCGTAGTCGCCATCTTCGCCGTAGTCGCTGGCGCTATCCGCGCTGGCTCCCGATCCTCGCCCGCCGGTGGCGAAGACTGAAAAGAGCTTGCGCACATGATTCCCCCGGCAGGTTGGACAGGCGACCATACCCGCTGACGCCGCATAACTGGTGAAGAGCTCGAACCGCTTGCGGCAATCTGAGCAGTAGAAATCGTATAAGGGCATGGCATATTCCTCGCGTTATGAGGTAGGGAGACAGAAAGCGACGATGACCTGTGAGCGCAGTATATCGCATTTCACCTCACAGGGGGTGATCGCCATGCGCGTTAGGGACCGCTCGCGGGTAGCGCGAAACCCACCTCCCCGCTCTTTCGTCCTGACTTTTTAGCGCCTCATGCTCGTTGTCCGACGCGCGCCACAGCGTGTTTTGGCGTTTGACGGGGTGAGCGAGGGTATGCTACCATCCGGGATAGCAGGATGACGCTCAGACAATCCGTGCAGGCTTCTTGGCCACGCCTGACGCGCGTTACGGACGACACAACTGGCGGAACCTTACAATGCTGTAGGTCGTTCATCTTTCGCTTCCGGTAGGCTCCGGCTTCATCCCGGCAGGAGAGCGCGCAATGTGGTACCGACGTTTTGTTTCCTGGCTTCGCTCTCTGTTCACCACGTCCTCTCAGGTGAATGTTCATTCCACGCCTCACCACGCCGGGGCTCCTACGTTGCCCATGACCACGCCGCTGCGCGAGCCGTTTGGCGCGCTGGATCAGAGCTCCCCGCCACCGCCACCCGCAATGGAGTTTCCGCCACGACGCGAGCCGCCGACGACTGTTCCCCTCGCGCGCCTCGCCCACCCGTCCCAGCCTTTGACGGGCATGCCCGCGAGTAGCGATGGCATAGGCTCTCTCCATATCCTGTGGGGCAGCCACGAGCCATCGCCGCCGTCCCATCCATCACAACCTTCACAGCCCTCCCAGCCACTTACAGGAGCGCCATCCCCAGACGACGCCATGTGGCCTGAACCAGCGGCAGAGCGCGCGGACGCAGAGCGAGACGGCGAGGACGATACGGCGCCATTCATCGAGCCCGGATCGGACCTGTACCGGCGCCTGATGATCCTGCGGCGACTGGTGCGTCAGCGCATCTATAATGAGGGCTTTCCGGCTGACGCGACGCCTGAGCAGTATCAGCGCTACGCTGGTCAGGACGATTTCGAGAACCCCTTCGACGCCTAATCTCACTAAAGAAAGGCGCATATGCGCGCATTGGACTCCGAGATCACGATACGCCAGGCGCGCATCGCGGACGCGGCTGGCGTCGCGCGGACGCATGTGGAGAGCTGGCGCGCCACCTACCGGGGAATCGTCAGTGATGAGACGCTGGACGGGCTGCGAATCGAGGAGCGCACGGCGGGCTGGCGCAATGTGTTGACCGGGCTGACGCGGGACACGCCACCCGGTCAGGATGCCTGTTATGTGGCTGTGGACGCGGCGGATGAGGTGGTTGGCTTCGCGTGTGGCGGACTGGCGCATCCCCTGGCGAGCGGCGCGACGCCGGAGCCATATGATGGCGAGCTATACGCGATCTATCTGAAGCCGGGCTGGGAACGGCAAGGCATTGGAGCGCGCCTGACGCTTGCCGTAGCGACCCATCTGGCTGCGGGTGGCCTGCGATCATTGCTGGTCTGGGCGCTTGCGGAGAACCCCAGCCGCAGGTTCTATGTGGCGCTGGGTGGCGCGCTGGTCTTCGAGCAGGAGGCGAGAATCTTCGACCAGACGCTGCCCGAAGTGGGTTATGGCTGGCCCGATATTCAGACGCTCATCGCGCACTGCTCCGTGATAGCTGGAGAGCTCAGTTAAAGAAGCGGAAGCGCAGAAGCGCCCAGAGCGCCGCGAACCCATCGCGCCAGGTGATTTTCTTGCCATCGGCGTAGTCGCGGCCAGCGTAATAGATTGGCACCTCGTAGATGCGGTAGCCTTGCTTGAGCACCTTAGCGGTAATCTCCGGCTCGAAATCAAAACGATTGCTGCGGATGCGCACGGACTTGATGACGGGCGCGCGGAAGGCTTTATAGCCGGTTTCCATATCGGTCAGCATGTTGTTAAAAAGGACGTTGGTAACGATTGAAAGGAAGCGATTGCCAAGGTAGTGGTGAAACATAAAAGAGCGGTGGATGCCAAGGAAGCGCGAGCCATAGACGACATCGGCCACACCATCCAGAATTGGCCGCAGCACAACCGGAAAGTCGGACGGGTTGTACTCCAGATCCGCGTCCTGGATGATGATGATGTCTTTAGTCGCCGCCTGGATGCCCGTGCGAATGCCCGCGCCCTTGCCCATATTCTTCTCGTGGCGCAGAACGCGCACGTTTTCAGGCAGTGGCGTCTGGGTGAGCAGCTCGAACGTGCCATCAGTCGAGCAATCATCCACAATGATGATCTCTTTGGCGAAAGGCTGCTCCTCGACGCGGCGCACGATTTCCAGAATGGTTTTGGCCTCATTATAGGCGGGGATAATGACTGAGATTTCGGGTGAGGGGGTCCCTGCCTGACCACTGGATGTCATGCTCGCGTCCTCCAAATGGTGGGTTCGTGACGCGCCGGGTCAGCGGCGTCTGATGGGCGTTCCACGACTTGGGCGCTTGGTCGTTTCTCTACTATGTCGCGCCGGCGCGCCCACTTAAGCTCTGAGTTTATCATGGCCTTTCGATATTGAGACAGCCCTGTCGTCATTTGGGTCTTCGCGTGGGGCGAAAAATCCCCCAGGCGCCTGGCTACCTGGTCAGGCGCCTGGGGGTGTAGCCTGTAACGGGTGAGATTAGGCGAATGAGCGCAAGCTAGTGCTCTGCGCCAGCCGCAGCCACCTCAGGAGTGGGCTCAGTCTCGTAATCCACCGCTACAGTCGCGTCCTTCCCGCTGGGGAGTCTCACGGCGTGGAAGATGAGTGAAAGCACGAAAGCCACCACCAGATTGACGACCAGCGCATAGAGCGCCGCATACCCTGGCGCGGTCAGGGAGCCGAGCTTCAGCGGGTACACCGACGAGCCGAAGTGCAGGGTCACAGCGGAGGCCTGGGTGTAGGCCATGTAGGTGCCGGTCGCCATGCCAGCCAGCCAGCCGATCACCAGCGCCCAGCGGTGCATGAAGCGGGTGTAGAGGCCGATGACAATCGCCGGGAAGGTCTGGAGAATCCAGATGCCGCCCAACAGCTGGAGGTTCAGGGCGTTTTGCGTGCCTAGCGTGAAGATGAACACCAGCGCGCCGAACTTGACCAGCAGTGAGACCAGGCGCGCTACTGTGGACTCTTCACCCTGGCTGGGGTTCTTGCGGAAGTATTCGCGGTAGATGTTGCGCGTGAAGAGGTTGGCGGCGGCGATGGACATGATGGCCGCCGGCACCAGCGCGCCGATCGCGATCGCCGCGAAGGCGACACCTACAAACCAGGAAGGGAACTGATTCAGGAGGAGCGCCGGAACCGCGAATGTGCCGCCGTACGCCTTAAAGCCCGCCGCGTACGCCGGATTGGAGGAGACGCCCGCCGCGATGGCCATGAAGCCCAGCAGCGCTATCAACGCCAGCAGGAAGCTGTACGCGGGCAGCAGCGCGGCGTTGCGCTTGATGACGTTGCGGCTGTTCGAGGCCAGCACGCCAGTGACGGAGTGCGGGTAGAGGAACAGCGCCAGCGCCGAGCCGAGCGCCAGAGTGGAGAACGCGACGAACTGACCAGTGGTCCCCGCCGAAGGAGGCGCGAGTGTGACCAGGAACGGAACTGGAGGCTTGGTTCCTAGCAACTTGGCGTCGAAGATCTTGTCGGTGATGAATTTCTGGTGTGCGAGCGCGGCGTTGAAGATGAAGCCATATCCGCCAAGCTTGAGCGGAATGATGATGACAGCCGCGATGACGGTGATGTAGATCAGCGCATCCTTCACCAAGGCGATCATGGCCGGCGCGCGCAGACCGCTGGTGTACGTGTAGGCGGCCAGGATGATGAAGGCGACGATCAGCGGCAAATCGGCGTAGATGCCTGTGCCCTGGATGCCCATCGCGGCCAGCACGACCTGAATGCCGACGAGCTGCAACGCGATATAGGGCATGGTCGCGAGGATGCCGGTGAGGGCGACGAGAAGGGCCAGGGTACTGCTATCGTAGCGACCACGCACGAAGTCCGCCGGAGTGACGTAGCCGTGCTTGCGCGCCACGCTCCACAGGCGGGGCATGACAACGAAGACAAAAGGATACGCGATGATGGTGTACGGGACGGCGAAGAAGTTGATCGCGCCGGTCGCGAAGATCGCGGCGGGCACGGCGATAAAGGTGTACGCGGTGTAGAGATCACCGCCGAGCAGGAACCAGGTTACAATCGTGCCGAAGCGGCGACCACCAAGGCCCCATTCATGGAGCTGGTTAAGGTCGCCCCGCCGCCAGCGAGCGGCGATAAAGCCCAGGACAGTGACGGCGGCGAACAGAATGATAAAGATGACAAGCGCCGTCACGTTGACGTTGGCCATGAGGTTCTCCTCTGACTGATGTGTCGTCAGCGACAGAGCAGCGAGCGGGTTGTGTCAGCATGCTGGGCAGGGCAGGCTGTATCTGGATTCGCGCGCGTCAGCGGCCAGGTATGCGGCTGGCGCGAACGGGCGTCGCTATTCGCCTACTTACGCGTGATGAAATACACCGCGCCGGTGATTAGCGAGCTCAGGATGACCCACAGGAAGAGATACCAGTAGAAGTACGGGATACCCAACCAGTAGGGCGTCAGGCTGTTGTAGAACGGTGGCCACAAGGTCGCGATGAACGGGATCAGCAGCAGGATGTACCAGACCCCACCACCGCGCTTGTTGGAGACGGACTCATTGTCCATCAACACGCTCCTTTCGAGGGATGTTGTCGGGTGTCTTTCGTAGACGCGCCTTGCCCCGCGCTACGGTGAGCGGCGCCATCGCTGTCACCAACCACGCGCATCCGCTCGCGTGTGGGAAAAGGAGACTGACTCTCGCACACTGTGCCGTGATGGTACAAACCACACAGTGTTTTGTCAATAGTAACACAGGATTGTCGCCAGGAGATTTCAGCGAGCATTCAGAAGGCTGTCTATCTCCTGCTGGTCGCGCTCGCTCAAGCGCCAGTCCGCCGCCGCCGCGTTGGCTGTCACCTGTTCGGGCTTTCTGGCGCCTGCGATTACTGTGGCGACCGCGGGGCGCGCCGCCAGCCAGGCCAGCGCCAGCTCTCCTACCGTGTGGCCGCGCTCGCGCGCCCATGCGTCCAGTTTCGCCACTTTCTCCAGCGTCTCGGGTCGCAGCCGCTCTGCGAACCGGGGGTTGTTATATCCGCGTGTGCCTTCTGGCGCGGGCTGGCCAGCGGTGTATTTGCCAGTCAGTAGGCCAGAGGCCAGTGGATAGTATGGAATGATGCCCACACCCAGCTCCTGACACGCTGGAACGAGCTCGCGCTCGACATCGCGGGAGAGCAGGTTGTACTCGGGCTGATTGGAGATAAACGGAGCCCAGCCGCGCTGGTCGCTGATCCACAGGGCGCGCGTCATGCGCCAGGCGTCATAGTTCGAGCAGCCAATATAGCGCACGGCTCCGGAATGGATGAGGTCGTTGAGCGCGCCTAGCGTCTCCTCCAGCGGCGTTTCAGGATCGTAGGCGTGGATCTGGAGCAGGTCTATGTAGTCGGTCTGAAGCCGCCGCAGGCTGGCATGTACGCTGGCGATGAGGCTTTTGCGTGACGAGCCGGACTCATTGGGGCCTGGTCCCATGCGCATGCCCGCTTTGGTGGCGATGATCACTTCGTCGCGGTGGTCCTTCAGCGCACGGCCCAGGTGCTCTTCGGAGGCTCCCGCGCTATAAATGTTTGCGGTATCGAAGAAATTGATCCCCGCGTCCAGCGCCGCGCTGACAATGCGCTTCGTCCCCTCCTCGTCGGTATAGCGGCCGAAGGTGTTGCCACCCAGGCCGATAACCGAGACACGCAGACCTGACGCGCCTAACCGGCGATACTCCATTTTTGCGCTTCTCCTGGCTTTTTCCTGGCGCGCCGGGGCGCGCCCATCGCGCCAACTCCTGCTACAGCCATACAGAATTATACCGCCATGCCTTGTGTTCTAGAGGCTGGTCGGTTACGATGGCGAGGAAGCGTGGACGTGTCGCGTTGTGGGTGTCTCGCGAGCGGCGCCCATTTTCTCAAGGCCCGCCGGCAGGGCCAGTGTTGAGAGGAGAGCATCCATGAAATCGTTCGACCCGATTCCGCATCAGGGTATTTTCAACCAGATCTTCTATCTGACCGACGCGCGCTTACGGATTTTTGACTGGCCGGCGAACGGGTATTCGATCAATTTGATTCAGTTCATTATTTTGCTTGTTCTCGCTGTCATTGTGGTCTTTGTGACCGAGCAACTGACGAAGAGCAAGGTTGGCGGGCTAGCCGCTGGCGTCATCATCACGCTGATTGGCGCCGCTATCATTCAGGCGGTGACAACCGGAATGCCTGATTTCCTCTTCGAGGGGGTGCGCATCGTCAGCTCGCTGGTTGGCGCGATTATCATCAGTGTGTTCTACACGCTCATTCGCGCACGGTTCACAAAGGGAAAGTGAGCTCGCCGCAAAGGCGGTGAAGGCTCTCTATAAGCCCGTCTGAATCCGAACGACGGTGGGGTTCGCGAAAGCCCGCGGCGTGGCGAAGGTGGCAGCGCCCGTCTCTAGAGAGAGCGGCCCAAGCCTGGGCCTGAGCGCCACTAGCGGCGCGGCGCTGATGGTGACGCTCCATGTCGTGGAAGCTCCGATCTGGCCGGGTGGCAGCGGCAGCCACGCCAGCAAGTCTGTTCCCTGAGGCCACGCCAGCCGCTCACAGCTTGCCGTCACAGGCGCGCCCACAGGCTGGCCAGAGTTGCCGAGCCGCTGCGCGGTGACGGTGTAATTCGCGACTAGCGGGCCATTCGGGGCCGCGCCATACCAGTAGGATGCGCGCTCTCCACTGGGCAGGCTCAAGTCAGGGGCGCCTGTCCAGCGCATGGCGAGGTAGGCCCCGCTGGAGTCGCGCGTGTAGCTGTATCCAGAGAGATGCGGGAGGGTGCTGGTCGCGCTCCCAGGGCGGGCGATCTCACCCTGCGGCCCTGCCCCAGGCTCCATCTGATAGAGCATGAGCGGCGGACTTCCCTGCGCGTGAAGCGTTCCCAGTAGCTGAACGCCCGTCATTTCCGGCAGCGCGCGGAAGGCGAGTGTTCCTGGCAGCGCGAGTGTCACCAGTGGGTGAGCGGCGCCTGGCGTGGGGGCCATGAGGCAGCCATCGCTGACGTAGACTGTCGCGGCTGTGGGCCCTGTCTGGGCGAGATAGCCATACGGCTCTTGCTGCACGGTAGTTGAGGCGATAGCGAGCGTGGCGCCATCACGCCTGGCGGCGCTTCCAGCCGCCGCCAGCGTGGCTCGCTCGCTGGAGAGGGGAATACCATAGTGCAGCGGCAAGGCCAGCCCATTGAAAGAGCCGCTGTGGATGGTAGTGAGCTCGGCGGTGACGCCCGTGGTCTGCGCCACCGCCAGCGCGAGCGTGGCGGCGATCAGCGCCGCGCGCGGCGCTGGCGTCCAGCGGCCCACGATTCGTGATTCGATCCAGCGTGACGCGGCTGCGGCCCACAAGCCAATCGTCAGATAGACAACAGGAAGCAGCACGAGCAGATAATGCTCCTGTACGCTGCGACTGTGGCGGATGAGCAGGAGCACGGGGATCGCCTGCCAGAGGAGTAGTGTCGCCGCAAGCCGCCAGCGAGGAGACAGCATGACTGCGCGCAGGCCCTCAGAGGTGGCTAGCGCCTTCGGCCAAGGCCTGAACGTGATGGCGGCGAGCCAGGCGAATGAGAGAATAGCGAGCGCTGGCATGATAACGGGGAGCGGGCCCAAGGCGACGCCAATCGCGGTATAGCTCGATGTCGCCCCATAAGCGCCAGGCGCGGCGGGTGAGATCAGGCCGCTATAGAGCGTGAATACAGTCGGGTCGGTGACAGATGGACGGGAGCCAAAGGCGAGGTAGTGGCTTATGTCATACCCATGACTGAGCAGCTCCCAAATTAGCGTTGGAGCGTAGAGCGCCAGCAGCGCGCCCGCCGCCCAGGCGGCGTCACGCCAGCGCAGACTGCGCCAGGTCAACGCGATGGCGAACGCAATCACGGCGAGCAGCGCGGCGGCGGTTGGATGAAGCTGGAACGCGACACCCCAGAACAGCGCGGCCCAGCCCAGCCAGCCCACACGCCGCTCCACTAGGCCCACCAGTATCGCGCCGAGCAGCAGCGCCAGCACAGGCGCCAGCAAGTTCTGCTGCCAGATAAAGCGGGAATAATGCACTGGCCCGCTGGCGGTCGCGTAGAGCAGCGCGGCGACGAAGCCCGCGCGCCTGCCGCCATAGCGCGTAGCCAGCGCATAGAGCAGCCCGATAGCGAGGATGTTGGCGAGGGCGGTAAAGGCGCTGGCGGCTAATGGGCCGCCCAGTGAGGCGAACGGCGCGTAGAGCCATGCGGAAACCGGGGGATTGAGGGAGCCAATAGAGCTGAGGATGCCGGTGATGATCAGCGCGTGGTGGTCCGCGGCGGAACGCCCGAGCGCCAGCAACTCAGCTTGGTCACCCAGAAATGAGGTGTCACCCAGCCAGATGAGCCGGAGCGCCGCGCCCGCGATCAGCGCCAGCGCCAGCGGGAGGCTGTGCCGTCTCAGCGCCACCGGCGCGGCCTCCTTGAAGCGGGCAAGGCTGAAAGCCGCCCTCATATCGCCTTGCGCGCTTGTTGTTTCCATATATCTCAAAAATCGCTCCGAAGAGATCGCAGACGCCTGGAATCTTAGTGGATGTGAGCGGCCGCTTTCCAGCTTGATGAAGCGCTGGGCTGTACGGCCTGGCTCTGTGTGACGCCTTTCATTGTGCCATGTGATCCACGTAAGCGCATTCTTACATTGTGTCGAACATTGTGTCGAAAGCGCTGGGCGGCGTCAAAGGCGCCCGCTCGCTACGCGCCAAGGATATCCGGCTGCGCTCTGGACGAAAGCCTCACAAAAGAGGCTACAGCGTATACAATGTGTCGGGCGGCGTATGCCTGATGCTACAAAGTAGGTGGGTCTCATGGGTGAGAACGGACAGGCGGACGAGAGCGACACTCTGCGGCTGGGCTCTGAGAGGTTGGAGGCGGCGTCGGCGGAAGAGCGGCAGGAAGCGCCTGCTGAGGCGCAACTTGACGAAGGCACAGTGGAGCTTTCCCCTGAGGTAATGGCGGCGATCGCGGCGAAGCCCGCGCCGCAGCGACCAGCGCCGGTCTCGCGGAGCGCGCCTGGCCGCGCGCGACGTGGCGCGCATGGCTGGGCGTATGCCCTCACGGCGGTTCTGGTTGTCGCGCTGGTAGCGGGTGGCGCCTATGCGCTCATTCAGACATCGCGCAGGCCAGGCGCGCCCACCGGTCCGAGCGGCTGCGGAAATGGCACGCCCTGCCAGGTGGCCAACGCATATGTCGCGGCGTTCACTGGCGAAAAATATCAGGCGCTGTACGCTCTGACTTCACAGGCCAGCCGCACGCGCTTTAGCGACCCCGCCATCCTGCATGCCGCCGCGAAATACCAGATCAACGCGGTGGATTATGCGAGCGCCCAGGACTATATCACTCACCGCACGCAATATATTGTCGAAGCCGCGGACATTTATAGCATGTCCGCGACACCAGGCGCGGTCCATACTGTGAGCGCGACCCAGGCGACGGTTCCCGTGCGGCTGATCATGAGTAGCTCACGTGTGGGTGACATCGCTGAAGATATCACCATTCCCTTGCGCCTGGAGAATAACGCCTGGCGGGTGGACTGGAGCCCGGGCCTGATCTTTCCGCAGCTCGATAGCGCCGCTGACCCCAACTATACCAGCGTTGTCCGCCTGATAACCGCGGGTTACGATGGGGAGCGCGGCACAATCTATGATAGCGCTGGTCATGCGCTGGCGCTGGATGGGCCAGTCTATCAGATTCAGGTCTGTCCATCACAAATCAAGAATCAGAATGCTGTCATCTCCGCGTTGACAGGCAATATTGACCTGACCCAGGCAGAGATTAGCGGCGCGTATCAGGGGCAGGACCCCAACCAGTGCTACCCCGTCAGGACGATCACGCAGGCGCTCTATACCAAGGTGAGCGCCGCGCTGAATGTGGCGGGCATCCAGGCGCGACAAACCACCGGGCGGGTGTATCCGTATGGTGAGGACACGGCGGCCGTCACTGGCTACGTGGGACAGGTAAGCGCGCAAGACCTCAGTGGCGACACCAGTCATTACTACGAGCCGGGTGACATGATCGGCCGGGCGGGCGTCGAGCTCTGGGGCGAGACCTATCTGCGCCCGCTCAAAGGCGGGAAACTGGTTATCCGGTCGCGCAACGCCGATGGCAGCGATGGCCCGATTCAGGCGACTATCGCCGAGCGGCAGCCGGTCAATGGCGATGATATTCACACCACCATCAACATCGCGGCGCAGCAGGCGGCGATGGCGAAGCTCCGCGCGGAAGCGCCGTATAGCGGCGGGGCTATGGCGGTCAACCCCGTGACGGGCGACGTGCTTGTGCTGGCCTCGAACCCGATGTATGACCCGAACGACCTCTCACTGGGCCTGACCGCGAACGCGCAGACGCGGCTGAACGCGATGGATCATCCTTATCTCGACCGCGCGGTGCAGACGGCGGACCCGGTTGGGTCCGCTTTCAAGCCGATCACGCTCTCCGCTGGTCTGGAAAATGGCGTCTCCCCAACGCAAATCTTCACCTGCCCAGGATTTTTTACGCTTCCTGGCGTCACGCACGTTTTCATTGACGACAATCCCCACGGACATGGCTCACTGACGGCGCCGCGCGCGCTGGCCCCGTCATGTGATGTCGTCTTCTGGAAGATTGGCGCGATGCTGAACGATAAGGACCCTAACCTGTTGCCGGATATGGCGAAAGCGTTCGGCTATGGCGCGCCGACAGGCATGGTGGGCCTGCCCGCTGGTGGACCTGA
>JAKAIY010000055.1 GCA_021814145.1 Chloroflexota bacterium
AAAAGCGCGCCAAGGACGGGCGAAAAAACAGAACAGAAAGGAAGCGCTCTATGAGCCTTCAGAAGCGCATCGCTCTGGTCGCGCATGACCATAAGAAACAGGACCTTCTGGACTGGGCGCGCTACAATCGCGCGTTCCTGATTCAGCACGAGCTGCACGCGACAGGAACGACCGGGGCGCTCCTCGAACAGGAGCTGGGGGTCGGCATTCATAAGCTGCACAGCGGCCCGTTAGGTGGCGACCAGCAACTGGGCGCGATGGTCGCTCAGCGCGAGCTCGATCTGCTGGTCTTCTTTTGGGACCCTCTCGAGACGCAGCCGCACGATTCCGACGTGCGCGCTCTCCTCCGGATTGCGGTGGTGTGGAATACGCCGATCGCGTGCAACCGCGCGTCGGCGGACTTCATGATTACCTCGCCCTTGATGAATGAGTCCTACGAGGCGCTCATCCCGGAATACGAGCGACCGGCGATCACGGCCACACGCGAGCGCAGCCGGCCCCGTCTGGCCAGCGCGTCACGCGGTACGGGCAAGTAGCCGGAGCGCGGACCGTGAGCGATAACCAGCGCGCCGGCCGTCCACGAGCGGCCGGCGCGCCACTACACCGATAGAAACGCCATTTTTCCCCATCCCCGAACATGATATGCCGCCTCCTTGGGGAATCTATCGCCCCCCACTGGCAGGTTACCGGCTGCGCGCCAGACAAGGCGCCCAGATTCTGCCGCCCGGCGCAGTCGCGTGGGTTAACGCCCTTCGCGGCGCACAAGGATCGCACGAGGACAAGGAATGTGATCGGTGGGTAGCGTGCGCCTGTCTGTTAGGATACTCCGCTTGATCGTGAGATGTTCACCGCTGTGCTCCGCACGTTGGCGTGATGGTTGCGATAAGGGAATTCGCTGCCATGCGGCGGAGCGCAAGCCAGCGGTTTGGTCTATGGCCAGAAGTGGCGGGCGCGATCCGCGACCACGCGAGGGTGGTTTTGCCAGGCGGCGTGTCTTGTGATCCGGAGAGGAGACCCATGACGATGGCGACTGAGGAACAACGCCGTCTGGATGAGGCGCGTGAACAGAATGTCCCGTGGAAGAAGTGGGGGCCGTACCTGAGCGAGCGGCAGTGGGGCACCGTGCGCGAAGACTATAGCCCCTATGGCTCCGCCTGGGACTACTTCTCACACGAGCAGGCGCGCTCGCGCGCATATCGCTGGGGTGAGGATGGTCTCGCGGGCATATCCGATGACCAGCAATCGCTCTGCTTTGCGCTCGCGCTCTGGAATGGCGCGGACCCTATTCTCAAGGAGCGGCTGTTCGGGCTGACCAACTCCGAGGGCAACCACGGAGAAGATGTCAAGGAGTATTACTTCTACCTGGATAGCACGCCCACCCACTCATACATGAAGTACCTCTATAAGTACCCACAGGCGGCGTTCCCGTATACCGATCTTGCGGAAACCAACCGGCGGCGCGGTCGCGCTGAGCCAGAATATGAGCTGATTGATACCGGCGTCTTTGACGATAACCGGTACTTCGACGTGTTCGTTGAATACGCCAAGCGCACGCCGGAAGATCTGCTGATACAGATCACCATCCACAATCGGGGGGACATGCCCGCCAGTCTGCATGTGGCGCCGACGCTGTGGTTCCGGAACACATGGTCGTGGGGCGCTGACTCGGCAAAGCCGTCCCTGGAGGAGGCGCGCCTGCCCGACGCTGGCCTCGCGGTCATGGCGTCGCATCCGGTTCTGGGGAAGCGTTACCTGTACTGCGAAGGGGCGGAAGAGCTGCTTTTCACGGAAAACGAGACCAACAACCAGCGCCTCTTTGGCAGCGTCAACGCTTCGCCCTATGTCAAAGACGGCATCAATGACTACATCACGCATGGCGTCACCACGGCGGTAAACCCGGAGCGCCGTGGCACGAAAGCGGCGTCCCGCTACTATCTGGAGATAGGGCCGGGAGAATCACGCACGATCCGGCTGCGCCTCAGCGACATGCCGCCTGAGCTGCTGCCTGAGTGGGATGGCGGAACGGTCGTGGGCGGCGATTTCGAGGGGGTCATTCAGGAAAGGCGGGCGGAAGCCGATGAATTCTACGCCAGCATCACGCCCGACACGCTCACAGAGGACCAGCGCAACGTGATGCGACAGGCGCTCGCTGGCATGCTGTGGAGCAAGCAGTACTATAACTACAACGTCGAGGACTGGCTCCTTGGCGACCCGATTCTCAAGCCGCCACCCGAGCGCGCCCGCGGCAGGAACGCCGCGTGGGTCCATCTGGCGAGCGCCGACATCATCTCGATGCCTGACAAGTGGGAGTATCCCTGGTTCGCGGCATGGGACCTCGCCATTCAGGCGCTTCCACTGGCGATGGTGGATCTGGACTTCGCCAAGAGCCAGATATTGCTGATGCTTGACGCGCCCTACATGCACCCCAATGGCCAGATACCCGCGTATGAGTGGGCGTTTGGAGATGTGAACCCGCCCCTGCTGGGTTTCGCCGCCTGGCGGCTCTACATTCAGGAGCAGCAGCAGCGGCAGCGGAAAGACCAGGAGTTCCTCAAGCGCGTATTCCAGAAGCTGGCGCTGAACTTCACCTGGTGGGTGAACCGCAAGGATACCCTCGGCCGGAACGTCTTCGAGGGAGGATTCCTTGGGCTGGATAATATCGGCGTCTTCGACCGCAGCGCGCCGCTGCCCACGGGAGGGCGCCTGGAGCAGTCGGACGGCACAACCTGGATGGCGCTGTTCTGCCTGAACATGGTGGAAATGGCGCTCGAACTCGCCAAAGACGATCCCGTATATCTGGACCTCGTGCGCAAGTTCTACCAGCACTTCCTGTTCATCGCTACGGCGATGGATGCCGTGGGCGAGAACGAGGATGAGCTCTGGGACGACGAAGACGGGTTCTATTACGACCTGCTGCACCTGCCCGATGGGCGCACGATCCGCCTGAAGATTCGCTCGATGGTGGGCCTGCTGCCACTGGTGGCCACGGCGGTCATGACGCCCGAAGAGCTACGCCTGACGCCTTATTACTCGGAAAGCATCGCCCGCTTCTTCCGGCATCACCCGAAGCTTGCCAGGAATATCAGCAGCCTGGAAAAGCCCGGGGTGGACGGCAGGCGGCTCGCGTCTGTCCTGAATGAGGACAAGCTGCGACGCATTCTCGCGCGCATGCTGGACGAATCCGAGTTCCTGAGTGATTACGGCATTCGCGCGATCTCGCGCTACCACAAGGACCATCCCTACAGCTTCTGGGTTGATGGGCAGGAGTTCCGCGTGGATTATGAGCCAGCCGAGTCCTCCACTGGCCTGTTCGGCGGCAATTCCAACTGGCGTGGGCCTATCTGGATGCCGGTGAACGTCCTGCTGATCGAGGCGCTCGCCAAGCTGTCCCTGTACTACGGGGATACGTTCAAGGTGGAATGTCCAACGGGGTCGGGCAAGCTGATGACCCTGGAAGAGGTCGCCACTGAGTTGAGCCGGCGGCTACAGTCCATCTTCCTCCGCGCTGAAGGCCCCGATGTTCCCGAGGAGCGGCGTGGCCGCCGGCCTGTGTACGGCGGCACGGAGAAGTTCCAGCATGACCCGTACTGGCGTGACCTGATCCTGTTCTATGAGTACTTCCACGGTGACAATGGAGCGGGGATCGGCGCGAGCCACCAGACGGGATGGACGGGAGCCATCGCCCGCCTGATCCAGGCTACCGCCGTTGGCGAGGCCGCCCGGTTCAAGTTCACGCTCAAGCCATCCGAGGAGAAAGTCGCGCCCGCGTCTCGATGAGCGGGCGCGACCAGATGATGACGAATCCGCCACACGTCCACCCTTTCCCCTGACAGGCGGCGCGCCGTTCAGGCCGCCGCCGCGCCCGGCGGAGAGGGTTTGGGCGCTGTGGCCGCAACGAAGGAGCGATTGCCAGATGTCCGCCACAGATTTCGCAGCCGGTGAAAGCCTGTTTCCCGGCCAGCCGCTCATTCACTTCGGTCGTGAGATCTGCGGCGACCTGGAAGCCGGGCTGCGGCGCGAATGGCTCGTCACCAACGGGATCGGCGGCTATGCCTCAGCCAGTCTTTCGGGCATAAACACCCGAAGCTATCATGGGTTGCTGGTCGCGTCGCTCACGCCTCCCGTAGACCGCACGGTCCTCGTGGGCGGACTGGTGGAATGGATCACCTATGATGGCGCCCGCTATCCCCTCTGCGCGCATGAGTTTACGAGCGGCGCGATTGACCCGCAGGGCTACAAACACCTCCAGTCCTTCACGCTTGAGGGCGCTCTGCCCGTCTGGGTCTTCGCGTTTGGCGACGCGCTGCTGGAGCGGCGGGTCTGGATGGCGTATGGGTCCAATACGACCTACGTCTCGTACCGTATGGTGCGCGGGTCGCAACCAGCGGCGCTCGAGATTACGCCGCTGGTGACCTATCATAGCTTCCACGCGCTCGCCTCTGGACAGGGCTGGGCCATTGGCGCCGAGCCCGCCGACCAGGGAGTGGTAATCCATGCGTTCCAGGGCGCGGTTCCGTTCCGGCTCTTCCTCGATTCTGGCCACTTCGCGCCCGGCGGGGCGTGGTGGTGGAATTTCCGATACCGGCAGGAGACCGCGCGGGGGCTTCGCGATGAAGGGGATCTCTACGCTCCGGGCGTTTTCTCCACCCCCGTGCGGAGCGACCGCGCGGCCACGCTGACGCTGACCACTGAAATGGGCGCGGTAGATGATGGCGCTGTCGCCCTCGAGAAGGCGCGGGCGCGGCAGGCCCAACTGCTCCAGATAGCCGGCCTCGAAGGCGCTCATCCGCTGGGGCGGCAACTGGCGCTGGCCGCCGACCAGTTCATCGTGGAGCGCGCCCAGCCATCCCAGGAGGCGGAGAAGCGCCAGCTGGGCGGCGACAGGACGGTCATCGCGGGATACCACTGGTTCAACGACTGGGGCCGGGACACGATGATCGCCTTGCGCGGGCTGACGCTCACCACCAACCGCCCCGGGGACGCCGAGAACATCCTGCGGACATTCGGGCGATATGTCCATGAAGGGCTCTTGCCGAATAATTTCCCTGACCAGTCAGGCGCCGTTCCGGGCTATAACACCGCTGACGCGACACTCTGGTATTTTGTGGCCCTGTATGAGTACGAGCGCCTCACGCGGGATGAGCGGCTCATTGATGAGTTGCTGCCAACGCTGCGCGACATTGTTGAGTGGCACATTCGCGGGACACGCTATCATATCGGCGCCGACCCGAACGACGGGCTGCTGCGTGCGGGCGAGCCTGGTGTCCAGCTGACCTGGATGGACGCCAAGGTGGGCGATTATGTGGTCACGCCACGCATCGGCAAGCCCGTCGAGATCAACGCGCTCTGGTATAACGCCTTGCAGTCGCTCGCCTCGTTTTTGTCCGCCAGAGGTGACGACTCTGCGAGACAGTACACGCGTTACGCGGAGCGGGTGCGCGCGTCATTCCGCGCGCGGTTCACGCGCCCTGACCATGCTGGCCTCGCTGATGTGGTGGATGGGCCGTCCGGAGATGATCTCACGCTCCGGCCCAACCAGATCTTCGCCGTATCGCTCCCATTTCCGCTGATCGAAGGCCCTGACGCCGCCGCCGTTGTGGACATTGTGGGACGACGGCTGCTGACGACGTATGGGCTGCGCTCACTCGATCCCGCTCATCCGGACTACCGTGGAATATATGGCGGAGACCAGTATCAGCGCGACACAGCCTACCACCAAGGCCCGGTCTGGACGTGGCTGCTGGGGACGTATGCCGAAGCGCGCTACCGTGTGGACGGGGATGCGCGGGCCGCGCTGGCGCTTCTCTTCCCAGTCATGGACCACCTGCGCGACGCCGGGCTGGGCTCGATCTCGGAAATTCTCGATGGAGACGCTCCGCACTATCCACGTGGATGCGTCGCGCAGGCATGGGGCGTGGCGGAAATCCTCCGCGTCTGGCGGTATCTCGAAGAGCTGCTCTCACAGCAGGCGAGCGATCAGGCGCGAGAGCAGGCGTCCGCCGGGACCCTGCGCTGAGACTGGGCGCGCGAAAGGGGCGCCCAGCGTTTGAGCGCCCCTGTCCGCGCGCAGGCCATAGCGATACGCCGCGCTTTCTCAGGCCTGGTAGCCAGGCATGCGGCTGCGATTGCCATAGGCGCTGCCCGTGTACGATCCCAGGTCAATCAGGACGCCAAGGATGACCCAGAACCACGCCCAGCCAGCCACACCACTGACCGGATTCCAGACAAGCACATACATCAACGTCGTGAACGGCAGGAAGATGATCCCGAGCAATGGCCAGATGAACGTGTCAAAAGCCCGGGTCACCAGGTTAGTAAATATCCACAGGAACAGGAGCGCCAGTCGCGGCGCGAAGGCCGCGAACAGCGCGAACAGGCATGCCATTGTCGTCGCTCCCCTCCACTCACGCGCTGATTCAGGCGTGAGTTCCAGACAGGTATCTCATGGACCGAATGGCGCATTTCCATCCGCCGCGCCGCTCGCGCGCCTCCTGCGAGCGCCACACGGAAAACGGGGCTCTCGCCTGTTTTCCGTGGAAAGTTGTTTCGCACCCCCGGCGCCACTCTCACTCACAGCTTCGCCGCGATCCTTTGGATAGCGTCCGGAAAAACTGGCGCTGGCTGGCGCGTGGGAGCGACCCGCGAGCCACCCGCGCTGCCCCAGGTCCCGCAGACGGCGGCCCAAGCGGCGCGTAGTCCTGGCCGGGAGATTTAGTCCTGTCGCTCCGCCGCCAGCAGAGACATCACTTCGTCGGCGTAGCGCCCCTGGCGGAGCAGGTCAGCCATCAGGCGCATGGGGTGGTCAATGTGGGTGAAGAAGGCCTTGTAGCCCGCGCAGAGATAGTTGAGCCCGGGCTCGCCATCGGGTGTGCGGATAAAGCGGTTGCGCGGGCACTCCCCATGGCAGGCGAAGCGCACCGGACACTCGCGGCAGTAGCGGGGGAGGGTATCGCGCTTGGCGAGACCGAACGCGCGCTGCCGGTCGGAGGCGACCAGCTCGATCATGTGCGTCTGGCGGATATTGCCAAGGCGGTAAGCCGGCTCAACGAAGTGGTCGCAGCAGTAGAGGTCGCCATTGTGCTCCAGCGCGAGCGCCTGTCCGCATGTCTCCGAGAAAATGCAGACAGCGCCGGGAACGCGCATCCAGTTGGCGAGCGCGGCGTCAAAATGCTGGACGAAGACGGAGCCAACATCGCGCCGCACCCACTCATCGAAGATGGCGATCAGGAAGCGGCCATAGGCCTCCGGCTGGACGCTGCGCTCCGTGACCTGATCGCCAGAGACCGTGTAGAGCGGGCGTTTGCCAGCGGGCGTTGGACTCCAGCCCTGATTCGCCAGAGGCAGTAATTCCTCGGTGGCGCGCTCGACAATCGGGATGAATTGCAGGAACTGGGCGCCGAGGTCGTCGCGAAGGAAGTGGTAGACCTCAAGCGGATGATCCTGATTGGCGGCGTGAACGGCGCAGAGAATGTTGAAATCCACCTCATGCCGCTTCAGGACCTCCCAGCCACGCATGACCTGATCGAACGAGCCTTTGCCGCCCTTGTCCACTCGGTAGGCGTCATGATACTCACGTGGGCCGTCTACGCTGAGGCCAACGAGAAAGCCCTGCGCTTTGAAGAAGGCCCCCCAGGCGTCATCCAGTCGCGTGCCGTTGGTCTGGATCGTGTAGCTGACGCGCTGGCCGGTCCGCCGGTAGCGCTCGGCGTACTCGACCGATCGCTCGAAGAAGTCCAGCCCCATGAGAGTGGGCTCGCCGCCCTGCCAGGCGATAGTCACCTCTGGCGAGCGGTGTGATTCGATCAACTGGCGGATGTAGATCTCCAACAAGTCGTCAGCCATGCGGAAGCGGCTGCCGGGATAGAGCATTTCTTTCGAGAGGAAGAAGCAGTATTCGCAGGCGAGGTTGCAGATCGCGCCAGCAGGCTTGGCCAGCAGATGGAACGCGGGTGGCGCGCCGTGGGGAAAGGTCGGCGGAAGTGGCGGCGACTTCGGCATGGCTACATCTCCAGCATGGCTGAGGCTGGCTGTCTTGGGAGGCGGATAATCGCCGGCCCTGGCCGCCAGGGAACACAATCCGTGCCAGAGCGCGTGGGATGGCGTGGAAAGTGACGCCCTGTTTCCCCCACAGCGTCGGGATGGCTGGCCCCAACACAGACCCGGAACCCATTGGCACGGTGTATGCATAACGTTTCCCAACATGCGCCTTGAAAGAAAGCAAGGTTATAGCAGGGCTCTGACACGTATTCGGCGCCTCGCGAGCCACAGGACACGGTGAAAGCTGGCGCCCACCTTGTCGTCAGCTACAGGACGCTTTTTGTACTAGCAGGTCAATCTCAAGGGCAAAACGGGCCGCGCACGCGCCCTATGGCGCAGCGAGAGAGACGCGCGGGAAAGAGGCGTGGCGCCCATTCGCGCCGGTTGTCACGCCATGACGCTTTCACATGATCTCCCGCCTTTCTCTCCCTGATGTTCAGCCACTTGGCGCCACGGGCCACTTGTGTGAGCGCGTTCCATGCGCGCCATGACGGCGCTCAGCTGCCCTTTCGCAAGAGGAGCGATGACGCGATGGCCAAACCGTTCAAGGGCACGATCAACATTGACATCCGGGACTCCCAGCCGGACTGGGAGCCGTTCGCAGCGCCCAGGGCGCCTGAGCGCGCGCCCAACATCGTCTACATCGTGCTGGACGACGTGGGCTACTCCGCGATGGGGTGCTATGGTGGGCCAATCGAGACGCCCAACATTGACCGCATCGCCGCCGCTGGCGTCCGCTACACGCAGTTCCACACCACCGCGTTGTGCTCACCGACGCGCTCATGCCTGCTCACCGGTCGCAACCACACCCGCAACAGCATGGCCTGCATCACTGAGGCGAGCATTGGGTTCCCCAACGGCAGCGGCACCATTCCGCCGGAAAACGGCATGCTCTCCGAGATCCTGAGCGAGCGCGGCTGGAACACCTATATTGTGGGGAAGTGGCACCTGTGCCCGACCGACGAGATGAACCTCGCCGCGACGCGGCGGAACTGGCCGAGCGGGCGGGGCTTCGAGCGCTTCTACGGCTTCCTGGGCGCCGAGACGAACCAGTGGTATCCAGATCTGGTCTACGACGATCACCCAGTGGATCAGCCGGCGGCGCCTGAGGAGGGCTACCACTTTACCGCTGACATCACCGACAAGGCGCTAGAGTTCATCAAGGACGCGAAGGCCGTCGCCCCCGAAAAACCATTCTTCCTCTACTATGCGCCGGGCGCCTGCCATGCGCCGCACCAGGCGTCACGCGAGTGGATTGACAAGTACCGCGGCCGTTTCGATATGGGCTATGAGGCGCTGCGCGCGCAAACCCTGGCGCGCCAGAAGGCAATGGGACTTGTTCCACCGGATACCGAGCTGCCTCCCATCAACCCGATTGGCACGCCGCAGACCCGCACCGGGCCGGACGGGCGGCCATTCCCTGAGGTTGACTTCACGCGCCCCTGGGACTCGCTCTCCGATAAGGAAAAGCGGCTCTTCGCGCGGATGGCTGAGGTCTACGCCGGCTTCCTCTCCCACACCGACTACCATATCGGACGGCTATTGGATTATCTGGAGGAGAGCGGACAGCGTGAGAATACGCTGATAATCCTCGTCTCCGACAACGGCGCGAGCGGTGAGGGTGGCCCCAATGGCTCGGTCAACGAAAACCGGCTCTTCAATGGGATCCCTGACGACATCGAGTCGAACCTCGCCATGCTCGAGGACCTGGGCAGCCCGAAGACGTACAACCACTACCCCAACGGCTGGGCGATGGCGTTCAACACGCCCTTCAAGCTGTGGAAGCGCTACGAGTTCAACGGCGGCACATCGGACCCCTGCGTCATCGCGTGGCCGGACGGCATGCGCGCGCGCGGCGAGATCCGCGAGCAGTATCACCACGCGATTGACATCGTGCCCACCGTGCTGGACGCGCTCGGCATCGAGGCCCCGGCGACGATCAAGGGCCATGCGCAGAGTCCCCTTGACGGCGTGAGCATGCGCTACAGTTTTGACGACGCGCGCACGTCGAGCCAGCGGTCAACCCAATTCTATTCGATGCTCGGCTCGCGCGCCATCTGGCATGAGGGCTGGAAGGCGGTGACGACGCATCCCACACTCAGCGGCTGGGGCCACTACAATGATGATGTCTGGGAGCTGTACCACACCTCCGTGGATCGGGCGGAACTGCACGATCTGGCGGCGGCGCAGCCGGAGAAGCTGCGGGAGCTGGTGAACCTGTGGTTCGCGGAGGCGGGGGCCAATGGCGCGTTCCCCCTCGACGACCGTTCGGCGGTCGAGATCGTCACCACCCCACGGCCACAGCTGACCGCGCCACGCAATCGCTACCGCTACTATCCAGATGTCGCGGCGGTTCCTGAAGCGCAGGCGGTCAACATCCGCAACCGTTCGTTCACGATCGGGGCGCTTGTGGATCTTCCCGCTCCTGGCGCGAGCGGAGTCCTCTTCGCCCAGGGTTCGCGCTTTGGTGGGCATACCCTGTACATCAAGGACAACCGGCTGAGCTATGTCTACAACTTCGTCGGCATGCTCGAGCAGAAGATCGTCGCCGACACTGACCTGCCGGTGGGCAAGAACCTGATTCTATCGGCGGCGTTCGTCAAGGATGGGGAGGAAAGGCCCGGCGTCGCGACAGGCGTCCTCTCGCTGTATGTGGGGGACACGAAGCTCGGCGAAGGGCGTATCAAGACGCAACCCGGCCTGTTTGGCATTGGCAGCGGGTTAACGGTTGGGCGCAGCGTGCGGGCTGTCACTACTGACTTCCCCGGCGAGCGGCCCTGGCGCTTCACCGGCGGCACGATCAGGATGCTCGCCGTTGACGTGAGCGGCGAGCCCTACGTAGACCTTGAGCGGCAGGCGGAGGCGATGCTGCTTCAGGAGTAAGCGTGGGTGATGGTATGTCTCGGAGCCGGGTTTCAGCCTGCGCAGGCTGAAACCCGGCTCCAGTTCTGTCAGTTCTGGCGAGCGCCGCGAGCCGGGGTGGTCTCAGTTATCGCCCTGCGCGTCCACGCTCGACGCGAGCATGGTGTTGCTGGTCTTCCATATCCCCTGGACATTGGCGTTCATGCCTCTCGACAGGTTGTTCAGATTCGTTTCCGTTTGCCCATTAATCGTGATATTCGTGTTCGCGTCTACGGTGACGATAAACGTTGTTGTCCCTACCCGCATGGTGAAGCTGCCCGCGCTTGCGGAGACTGAGGCGACCGTGCCCTGGATTTGGCCGGGTTGTCCTGGCGTTGGGCTCGTTGGCGTTGGCTTTGGCGGCTGGGGTGTCGGCGTAGGGGGTTTTGTGGTAGCGGTTGGCGCCGTGGTGGCGGTCGCGCTCGCGCCGGTGGTCGTGGCGGCGGTCGCCGCCGCGCCGGTCGTGGCGGCGCTGGCTGCCGCGCCCGATGTGTTCGCCTGCCCCGCGGGCGCGGCGTGATGCGCCAGCTGCGACATCGTTACCGTCGCGCCGCCACCAAAAATCAGCGCGGCGCCCAGCGCCGCCACGACCGTCCGGTTTTTCAGAAAACCCCAGGCTTGCATGCGTTTCTCCCCAATCAGGCGCATCTCCCCCCAGACGCGCGCTCCCGAACCAGCGCAATACCGTTCGTCTGCCTCAACGGGATAGTACCACCGCCGTAACATGACAGTACCAGAGCGCGACGTTTATCCCGAAAAGCGGTGTATTCTGGCCTTTAAAGTAAATCGCCAGCGTTATCAAGGGGAGCGATTTGGAGCATGAACATGGGGAACAATCCATACAGCCGCGGGTCACAGCCTGAGACGCCCAGTCGCGGTGGCCAGACATCCAGTGGACGCGGCGGTCTGCTGACAGGCAGGATGAGAGCCGCGCCCCGTCCACCGGCGCTCACGCAGGGCGCGCTGCCCGTCGCGGCCCCGACCAATATGTTGCCCGTGCGCGTCATTGGGCGCCGGGAAGTGGCCCCTGACGTCGTCAGCGTGTACATCGTCCTGCCTGGCGCGCAGCAGGCTCCGGCGCCCTACCTGCCAGGACAGTTCGTAACGCTGGCGCTGCCCACCCCGCGTGAGACGCTCTACCGCTCCTACTCGCTTTGTGGCGCTGGCGACCCCTCCGAGCCGTGGGAGCTGACGATCAAGCGTGTTGACCAGGGCGCTGTCTCCAACTACTTCTATGACAAGGTCGTCGCTGGCACGCTGCTCTACGCCAGCCTGCCGCGCGGCGTGTTCACGCTGCCGGGCAACCTGCACGCGGGCATGGCCCTGACGATGGTGGCGATTGGCAGCGGCGTCACGCCGATCATGGGCATGCTGCGCGCCATCGCCCGCATGCGCCCGGACGAGCGCCCCAGCGCCCAGCTCTACTACGCCTCCCGCACACCAGAAGACATCATCTTCGGCGAAGAGCTCCGGATGATGGACCCACGCGAGCAGTGGCTCGTGCAGCGCCACTATCTCTCCTCGCGCGGTGACCGGCTCAGTCCGGACGCGATCCTCGCGCGGGCGGATAACGAAAGCTTGCGCGGCCACTGGTATATGTGCGGGCCAACGGCGCTGACCCGCGAGATGGCGGAGCGTCTCGCCCAGATGGGAGTCAAGGAGTCGCACATCCACGCCGAAGTCTTCGCCACCGCGCCTGGCCCGGCGTACAAGCTCGACGCCGAATCCGGGTCCGGCTCCAGCGATGGCGCGCGCATCACCGTCGCCGATACGGGCGCGACGCTTGACGCGCAGCCCCAGGAAACGATTCTGGCCGCGCTGGAGCGCCACGGCTACCACCCGGAGTTCAGCTGCCGCGCGGGCGCGTGCGGCTCCTGCAAGCTGCGCGTCCTCCAGGGGCAGGTCAGCCCGGTAGGTGAGGCGCTCTCAGCCGCCGAGAAGTCCGCTGGCTATGCGCTCAGCTGCATCGCCCGCCCGATGGGTGATATCACCCTCGCCACTGGTGGCCGCCCGCCCAAGGGGGTCGCGCGCGTCGCGGGCGCGCCCGCGCCCGTCGCCAGCCGCCCACCGCAGGCGGTGACGCTGTTGCGCCTCACCGCGATCATGGGTGTTGGCGCATTGCTCGCCGGCACGTGGAATCTGACCAACCACCGGCCAGATGTCTGGTCACAGCAGGCCAGCGGCGCGACCTCATCCACGCCAGCAGGCTCGCTCACGCCATCCAGCGCGGCGACATCCCAGCCTGGCGGCGCGCCCGCGCCCACGGCCACCGTTAATTCCAGCGGCGGCGGCGGTGGTGGGGGCGGCGGCGCGCCCGCGCCCACCGCGACAGCGACCCCCAAGCCCAGCGGCGGCGGCGCGCCCGCGCCGACAGCGACCCCCAAGCCGCCAGCTCCCACACCCACCGCAACCTCGTGCCCATCCACCAGCAAGTGCTAGTTCAGCGCGGGAACCGGGAGATTACCGTGCTGGTACAGCGCTACGAACGCATCATGGGGACGCGCGTAGGCGCGCAGGTAGCCACGCCGCCCGTGCGCGAGAACGCGGCGCGCGCCGCGATAGACGCCTGCCTGGAGTGGATGCGCGAGGTGGACCGCCGCCTGACCCGCTTCACCGCGGAGAGCGACCTCATGCGGCTCAACGCCGCCGCTGGCGCGTGGGCGCCCGTCTCTGCTATGCTGTTCGAAGTCGTTGAGCGCAGCCTGCTCGCCGCCGAGGCGACTGGCGGCCTCTTCGACCCGACGATTCTGCCCATACTGGAGGCCTGGGGCTACGACCGCGACTTCAGCGCCATCGCCTATCGCGAGGCCGCGCTCGAATGGCGTGTGCCAAGCGATTTGACCCTTCCTGGCCACTGGCCTGAGATCGAGCTTGACCGCGATGGGCGCCGTATCCGTCTGCCCGCTGGCGTCCGGCTGGACCTTGGCGGCATCGCGAAGGGCTGGGCGGCGGATGTCGCGTTCGACCGCTTCTTCGACGCGTTCCCCAACGCGCTGGTAGATGTTGGAGGAGATATACGGGTGCGGGGCGAGATCGAGGAGGGCCGGCTGTGGCCGCTGGGGGTGGGCGCCGGGCGCGCTGTCCGTGACCCGCGACCGGGCGCGGAGCCAGAGCAATCGGCGGTTGTCACGCTCGGTCGGGGAGGGCTCGCCACCTCCGGCGCGGGCGAGCGCTGGTGGCTGCGCGCTGGTGTGCGCGCCCATCACCTGATAGACCCGCGCTCCGCGCGGCCCGCCCGGGTCTGGATAGACACCGCTGATGAGCTGCCCGACCAGCCGCCGCTGATCGCCAGCGCCAGCGCCTTCGCCCCAACGGCGGAGAAGGCCGAGGTCGCCGCCAAGGTCGCGCTGTTGCGCGGTTATCCCGCCGCGCTCGAAGCGGTCGAGGTGGAGAGCGCGATTGAGGGGATGGCTGACGGCGCTGACCGACCGGAACATGCGGAGATTGCGCTCCTGCTTACGCTGAGCACAGGCGCGGCCGTCTTCTCAGCGAATTTGCCCGAGTATCTGACCCGCATGGGAGGCGGAGGAGATATATGGATATTCTGACCCTGGCTTCCGCCACCGGCCATGTCAGCGCCCTGGCGCCCAGCGCGGCGCGCGCCACAAGCCCGACGCTGTGGTATATCACCCGCGCGACCGCCGTCGCGTCCTATATCACTCTCAGCCTTTCCGTGGCTCTGGGCGTCATCCAGAGCATCGCCCGCACCTCGCGCGAGCGGCTGCCCTGGGTCGTGGACGAGCTGCACCAAGTAAGCTCAACGCTGACAGGCGTCCTCGTGCTCGCTCATCTCACCGCGCTCTACTTTGACCCGTTCCTCCCTTTCTCGCTGCGGAACCTGCTCGTGCCAGTCAATGAGCCATACAAGCCGCTCGCTGTGACGCTCGGCGTCTTCGCGCTCTATTGCATGGCCTCACTGCTGCTCTCCTCGTGGCTGCGCCGCCGCGTATCATACGGGTTCTGGCGCGGGCTGCACTATTTCAGCTTCATTGCCTTCGCGCTGGTGACGGCGCACGGCTACCTCGCCGGCAGTGATACGCAGGAGCCGTGGATGCTCGGCCTCTATGTCGGAGCGAGCGGCGCCGTCCTGTTCCTGCTCCTGATGCGACTCTTCACCACCCCGCACAGCGAGGCCAAGGCCGAATAGTTACCCGCTACGCCAGCGTCACACCGAACGCCCGCAGCCATGCCCGCGCGATCAGCCCGTGGCCCGCTGGCGTCGGGTGAACGCCATCCAGCGACCAGAACACCGGCTCGCGCCGCGCCGCCGCCTCCGCGAACAGCGCGTCCAGCGGGATGAGCGCGCAGCCGAAGTCGCGCGCCAGCCGCCGGACGATCTGTATCTTGGGGTCCAGGTCTGCCCGCCACGCTTCGCGGTCCGGCGGGAATGGCAGGACAAACGGCTCCATCAGCGCGATGCGCGTCTCCGGTAGCGCCGTCCGCGTCCGCTCCAGCAGCTCGTGGTACTGCCGCTCGAAGGCCGGCGCCGGGGTAGGGTCGCTCGCGTCAAACGCGCGCCACGTCTCGTTGACCCCAATCTGGATCGAGAGGACATCAGGCCGCAGCGCCAGGCAGTCGCGCTCCCAGCGCTCCAGCAGATTCACCACCCGGTCGCCACTGACGCCGCGATTGAGGAACCGCACGCCCCGCTCGGGGAAGACCGCTGAGTACCAGCTACCCACCAGCAGGGGATAGCCCACCCCCAGGTCATCCGGCAGCGCGCGGACGCGTCCCGCATCGGTCACGCTGTCCCCCTGGAACAGCGCCGTCGCTCCCGCCGGGATTTCCAGCCGCTCCAACGTTTGCGTCAAGGATACACCTGCCCGCGCGGGCGGATAATCAGTTCATTGATGGCGGCGTTCACGGGTTGCTGGCAGGCGAAGAGCACCGCGCGCGCCACATCCGGCGGGTAGAGCGGCGTCGCGCCCTTGAGCATGTTGGGCACGATATCCGGCGCGTAGCCCGCGACCGACTGAAATTCGGAGATGACCACGCCCGGCTCGACAGCCGTCACCGCGACGCCCTGGGGGCCAACTTCCATGCGCAGCGCATCGGTGATGGCTGAGGCCGCCGCCTTGGAGCCGCAGTAGGCGCCGCCGCCGGGCGTCGCCACGACGCCCGCGATGGACGACATGACGACCACATGCCCGCTCTTACGCTCCAGCATCGGCGGGACGCCATGCTTCAGCGTCAGCAGCAGGCCATAGACATTGGTGTCAATCATGTCTTTCCAGATCGCCGTGTCGCCTTCTACCGTCGGCTTGCGATAGCCGAAGCCCGCGTTGGCCACCAGGATGTCAAGCTGCCCCCAGCGCTCCAGCGTGCGGGCGACAGCGTTCTTGACATGCTCTTCATCGCGCACGTCACATTCGACCGCCAGCGTCTCGGCGCCCGCCAGGCGCTTCGCCAGCGCATGCAGCCGCTCAACGCGCCGCGCCGCCAGCGTCACGCGCGCGCCCTCGCGCGCCAGCGCCTCCGAGATGGCCTCACCGATGCCGCTGCTGGCCCCTGTCACCAGCGCGACCTTGCCGCGCAGACTCTCCAGCCCGCCCGTAACGCCTGTCTCACCTGTCATGATCACGCTCCTCACAGGACACAGCATGCGCGATTTCCACGCGCGATCCCATGGGCGCGCCTTCATGCGCGCCACCTACACCCTACCACGCAGGCGGGCCGCGTTGACCACCCCAGGAGGCAGTCTGTACTCTTCCCTTGACAGATTAGAACAAATATTCTAGTATAAGAACGCAGGCGAGCGGAGCATCCTCTCCCGGCGACCGGCGGATGGGGAACCGACCGGCGTACGGATCCGCCCGCGTATGGTCCAGGCGCCGCGCGCATCCTCGCGCGCGGTACGGCGCGGTCGTCCTCTCCTCCACGCCGTGGCCGGAAGTGTCGCGCAGGCGCGCGGCCTTCCGGCCGTATCGCTTTCTCCCCTTGGTGGAAACGCGCTCCGCGGGGTTTTCAGAGGTCTTGCCGCACAAGAGATGTCGGGTGAAGATTCGGGTCAAGTCTGACGCCGGACTCGAGGGAAGAAATGTGGGACACGATTGTGATAGTAGGCGCCAAAGTTGCTCGTGTTCGCCGTTCGTGTGGATGAGTTTCCCCACGTTTCCTGGAAGAACTTGAGTCTTGTTGGGTATCCCGCGCGTCCTGGCTCCCCTTTCGAGATCATCGCGACCGTGTCCTATCGCGGCGCGTCGCGGCTTCTCAATCCTGGCTATGTCTCAGGTTTTGGGCGCGGCTCTGAGAGACCGCCAGTTCACACGGCGTTGGCGCCATGCCAATGGTGGCAGGCGCCCTGGAGGTGTTCGCGATGTACAAGACCAAAGATGGCGCTGAGCTTTTCGTGGTGGATGGGCATACCCACTTCTGGGACGGCAGTCCGGAGAATCAAGCCAACAAGTATGGCAAAGGGTTCATCGAATGCTTCTATGACTATCACCGCACCTTCACGCCCGCCGAGCTTCTCTGGCCGCTTGACCGCTTTGAGAAATATGGCGAGGACCGGATGGTGGAGGACGAATTCGTCCGTGGGTATGTGGATTTGGCGATCATGCAGCCAACGTACCTCACCGACTTCTTCAAGGCGGGGTTCAATACCACCGATCAGGACGCGGTATTGAAGAAAAAGTACCCCGACCGGTTCATCCTCAACGGCTCGTTTGACCCGCGCGATGGCGACCGTGGAATCGAAGAGCTACGCCGCCTCAAGGGCGAGTACGATATTACCGGCGTCAAGCTCTACACGGCGGAGTGGCGCGGCTCCTCGAAAGGGTGGAAGCTGACCAGCCCGGAAGCGATGCGCTTCCTGGAGGAGTGTCAGCGGCTGGGAATCGTGAACCTTCACATTCACAAAGGCCCGACGATTTACCCGCTCAACAAGGACGCCTTCGACGTCGGTGACATTGACGAGCCGGCCTCGCTCTTTACTGACCTGCGCTTCATCGTTGAGCACGCTGGTGTGCCACGACTTGAAGACTTCTGCTTCATCGGCGCGCAGGAGAAGAACGTCTATGCCGGCCTCGCGGTGATTATGCCCTGGGTCCACTCCCGCCCACGAACGTTCGCCGAAATGATGGCGAACCTGCTCTACTGGATCGGCCCCGACCGGATGCTTTTCGGCAGTGACTACGCGATCTGGGAGCCGAAGTGGAGCATTGACGATTTCATGGCGTTCGAGATGCCGCAGGACCTGAAGGACGAGTATCACATTGACCTCACGCCAGAGGTGAAGGCCAAGATCCTGGGCCTCAACGCGGCGCGGCTCTATGGACTGGACGTTCCTGAGCGCCAGAAGAAGATCCAGGGCGATACCTTCGCCCAACGGCGCATAACCTCGCACACGACCGCATAGATTCTCCCGGGTCTCTGGAAAGCGCTTCGTTGTGGAGCGCCAGCGCCGCGCCAGTCGCTCCGCTGGCGTCCCACAACAGGCCAGTATGAAAGGAAACCCGATGGCGATTGACGAGCGGGATATCTGGGCGCGCGTCGGCGAGGTTGTGGACCCAGAGCTGGATAGGCCGCTGGACGCGCTGGGCTTTGTGGACGCTATTGAGATTGATGGCGCCGAGGTTCGCTTGCGCCTGCGCCTGCCGACCTACTGGTGCGCGCCGAACTTCGCCTACATGATGGTGGCCGATTTACGCGACCGGGTCAGCAAGGCGCCAGGAGTGGAGCGGGTGACAGTGCGGCTGGAGGATCACTTCGCCGGGGAGGAGATCAGCGCCGGGGTCAACCACGGCCAGCCGTTCAGCGCGGTGTTTCCTGGTGACGCGGATGGCGAACTGGATGAGTTGCGCCACACATTCGCGGTAAAAGCGTTTCTGGTGCGCCAGGAGCAGGCGCTCCGGGGCTTGCTGCGCGCGGGTCTCTCCGCCGAGCGGATCACCCACCTCACGCTGGCTGACCTCGTGGTTGTGGGCGATGACGTGCGGGTCCGTGTAGAGCCAGCGTCGGAGACAGGCGAAGAGACCTGGACGCTTGCGCCGGGGCTTGCGCGCGTCTACCGGCTGTGGCGCATGAAGCGGGCCGCGCTGGATCTCGGTGAGCTAACCAGCGACGCGCCCTGCTTCACCACCGCTGAGGGCGCGGCGGTTTCCGCGGATGAGTTACCGGAGCTCCTGCGGGCCGCGCGCATCGTGCGGCTCAATGGCGCCTTCAACACGCTGCTCTGCACGGGACTGCGCGCGCAGCGCTATGGCGCTGACGCGTCCACGCGGACGCTAGCGGACGAGCTGGCGTAATCAAGTACACGCGCGATCAACCGGATCCACGTCTTCAGGAGGAGCTATGAAAGCTGTTCAGATCGTCGGATATAACGAGCCAGTCAAGCTGGTTGACGCGCCAGAGCCGAAGATCGAGAGTCCGACGGATGTGATCGTCCGTATCGGCGGGGCTGGCGTCTGCCGGACGGACCTGCATATTCTCGAGGGTATCTGGCGCGAGATGCTCGGCAACCCTACCCTGCCATATACGATTGGTCATGAGAACGCCGGGTGGATTGAGGAGGTCGGGTCAGCCGTCACCACTGTGAAGCGTGGCGACCCGGTCATCCTGCATCCCCAGCCCTCCTGCGGCCTGTGCCGCGCGTGCCGCTCAGGCAACGACATGCACTGTGTCAACGCCTTCTTCCCTGGTCTGGATGGCCACGCTGGCGGGTACGCGCAGTACATGAAGACAACCATTCGCGCCGTTGTGCCGCTGGCGGCTGGCACGGACCCTGTGCCGCTGGCGCCTTACGCCGACGCGGGAATTACCGCCTACCACGCGGTCAAGAAGATCGCGCCGGACACGTATCCTGGCTGCGTGGTCGTGGTTATTGGCGTAGGTGGTCTGGGTCATTTCGGGGTGCAGCTGCTCAAAACGATGACGCCGGCGAAGGTGCTGGCCGTTGATATGTCTGAGGAGCGGCTGGCGTTCGCGCGGCGGTTGGGCGCGGACCACGGCGTGCTGGCGGGCGCGGATGGCGGCGTCCAGGGCGTGCTTGATTACACCAATGGTGGCGCCGATATCGTGATGGACTATGTTGGCGAGAAAGGCACGCCAGAGACAGCGCGGAAGATGCTGCGGAAGGGCGGGACGTACTCGATTATCGGCTACGGCGGGACAGTGGAGCGGACGGCGCTGGAGATGATCTTCCGCGAGTTGCGCATTGTGGGTAATCTCGTTGGCTCATACAACGACCTGGCGGAGCTGATGGAGCTGGCGCATCAGGGGCGGGTCAAGATCGAGAGCGTGGAGTTTCCGCTGGAGTCAGCGAACGATGTGCTCCATGACCTGGATGTGGGAAAGATCGTGGGGCGGGCGGTGCTGCGTCCGTGAGGAGGCGCCGCCACGGGAGCCGGTAAGCGCCTGGCTCCCGCGCATGAGCCGAGACGCGACAGGCCGGATGGTGTGACACCATCCGGCCTGTCGCGTCTCGGCTCATGCGCCGGGGAAAATTAAAACATACTCTGCTTGGGCGCTACCGCACGGCTGAGCGAATCGAGATCACGCACCATGTAATGCAGATCGGTCGCCAGACGCGCCACTTCACGTTGGTCGTTGAAGTAGGTCATCTGCATGTCAATCGCCATCAGTGAGCTGAGCAGCATCGCATCAGGCAGCGCCTCGCGCTCCACGAGCGAGAGCGGGCGCGTCCGCGTGTAGCTCGCCACCGCCGCCCGCAACAGCGGTGGCCGGCGGTCACCCAGGCCCCAGGCGAAATCGAACAGCGCGGTATCCAGGTGCGCGCGCTCGAAATCGAGAATGCCGGAGATGGTGTAGTTGATCGCGTCGCCACGCCAGAGCACGTTCGTCGAGACGTAATCACCGTGCACGACAAGCTTGGGCAGTTCCGGGTAGAGCTGTCCAAAGTAGCGATGGGCCAGGCGGTCGCGCACGAATCCCAGCAGCTCGACGGGAAGCAGGTCAGGCTGCGGCTGCCAGCTCTCCAGCACACGGTCAACCGTTTCAATTGTCCAGGCGGTCCAGGGCTCGAACGGCTCACCCTGCGGGGTGAAGCCCTCCAGCGCGTGATGCAGCGCGCCTAGCGTCTCCGCGGCCTTGGGCCGGCCCCACATCCAGTCGCGCTCGTTGGCGTGGCGCCCGTCAAGCGCGTGGTAGAGCGCCCAGTAGGAGTCAGCCGCGCGCGTGAAGGTGGCGCCGTCGCGGTCAGGCACAGCGCGCGGGACGGGCAGGTTGCGCTCAGCCAGCCGCGCGTGGATGCTGTGAACATACGTGATGGATTCCGGCGGGAACCAGCCATGAAACTGCTTCAGGAAGTAGCGCCGGTCCTCAGTGAGAATTTCCCAGTAGTGCGCGCGTGGGCGCTGTGTCTCCGTCGCGGCGGGCTTGGTAGCGCGCCAATCGCCTACCGCATAGCGATCCATCGCCTCGGCGACCAGCTCTGTCGCGTTCCATTCGTCGAGTGTGAGTGATTCTCCCGCCAGTCCCAACCCTTCCGCGCACTCCTCACACCCAATCAGCTCACCCGCCGGATTGACCACCAGCGAGACAAGCTGGCGTCCACAATGAGGGCAGGTGAGGGGCGTATCAATATCACGTAGCGGCGCAGTCATAGATGCTCCTTAGACAGGACAGCGGGAACTCTGGCGCTGCCGCGCGTCGCCCCAAGGGCGGCCATGCGCGAAGCGGCGCGGTCGCGATTGAGTTCACAGGCGAAGACAGCCCATGTGGTCCGGCGCGATCACCCGCAGAACTGGCCGCGCCTCGCGACCGCGCCGCTTCCTACCGGACACAGGCCGTGGGAGACCGCTGATGATGGTGATGACGCCTGGACTAACGGGTTTGACGGGTGGCGTTGCGCTCGCGCAGGTGAGCGTATACGCGCTTCGTCAGTATAGCATGGCTTTCTGGCCCATCAAGTCCTTGATGACCCTGCCTAACTAGAAGTACCGCCCTCCATATTACCATTTGTCTCACTCCGCCTAACGTGCGCTGTAGCCAGCCGCCGGGCCTCACGGCGGCCATTCACAGGCCCCCAGCCAGAACGCTTCCAGGCGGCGTCCGCTATTCTTCGAGGGTCGCGAGAGCCACGATCTCCGGGGCGCGCCTGTCCAGCCAGGGAGCGATCAGCCGGTCGTGCCGGCGGACGATATTCCGGACCAGCACCGCGGCGATCCCGACGGCAGCTACTTCAGTGATGTCCTGAAACCAGCCGAGCACCGTATCCGGTAGTGGTATGGTCACCCAGGAGAAGTCCCCCAGGAAGGTCTTGAGCAGGTCGGTCCGGAAGCGGGTCTTGGTCCAGAGCTGCCACAGGCCGTTGGCGCCGTATTTGAAAACACTCCCGGGCGGGAAGAGGAAGCCCAGCTCGACGTAAGTTCGCAGGTAGAACCAGCCGCAGATCAAAAGAGACAGCCCCATCATTATCCCGCCGGCCTGGGCCAGACGCCAGCGCTCGCCCTTCCTCATGATGAACAGCGCGCCCACGACTGCAGCGGCCGCTACATAGGCGGGAGTAAACGAGCTCTTGGTGAG
>JAKAIY010000056.1 GCA_021814145.1 Chloroflexota bacterium
GAGCGCGGCCTTCATCGCCCGTGGGCGCCGCGCCACCACGCAGGCCGCGTTCACGGCGCGGGAGCTGCTGGCCCCAGAGGGAGACGAGCCGCGCGACGATGATCACCAGGTAGATCTGCCCTGAGAGCGCTTCCAGCATCGCTAGCGCCTGCCCAAGGGCGCTCAACGGAACGAGGTTGCCGTAGCCCACTGTGGTCAGCGTCGTATAGCTGAAGAACAGGTACGCGTTGAATGGCACATTCCGCTGACCCTCAAAGAAAGGCGCGCCGCCCAGATAGGCGACCGTTGAGTAGATGAACGCGAAAGAGAATCCCAGGAGCAGGTAGACACAGATCGCGCCAAGCACCGTTTCTGTGGTCACCACGCGATGCGCGCCGATATGCCGCAAGATGACAAATGGCGTGGCGATGAGCAGTAATCCACCGGTGATGGTGGCCCACTGGCTGAGCGTTTCAGCGGCTAACGACAGCGCGCTGACCACGGAGGAGAGCGTCCCGGCCACCAGGTAGACGACCGCCAGAATGCGCCAGACGCGGCGTGAGCGCGACGTGCGCAGCGTGAAGAGCAGCGTGGACCCGAGCGATATCACGACGGCCACCTGGCCCCAGGGATTGTTGAGGAGCGTGGAAACCGCGATGTAGTCCACGATGATGAGCAGCAGCACGAGCCCATAGGTATCCGTGCGACGCGCGATCAGACCAGCGCGCCGTCCATTTGACGGAAGAGATGCGCCAGGTTGTTGTGTCTCCGTTATCCTGCCCATGCGCTACCCGCTCACGCTAGCGCGTCCCCACACGCCCTTTTATAGGTCGCGCGCAGTTCGTCTTCCCACTCTGCCCGTGCGATCGCTGATGGGGAATACCGACTGTTATCGCAGGAGTTACGCCATCATGCGCGCCACTCCACCGGGCCACGCGATGATGATCGGCGCAATTCTGTCACCCGTTATTGCGCCAATCAGACGATTACGGCACAGGCACAATGGAGTATTGCGCGAACCCTGTACAAGAGGTAGAAAAACAAGAAAGACAAACACAGGCCCAAGGTTGGGCTTTTTGAGATAAACCAGCCGCCTAATTCCCCCGAAACACCTGGATCACGCTCTCGGCAGGGCGCTCCCCTGTCTCGAGGAGGCTTTTATGTCTGCATCATCCGTCTCCCATCCATCCGCGAGTCAGGACTTTCGTGATCCAAGCGCCCACACTGTTCCCGTGATGCTCGCCAGCGACCTCGATGACGCCCTCCGCGCGACGCTCTATGACTTCCTGGTGGAAGAAGGCTATCATGTCTGCGCCCCGCGCAAACCGCTCGATGGGCTTGCGCTGCTGCGCACAGGCGAATGCGGCGCCATCATGATCATGTCGCTGCCACCCGAAAGCGTGACCAGCTCTGATAACTGGCTCACCACACTGACCATCGCGCAATTCACAGAGCCACTCATCGCGTCGCGCCTCCGCAAGCAGTATGCGTTGATTGGCCTGGCCAGTGGAACGGTCACCAACGAAAACATGTCCTCGGCGTGCTCGCCTTTGTGGAACAGCCTCACGGCGCGCTGGCGCGCTATTTTGCCCATACCCTTCGACCTGGACGCGCTCATGGGCGCGCTCACCACTGCCTCCAATCGCCTCCATAACGTAGCCTGAAAACTGCGTGAGGGAATTTTAGGCCCGCCGCAAACCGCTGAAGATCCACCTCGCGGGCGGCGTCAACGCCCCCATTATCCAGGAGCCGGCCAGGCGGGTATCAGCGCCCGCGCGCTTCTCCGCGCAAGACGGGCAAGCGCCGGCTGGCTTCGCGGTGGCGTGAGCCGACCGTAGACGCTGGTTTACCCACCGAGCCTCGCGGCGACCATGCGCAAGCTTTTGGGCTACACCGCGCCGCTTGACCGGCGCGGCGCCCCGCGATATACTCTGATGTGGAACAAATGTTTTACACAATATGTGCGCCTGGTTCCTGAACATGAGAGGATCACACATGATCGCCGAAGGATTGCTCTGGTTCGATGATGACCCACACCGCCCGTTCAGCGTGAAGGTGGCGGAGGCTGCGCGCCGCTTCAGCGAGCGCACTGGCTGGGCCCCGACCGCCTGCGAGGCGAACCCACAGACGCTGGCGCAGCGCAGCACGCCCGCAACCGCCACGCGGAGTGGAGGCCGGCCCTCCCGCGCGAAAGCTACGGCCGCGCCAGATGAGGACGCGGACGCGCTTCGGCTGCGTGTGAGCGCGAACCCGTCGTTGCGTCCGAATTACATCCTGGTGGGTGTGGAAGCTGGCAAGGCGCCTCGTCCCGCGCGCCGGGAGCGGGCGGCTCGTCCGCGCGCGGGACGGACCGCGCCGCGCGTCAGCGCGTAAGCGCCTTGCGGGCGGCGTCGAGGAGCGCGACGACCACCTTGTTCTCGCTCTGGCGCTCTGGCGCGAGGTCTTTGCCGCTGGTCGGAATGGAGCGCGCGTATTCGCGCAGGCGCTGGGCGGCGGTGGCGCATCCCGCTTTCGTCGCCCTGGCCGCGTAGCTGGTGGCCAGCCCGGTTGCCCGCTCAGACGCCTGCTCGCGGGCCAGCGCGAAGACCGCCTCCGCATAGAGCGCCGCATAGCTGTCGTAGAAGGTCGCACGGTCGCCGATATCCGCCACGCTGCCCCCAACCCGTTCGACCAGCTCGAGCGCCTGCCCGTAGCGGCTGGTCGCAGCCTCCATCTCGCCTGAACCGAGCAGCAGGCGCGCTTCACCACCCAGCGCTTCCGCCTCCAGCAATGGGTTGTCGCCCGCCCGCGCGTGGCGTGTGGCCTCAGTGAAGGCGGCGCGCGCGGCGTCGCGGTCATTCAGGTTGCGGCGCGCTTCACCCAGACTGAGCGCGGCTAGCGTCTGCCCCGCGACATCCTCAGCGGCGCGCAGGCGCGATAGCGCGTCCTGGAAAGACGCGGCCGCCTCCTCCCAGAGTCCGCGCCGCAGCAGGACGCGACCCAGCCCGACAGAGGCGAGCGCGTCCGCTACGATAGCCTCGCGCGCCTGGGCCAGCGTCGCCGCGCGGTTGAAAAGATTGACCGCCGCCTGAAGGTTTTCCGCCATCAGCTCGACCTCGGCGGCGGCCAGAGTAGCCTCGATCCGTGCCTGTTCGTCACCTTCCACTTCCGCGTGCGCCAGCGCCTCGTGAGCGTGCGCGCGCGCGCTGTCAAGCTGGCCCCGCGCGACAGAGACCGCTGACCAGACCGCGTGCGCCAGCGCCTCCGGCCCACGCTCGCCACCATCTCCCTGCTTGTGAACGAGGCGGAGCGCCTTGCTGATCAGGTCCGCGGCGTTGTCGAGCTGGCCCTGGGTAAGCGCGAGACGGGCGCGCTCGATGGTGGCGTGCGCCGCCAGCGCTGTGCGCCCCTGCGCCTTGAAGCGGCGTTCCGCTTGCTCCAGATATGAAGACGCCTGCTCACTAAGACCGCGCGCGCGGGCGATTCGTCCCAGCCCCAGGATCGCCTCGGCTTCCAGCGTGGGCTGCGTGACTTCCTGGGCGAGTGTTCGCGCCTCCTCGAAGAGGCCCTCGGCTTTGCGCGGCGTGGCGCGGCGGCGGTTGGCCTCGGCGGCGCCCAGCGCGGCGCGCAGGTAAGGGGGCTGCGCTTTCAGCGTCTGATACGCGCGCATGGCGCGCTCGAAGAGATTGGTCGCCTGGGACAACTGGCCGCGCCGCAAGTTGATCTCACCCAGCGCGCGGTTGACGTCCGCTCCACCAAGCGCGGCCCGGGCGTTCGCATAGGTTTCGCCCGCCTTGACCGCGCTGGAGAGCGCCTGATCGAGCCGTCCCGCGCGCAGGCTGACCTCGGCCAGGCCGAGTGTCCCATCGGCGGCGCCCAGGTCGTATTCGACCGGGCCTGCTACGCCAATCGCCTCGCCAAAACGGGCCGCCGCGCGCTCGATCTCGCCTTCCTCCAAATCGAGGCGGCCCAGGCTGTTGAGTGTATCAACCTCGCCGTAGCGGTCGCGCGCTGTCTGATAGAGCGCCAGCGCGTGATCCAGCGCCTCGCGCGCGGCGGCGTGGTCGCTGGCTGAAGCGAGCATCTCGCCCTGACCGCGCGCGGCGTCAGCCTCACCCACGCCGTCGCTCACCTGCGCGTAACTCGCGCGGGCCCTGGCGTAATACTCGGCGGCGCGTGGGTAGCGGCCGCGCAGGCGCTCGATATGCCCCATCGCCAGTGACGCGCTCGCCTCCCCCAGGATGTCTCCCACTTTCTCGAAGAGTCGCAGCGCGAGATAGTACTGCTGCCAGGCCGCGTCTATCTTGCCGCGCTGGCGCTCCACATGGCCAAGAGCGAGTGTCGCGTTGGCCTCGCGGCTGGGCGCGCCAGCGTCCTTGTAGTAACTGATGGCACGCTCATAGCTGGCCTGCGCCTGATCGAGCGCGCCATTTTGCCGCTGGGCCTCGGCGAGCGCCAGGCGGGCGTCACCCGCGCGCTCCATCTGGCCCAGCTGGCGGAAGCGTGATTCGGCGCTGGTCAGCGCCTCGGCGGCGCGCTCGACGCGACCCTGCGAGAGCGCTTCCTGTCCGTCACGTAGCGCCTGCTCCGCCCCGGCCTGTTCTGTTTCTTGAGCCATGTTCCATCCCTCGATCTCTCTTCGCGGGCCACACCCATTGTCGCCAGCGCGCCCACCATGGACAATACGGCGCGCGCCTGGAAGGCGTCAAAGCGGCGGCGGGCATGGTTGACGCGGTGGCGGGCGATGGGCGACACTATGACGGCCTCGCGCGGGTGGGCGTGGCGCCTGCCGTCAATCTTCATATAGCGCATGGAGTGAACAATGCCAGCGTACTGGCTGGAACTGAGTGTGACTTCGAGCCCGGAGGCGGTGGAAGCCGTCACGGAAGTTATCAGCCGTTTCACGCAGGGTGGCGTCGCCATCGAGGAACCGTATGAGCTCCTGGACGATGGGCAGGAGCACGAACCGGTTCCTGGCGCTCCAGTCACCTGCCGGGTCTGGATTCCTGACGATGCGGACGCCGGGGACACCCAGGCGCGCATCGAGAACGGCTTGAGCATGCTCCGCATGATTGACGCCAGCGCGGTGGGGTCGCTCCAGGTAACGCGCGTGGCGGAGGAAGACTGGGCCAACGCCTGGAAGGAGCACTACCAGCCGCTCAAGCTGGGCCGCCGGGTGGTTATCCGCCCCTCATGGCGCGAGTACCAGCCTGAAAGCGATGAGATCGTGATTGACCTGGATCCTGGCATGGCGTTTGGCACGGGGCTGCACCCGACGACGCGCAACTGTGTGGTCTTTCTGGAGGAGGCCATCCAGCCTGGCGCGCGTGTGCTGGACGTGGGCTGCGGATCGGGTATTCTGTCGCTAGCGGCGCTGAAACTGGGCGCCGCTAGCGCGCTGGCGCTGGATGTGAGCGCGGTGGCGGTGGAGGCGACGCGCGAGAACGCGCGCATCAACGGCCTGGCGGAGCGGGTGGACGCGCGCCTTGCCACGCTGGAAGGCGCCACCGGGGAACCGTACCTTCCGTTGCTGCCGGGAATCGAGACGCTTGGCGCGGAGATCGGGACGTATGATCTGGTGCTGGCGAACATCATCGCGCGCGTCATCGCGCAGCTCGCTCCGTCGCTGCTGCGGGCCACCCGGCCCGGAGGCGCGCTGATCGCCAGTGGCATCATTCAGGACCGGCGCGATGAGGCGCTCCAGGCCTTGATCGCTGCCGGCCTGAAGGACATCCGCGAGGTGGTGGAGGGTGACTGGGTGACGTTGATCGGTCGCCGGGCGGACGGCTAGCCGCAGGAGGAGACGAAAGAAATGCCGGCTGGCCGTTTCGTTCTGCGCGCGCTCGTCACGAAAGCGCCAGCGCCTGGGGATTCGCTGACGCTGCCCGACGACATCGCCCGGCAAGCGCGGGACGTGCTGCGCCTGCGGCCCGGTGATGTGATCGCTCTGCTGGATGGCGCGGGTGGAGAATATGAGGCCTCTATCACTGAGGTTTCGCGGCGTGAGGTGACAGCGGAGGTTGGTCCGCGTCGCGAGGGGCTGGCGAATCCCGCGCCGCCGGTAACGCTCTGCCTGGGAATGCTCAAGGTGTCCAGGCTGGAACTGGTCTTGCAGAAAGGGACGGAGTTGGGTGTGGCGGCGTTTCAGCTGTTAGTGACCGAGCGGTCGGTGGCGCTGGCGGATGAGCTGAGCGGGACAAAGCGGCGGCGCTACGAACGCATTCTCGCTGAAGCGCTGGAGCAGTGTGGCGGCGCGTGGCTGCCGGAGTTGCGCGAGCCGCTGACGCTGGCGGGCGCGCTGGCGGCGGTTCCACCGGGCGCTATCCCGCTGATGCCTTGGGAGGAAGCGGCGGGCCAGTCGCTTGGTGCGGCGCTGCGGCACGAGCGGGAGGCGCGACCTATCCAGGGGGTGTGGCTGTTCATCGGGCCGGAGGGCGGCTTCTCGGCGGCTGAGGTGGCGCTGGCGGAGCGACATGGCGCGCGGGTGGTGACGCTTGGACGGCGCATCCTGCGTGCGGAGACGGCGGCGCTGGTGGCCGCGACGCTGGCGCTGGACGCGCTCGGCGCGCTGGATGTGGGGCCGGACGCGCTCGGCGCGCGCTAGCGCCCGCCCCGGCGGGCGCGGCGATTCAGGATGAATAGCAGCGCCGCCGGAACGGCGAAGAACATGACCAGCGCGAAGGCGATGGCGACAGTCGCGGGGTCGCCTTTCAGCGCGCCGTAGATGATGAGCGCCAGCAAACCGGCCAGTAGCAGGGCGGTAATCCAGCGGCTAGCCGGAACGATCTCGCGCATTACGGGGCTTCTCCCAGGCTGGATGGTCAGTTTGCTGGCGCTGTGGTGGCCGGCGCGATGAGGATAAGGCCCAAGAAAGCGAACACCATGAGCAGGCCAAGCGCAATCTCCGCATAGCCGATAATGAGGCCGGCGATAGCGAAGCCTCGCCCCTGCTCATAGCCATTCGAGCGATTGATCTGCGAGAGCGCGATGTGACCAAGGATGACCCCGATCAGGCCCAGTCCCACGAGCGACACGATGAAACTGGCGATGGCCATCGCGTTGGTGGGGTTCATGCCCGGCACGTATTGCGGCGGGTAGCCAGAATACGGCGGCGCGCCAGCGGGCTGGTAGGGCTGTTGATAGGGCTGATATTGTGGCGGTGTGTCGTAGGCGGGGTTGGTGGTCCCACCCCACTGGGGCGGCTGCTCGCCACCCTGCGGGGAACCGGGTATTTGGCCGCCTGCGGGCGTCGGATTGGACATGGTGATGTGACTCCTCATCAAGGGATGGCCGCCTGGCGTAACGCGGAGACTGCCTGACGCGGTCCCTCGCTCCTCGCGTATCCACGGTGAATCTACGCTCTGGCGGGGCTTGCGGTGGCAAATACAAGGCCTGGCGCGGCCTGCCCCGCATTATTGCGGAGACGGGTCGCGCCGGGTAGGGATATCGGGTTGAATGTGGCGCGCTACTCCTCGAAGTGAACCTGGTCCTTGAGTTGCTCGCGCATCACCTTCTTGTCGAACTTGCCCACACTGGTCTTCGCCAGCGCGTCCACGAAGATGACCTCATCTGGCAGCCAGAACTTCGCGACCTGCGGCTCCAGGTGGCGGATGATGTCCTCTTTCGTGATGGTGTCCTTGTATTCAGGCTTGGGGACAATGACCGCGACCGGGCGCTCCGACCACTTGGGGTGCGGCATGCCGATGACGGCGGCTTCCAGCACCATCGGGTTGCCCATGATGAGGCCCTCCTCCTGGACTGAGGAGATCCACTCACCACCAGACTTGATAACGTCCTTGGTGCGGTCCACGATCGTGATGTAGCCATCCGCGTCAATCGTGGCGACATCGCCCGTGCGGAACCAGCCGTCCGCGAACTTCGAGGCGCCCATCTCCTCATTATCACCGTGATAGTACGAGCCGGTGATCCAGGGGCCGCGCACCTGAATCTCGCCAAATGTCTCGCCGTCCCAGGGCGCTTCCTCGCCAGTGTCGAGCGACACGATGCGCAGATCTACGCCCGTGACAGGGATGCCCTGCTTGGCGCGGTAGGTGACCTGATCGTCGAATGGCAGCGACTGGAGACTGGACTTCAGCCGCGAAACGGTGCCAATCGGCGACATCTCGGTCATGCCCCAGGCCTGGATGATCGTCAGCCCCTTGGCATCAAGACCTCTGACGAGCGAGGCGGGCACGGCTGACCCACCGCAGACAATGCGCTCCAGCGAGGAGAGGTCGAAGTCGGAGCGCCGGTCCAGCACCTGCAACAGGCCGATCCAGAGCGTCGGCACGCCTGCGGCCAGCGTGACTTTCTCATCAGCGATCGTCTGCGCGGTGTGTGTGGGATCCATGAACTTGCCGGGGAAGACCAGCTTGCTGCCCACCATCGCGGCGGCGTGCGGCAGGCCCCACGCGTTGACGTGGAACATCGGAACAAGCGGGAAGGAGGTATCACGCTCGCAGAGGCCAACGGTGTCTACCTGGGTGACCGAGAAGGCGTGCAGGAAAGACGAGCGGTGGCTGTAGACAACACCTTTCGGGTTGCCGGTTGTGCCAGAGGTGTAGCACATGGCGGCGGGCTCGCGCTCGTCCAGCTCGGGCCAGGCGAACGTCGCGGGCGCGGCGGCGAGGAGCGCCTCATAGTCATGGACGGGAGGCAGCCCTTCGACATCATCGGGGACGGGGCCATTCATGACGACGATATGCCGGACGCTGCCCAGGCTGTCCTTCACGCCGCGCAGAAGCGGGACCAGGTCGGCGTCCACGAAGATCACACTGTCGGCGGCGTCCTGAATGATGAAGCCCAATTGGCTGGCGGGCAGGCGGAGGTTGAGGGTGTGCAGCACGGCGCCCATGCAGGGGATAGCGAAGTACAGTTCGTAATGGCGGGTGGAGTTCCACGCCAGGGTGCCGACACGGTCGCCGCGCTGCACGCCGAGCGCCTGGATCGCCCCAGCGAGCCGCTCCACGCGGGCGAAGGTCTCCCCATAGGTGGAGCGCTCATAGCCATCGGCGGTGGCTGTGACGATCTCACGGTTGGGGAAGAGGCGGCGTGCGCGGTTGTAGACATGCTGGAGCGTGAGCGGGTAGTCCATCATTGTGGCGAGGAAGGCGGACGATGCGCCATTGGCGGCCGCGGCGGGCGCGGGCGCCGGAACGGTGGGCGCCTGCGCGGAGCCTGCCACGTTCATGGCCGGGCCAGATTCAGGCTTGTTGCGACGAAACCAGGACATAGTGGACACCTCCCGTGCGCCCTGCCAGCGTTGGCGAGCGCAAGACTTGAAGAGCGGGCGATAGATGGCCGGGCTCAGCGTTGGCGTACATTGTACGCGCGAGCGGCGCGAATGCGCTACGCTCCCGCTTGAGGCGCCGCATTTTTCCTGAGGCGGAACGCGCCGCTTCTCCCACCTTTTGTTCAGCATCGCATGGAAGCTAGCCAGTTATCGCCTCGAATCCGGATGTGTCACTCGCCCTGCTGGTGATTCCCCGGCCAGCTTATCTTGTCTGTGGTGGCGATTATACCAGATCGGTCGCCAGAGGTTTTTATCCGGCGGAGGATGCGCGGCTGACGCGCGTGGCGGGCCTGGCATGGAGAGGATGAAAGGCCGAAAGCCGGGGCGCCCGCGATGAGAGAGGCGGCGCGGCCCGCTATCGGACGGGGGGCGCCAGATCTTGCGGGACCTGGCGCCCCCCAGTGTGGCGCGTATCGCGGAGGATGAGGCGCGCTAGCCGGCGATAGCGCCGCCGTAGCCTACGACCTCAATCTGCCACTGGTCGTTGACCCAGAGCCCCGCCACACGCACAGGCAGTCCCCATCCGGCGACGACGGCTACGGCGTCGCGGATGGCGGCGAGATGGCGCTCGCGCTCGACAGGGAAGGCCGCGCAGTCATAGTGGCCAGCGATAGCGATGAACGCCGAGCCGTGCGCGTTCACGGAAATCGTGACCATCTTGCGCACCTCGTCGAGAATGGCTTGGGATGCGGTCGTCAGCATGTTGTCGGGGCCGGGCCAGGTAATGGTGTCCACGAAGTCGGCGTGGGCGTTTTGCTTGACCCACTCGCTAACGGGAACCTGGACCCGTCCATCAATGCACGCGATCGCGGTGGCGAAGACGCCAGTGGCCATGAATGCTCCTCCAGCGGCGGAATGGATGACGACAGTGAGCCGCCCGCTAGCGGCCCTCATAGGGCAGCGGGTCGCTGAGGCCCGCCTCGGCGAAACCCTTGAGGCGGAGTAGGCAGCTATCGCACTGCCCGCACGCCTTCTCTCCGCCCTCATAGCAACTCCACGTGAGCTCCCACGGGACACCTAGCCGGGTCCCCTCGCGCACGATGTCCGCTTTGGTCATCTGGATCAGCGGCGCGTGGTAGCGCAGTGTCCGCCCCTCCTCGGTTCCCGCCTTGGTAGCCAGGTTGGCGGTAGTCTGGAAGGCCGCCAGGAACTCGGGGCGGCAATCGGGGTATCCCGAATAATCCAGGCTGTTAATCCCCAGGAAGACATCATCCGCCCCGATGACCTCGGCGAAGGCGGTGGCAAACGAGAGGAAGATCAGGTTGCGCCCTGGCACATAGGTAGCGGGGACGCCGTGGCCCATCTCGCTCAGCGAGCGTCCGCGCGGCACGGCGATGTCATCGGAGGTGAGGGCGCTGCCGCCAAAGAGGCGCAGATCAATATCCACGACACGGTGGTCGGTGACGCCGTAGTGGCGGGCGATGGCGCGAGCGGCTTCCAGCTCGCGGCCGTGGCGCTGCCCGTAGCGGAAAGAGATAGCGTGGGGAGTGAAACCGCGCTCGATGGCGGTGGCAAGCGAGGTGGAGGAGTCGAGGCCACCAGAGAGCAGGACGACCGCGGGACGCGCCGTGGATTCGCTCATAAGATGGCGTGCTCCTTGCTACCCAGAATTGACGCGGACAGGGGGCGATGAACCCATGTGATCCGAAATCACTGTATCACATGGCGGCATGCCTTTTGGACGGAAAGACCCCACAAACCGGGGCTGGCGGCTCAAGCCGGGACTACGGGTCCACGGCCACTAAAGCATGCGCGGTTGACCAGCGAAGTGGCGCATTGATATACTCGGCAAGCGAAGAGCAAGCGAAGAGCAGGATACGGTATCTGGATTTAAGGAGAATGGCGAGCATGGCGCGGCCCGATGTCTACCCTATCCCATCGTGCGCGGAGTGTGGCATCCAGTCGGCAGGCAAGTGCCCAGCCTGTCATCACAGCCTGTGCATAGACCATTTTCCGCTCGATGCGCACGACCCTTGCGCCGCCCGGCTTGCCACGAGAGTGACCGCAAGCGCATGCTATATTTGTGGCGAGCCCGCGCGACCGCGCCAGTGGTCGTCAGAGGTCTATGCGCATTACATTGACTCTCACGCATGCGTGGGCTGCCATCGGGCGATCTGTGACGACGCGCATACCATCCTCCGCCAGGAGGATATCGTCGTCCGTCGCGATGGCGTGCGCAGTCACCGCTATCACATCACCAAGCGGTACTGTCCGGTCTGCTCGCGGCTGCGCTTTTTCGGCGGGTTGATTGGGGCGGGTTGGTGGCTGACTGGCGTCATCGTGGTGATCGCGATCGCTGTGATCGTGGCGCAGGTGGCGCTAGGCTGAGGGAGACAGCGAGAGTTCTCGCGGTTCTCGAGGAGTTCATTCGGGTGAACGCAGGTAAGAAGGCGGCGCGGACGCCTGGTATCGCCAGGACGCTGGGGCGCTATCGGGCGGAGATCGAGGCTGGGCTGCGGGCGGCGGTGTCGCCCGCGGCGGCCGCGCCACGCGCTCCTGAGAGTGCGAGAGCGCTGGCCACGATGTATGGGCAGATCGAGTATCATCTGGGCTGGCGCGCCGAAGATCTCTCGCCTGCGCAGGGCGACCCAGGCAAACTTCTGCGTCCCACGTTGACGCTGCTTGCGGCGGAGCTGGCTGGCGGAGGTGACGCGGTGGGGCGCGCGTTGCCCGCGGCGGTAACTGTCGAGATGATCCACAACTTCTCGCTGATCCACGATGACATTGAGGATGGCGATGAAGCGCGTCGTGGCCGCCCGACGCTCTGGAAAATCTGGGGCCAGGCGCAGGCGATCAACAGCGGTGACGCGCTCTTCTCGATGGCGCGCATGGGCGTCTGGGAGCTGGCGCGGCTAGGGGTAGAGCCGGGGCTTGTCGTGCGGCTGGGGAAGCTGCTGGACCAGACTTGCCTGGAGCTGTGCGAGGGGCAGCATCTGGATATGAGCTTCGAGGGGCGGCGCGAAGTCACCGAAGAGATGTATCTGGATATGATTGGCCGCAAGACAGCGGCGCTCATGAGCTGCGCCGCTGAGGTGGGAGCCCGGATCGGCGCTCCAGAGGATGACACGCTGGGCGATCAGCTTGGCGCGTTTGGGCGGGCGCTGGGGCTGGCGTTCCAGCTGCGCGATGACGTGCTGGGCATCTGGGCGGCGAAGGAGCTGGGCAAGTCCTACGCGGGCGACGTGCGGCGGAAGAAGATGACGCTGCCGGTCATTCACGCGCTGGCGCAGGCGGCAAGCGAGGACCGTGAGGCGCTGGTGGCGATCTACGCCGCGCGCGGTCTGGCCACGGATGAGCAGGTGGCGCGGACGCTGGAGATACTCGACCGGTCGGGATCGCGCGCGCGGGCGTACCATGCGCTGCGAGAGCAGCTTGACATCGCGACGGCGGCGCTGGAAAGCGCGCGGCGGAAGGCGCCTGCGCAGGGCGCGTCAGCGCGTGAGGCTGGAGAGGCGCTCATGAGCCTCGTGGACTTCATTCGCGCGGACGCGACCATTGACGGCTAGCGAGCGGGCGCATCGCGGGTGAGGCCCGTTGGCATGGGCGCGCCTCGCGAATTTTTCAATGGCTGACCGCGAGACAAGAGCAGGGGACGCGCGCGCCAGTTAGCATCTGGCGCGCGCGTCCCCTGTGTCCTGAAGAAAGACCCGCGTTACTTGACGACGACTGTCATATTCATCGCGGGGTGCACCGTACAGGCGAGCTTGAACGTGCCTGTATTTGTGAAAGTGACCTGCTTTTGCTCACCTGGCTGAATCTGGAAGCCAGGCGCGGCCAGTTCTTTCGGCGCGTTCGCGTCAGCCTGGCAGGTCCCGTTGGCGCCAGCGCAGATGATGTGGAAGCCGCCGGTGGAGGACGGGTCATTGAAGGTGACGACCTGATTGGCGGAGACGGTCACGCACTTCTCCGCGAAATCAACCTGGGACAGGTTAATGGTCTGGGACGCCGGACACTCGGCGGCGCCACCGCCGGTGCTGGTGGCGTTCGGCCCGCCACCTGCCGCTGGCTTGCCGCACGCGGCAAGCGCGAGTGTGAGCATGAGCGCCATCGGAATGAGCGCAAGGGCGAACTTTTTCATGAAGCGCTATGTTCCTTTCGACTCGACGGGCGCTCTACGCGCCACGACGCCAGGATGGGTCGCGGGGTGAGCGCGTTTCGCGAAATGCGAGGCGTGACTGGTCGCTACGGAGGAGCGCATGATGCGCTTGGCGTGTATGAAATCCGCATCAGAGTATACCAGAGGCGCAAAGGGTGAACAATCGGGTATTCGCTGACGCCTGAGTCAGGTGTTTTCCTGATACGGGCTGCGATACGGGGTGCGCAAAGGCGCGCACGTTGGGGCTATGCGCCAGAGCGCGCGACGGCGGGAGCGGTGAGTTGATACCCGACGCCAGGCGCTGTCTGAATGTAGCGCGGGCGGGCGGGATCAGGCTCGATCTTGCGACGCAGGCGCCGGATATAGACCCAGATAAACTCGATCTCCTGACTGTAAGCGGGTCCCCACACCTGTGCGAGCAGGGACTCGTGTGAGACTGTTTTGCCGGCGTTGCGGGCGAGGGCGCGCAACAGCCGGTACTCGGTCTTGCTAAGCGTGACGGGCGCGCCAGCGAGTGTCACGCGGCGCTCGGCATCATCAATCACCAGGTCGCCACAGACGGTGATACCGCCACCCGCGCCGCCCGCCGTCTGCGGCGCAACGCGCAGCGCGCGGCGGACGCGCGCCAGGGTCTCCTCGATGCTGAATGGCATGGCGATGACATCAGCGGCTCCCGCTTCCAGCGCGCTCGCGGCGATTGTGGGGCTGGCCTCGCGGGTGAGCAGGATGACGGGCGCGGTGGTGCGCGCCAGCGCCCGCTGGAGCGGATCGTGTGGCGCTTCGGCGGGCAGCGCGGCGTCGAGCAGCAGGATGTCCGGCTCCTCCTCGTCTATGAGACGCAGCGCGCTCGCAAGATCGGCGGCGGTGAGCGCGCGATAGCCGCCGCGCTCAAGATGGGCGCGGAGATAGCGCGCCATGCGCGGGTCCCCATGCGCGACGAGCGCGACCTGCCGCTGGCGGGCGAGAGGGAGCGACGGACGGGATGCGGCGCCGGGCTGCTCTTCCATCCCTCCCTCAGCGACGCTCGCGTCCGGATTCATGAGCGCGCTGAGATGATAAGGCGCGAGGGATGGCGTGGAAGGGAGCGCCAGCCCCAGCGTGAGCATGCGTTCTTCTGGCCCGGGACTGGCCCATACGCGGCCCCCATGCGCGGCGGCGACCTCGCGCGCCAGTGTCAGGCTCAGCGCGGCCGGGATGTCGCATTCGGTTCCGGTGGGGCGCGCCGCCAGCTCTGGCGTCACAAACCCATCACGCAGAATGGCGCGCACGCTGATGATCGCCTCCTCGGTAATGCCCGCCGGATTGTCACGGTCAGGCGGCGCGGCATACCGTAAGGCGACCCGCACATCGCCGCCGTGACTGCTGGCGACCATCCAGGCGATCAGCGCGTCAATCGCGCGCTCAACGCGGCTCCCATCGCTGACGATGGTGGGCTCATGGCCGGGTAGCGCCAGCTCGAACGTATGACGTGGCGCGCGGGTCTTCCAGCGGGAGAGCGCGGAGATCAGCAGATCGGAGATCTCGACCGGGGCCAGTCGGGGCGCGGTGTCGCGAAACGCGAGCAGGGCGTCGAGCGTGTCGAGCGCCTCGCGCGCTTCTCCAGTAGCCTCCTGAAGCTCTGCGAGCGCCGCGCGCTGACGGTCAGTGGGTGACGCGGCGAACGCGAGCGCCGCGCGCTGAATCACATCAAGCCGCGCTTCGATCTCGTGGCGCGCCGAGCGCGCCCAGACACGCGTGACCGGTCGCGCGCCGGACGGTTCGGAAGGGGACGCCAGCTGTGGCGTCAGGGCATGGGGGAGTTGTTGGTCGCCTGAATATCTCATCGCTGTGATACCACCTGTCCAGTAGTATAAGGCGCGTTGGCGCTGGCGGCAACAGCGTCGCTACGCGGTACTGCCACGCGGATCGTTCAGGCGATTGTCAGGAATCTTCCAGAAGCCGCAAGGATCCTGTTCAGGCAGGGGGGATACAATCGGTTCGTGCGGGCGTATTCTGCCCTCCACCAGCCAGGACTAGAGGAAGCAAACTCATGCAGAAGGCGTTTCCAGTCGAGGAGCGCGGCGCTAGTGGTTTAGGCTCTACGCTAACCGCGTATGTCAATCTGATGAAGCCCCATGTGACTGTGCTGCTCCTGGGTGTGACGCTGGCGGCGATGGTGGTCGCGCTTGGCGGGACACCGCCACTGGGCGTGACGCTGGCGACACTGCTCGGCGGCGCACTGGCGGCGGGCAGCGCCAACGCCATCAACTGCTACTGGGACCGCGATATTGACGAGGTCATGAGCCGGACGAGGACGCGCATGATCCCCGCTGGGCGGGTCGAGCCGCGTAACGCGCTGATCTTCGGAGTGGGGATTGGCGCGCTGTCCGTTTTGATCTTCGCCCGCTGGGTGAACTGGGCGAGCGCGCTCCTGGCGTTGGGCGCGATCCTGTTCTACGTGCTGGTCTACACGATGTGGCTTAAGCGCACGACCGCGCAGAACATCGTGATTGGCGGCGCGGCGGGCGCGGTTCCGGCGCTGATCGGCTGGGCGGCGGTCGCGCCGCTGCGCTGGGACGCGACGCTCTGGACTCCGCTGCTGATGTTCACCGTGATCTTCCTGTGGACCCCGCCGCACTTCTGGGCGCTGTCACTGGTGCTGAAGAAGGACTACGCGCGCGCCGGGGTGCCCATGCTGCCGGTGGTCAAGGGTGAAGCGGAGACCTACCGCCAGATCTTCTGGTATACGCTCGCGCTGGTGGCCTCGTCCTTACTGCTGGTTGTGTCCGGCGGCATGGGATATCTCTATCTGGCTTGCGCGCTGGCGTTTGGCTCGGGGCTGATCGTCCTGGCGGTCTGGCTGGGTCGCAAGCGGACACTGAAGAGCGCGCGCACGATGTTCTGGTTCTCGAATTACTATCTGGCGCTGATGTTCGCGGCGATGGCGCTGGATCGCATTTTCCGCTAGCGCCGCGCGCCAGTTCTAGTACCTGCGAGCTCCGGGAAGAGCCGGATGTTCGTTGTATCGCTTGAAGCGGTGTATCGGCGGCTTTCGATACGGGACCGCATGAAGTTGAGGCGCTCGCCCCGCTGATGGGGGCTGACGATGGGGCCTGCCAGCCCGCAGGTAACGCGGGCTGGCGCGGTATAGCGGCGGGCTATGCCATGCGGCGCCCTGGTCGGGAAACGCCCGGCCAAGACACTGGGAGGCTGAGGAATCTTCAGTATGTCATTCAAGCCGAAGACGCTGAAATGGTGGCGGCTCGCGTCGCTGCTCCCACTGCTGATCGCTCTGGCGCTGGCGGGCTGCGGGCAAACGGATGTCAATCTCGTAACCCACACGCCAAACATCCTGGACCCGAAGGGACCGGTCGCGCTCAAGGAGTCGAACCTGTTCTGGTTCATCCTGGTGGTTTCGACGACGGTGTTTGTGGTGGTGGTTTCCGCCCTGATCTACTCGATCATCCGTTTCCGGGCGCGTCCTGGCGCGGCTGAGCCCATGCAATTTCACGGCAACACCAAGCTGGAGATCGGCTGGACGATCGTGCCATCGCTTGTGCTGCTGGGCGTGCTGGTGATGACGATCACAACGATGAATAGCATCCAGCAGCCAGCGAGCCCGAACACGATCACGGTCAACGCCGTTGGCCACCAGTGGTGGTGGGAGTTCCAGTACCCGGACCAGCATGTCGTTACGGCTGATGAGATGTGGATCCCGACCGGCACAGTGGTGCACGTCAATCTCATCTCGGACAATGTGATTCACAGCTTCTGGGTGCCACAGCTCAGCGGCAAGACAGACGTGATTCCGGGCCATGACAACACGATATGGCTACAGGCGGATACCGTAGGCTGGTATCGCGGTGAGTGCGCGGAGTTCTGCGGCACGCAGCACGCGCATATGGACTTCCTGGTGCACGCGGTCTCGTCCTCGGATTATCAGACGTGGATTCAGCAGCAGCAGGCGCCTGCCGCCCAGCCCACCAGCGCGCTGGCGCAGGCGGGCGCGCAGTACTTCGCCTCCAGCCCCTGCATTGGCTGCCACATGGTCAATGGCGTGACCAAGGGCAGCGGCGCCGGGCTGATTGGTCCGAACCTGACGCACTTTGGCAGCCGCCAGTGGATCGCGGGCGGCGTGGTGGACAATACGCCGCAGAATCTGGCGGCGTGGATCCACGACGCGCAGGCGGTGAAGCCGGGCAGTGATATGCCAGCGTTCCCGAATCTGACGTCGAGCCAGGTGGATGAGCTGGTCGCCTATCTGGAGAGCCTGAAGTAGGGCGTTTCACCCGGCGCGCGGCGCGCAAGGCTGTGGGCCGCGCGCCGCGCGGAGGCGCATGCGGGATAGCGCGATAGACGGGAATACTACGGAATAGACGGGACAGAGAGGCGGTCAATGGCAGTAGGCAGTGTCGCGACCCGCGGGCGTGTCGCGCGGCGGGCGCGCCGGTCCTGGACCCAGACGACTATTGGGTCATGGATCACGACGACCGATCACAAGAAGATCGGCATCATGTACATGTACACGGCGTTCTTCTTTTTCCTGTTCGGCGGCGTGCTGGCGCTCATCATCCGGACACAGCTGGCGGTGGCCAACAACAATCTGGTGACGCCGGAGCAGTACGACCAGATCTTCACGATGCACGCGACGATCATGATCTTCCTGTTCCTGATGCCGATCTGGACGGGGTTTGGCAATTATCTGGTGCCGCTGATGATCGGCGCGCGGGACATGGCCTTTCCGCGGATCAATGCGCTGGGCTACTGGCTGTTCCTGGTCGGCGGAATCGTCCTGAGCTCGAGCTTCCTGTTCAACTCGGCGCCCAACGCGGGCTGGTTCAGCTACGCGCCCTTGACGGAGGCGACGCCGACCTGCCTGACGCAGAATGTGGCGGCGATGTCGCCGCAGCAGCAGGCGGCGCTGGCGGCCTCGACCGCCGCGAGTGGAGGGCAGGGCTGCTTCTCGCCAGGGTCGAATCCGGATTTCTGGATTATCGGGCTCAGCATCCTGGGAATCGCCTCGATGACCGGCGCGATCAATTTCATCGTGACGATCCTGCGCATGCGCACGCGGGGCATGTCAATCAACCGAATGCCGCTGTTCACGTGGATGACGATGGTGACATCGTTCCTGCTGGTTTTCGCGCTGCCCAGCCTGACAGTGGCGAGCATCCTGCTGCTCTTTGACCGTCACCTGGGGACGCATTTCTATCAGGCGAGCTTTGGCGGAGACCCGCTGCTCTGGCAGCACCTGTTCTGGTCGTTCGGACACCCAGAGGTGTACATCCTGATCCTGCCAGCGTTCGGCATGATTTCGGAGATTCTGCCGGTATTCTCCGGGAAGCCGATCTTTGGTTACACCTTTGTGGCCTGGTCGGGTGTGGCGATTGGCTTCCTGAGCTTCACGGTGTGGGCGCACCACATGTTCGCGGTGGGGCTGCCGCCTCTGGCGCAGATGTTCTTCGCGGCGAGCACAACGCTAATCGCGATTCCGACGGCGGTGAAGATTTTCAACTGGGTGGCGACGGTCTACGGCGGGCGGATCCGCTTTACGGCTTCGATGCTGTTCGCGCTGGGCTTTGTGGCGATGTTCCTGATCGGCGGGCTCAACGGAGCGGCGCTGGCGGTAGTGCCATTTGACTACCAGATCACCGACACGTACTTTGTGGTGTCGCATATCCACTATGTGCTCTTTGGCGGCGCGGTGATGGGGCTGTTCGCGGGCATCTTCTACTGGTTCCCGAAGTTCTCGGGGCGGTTGCTCAATGAGCGGCTGGGGAAGATCCAGTTCTGGCTGTTCCTGGTAGGGTTGAACGCGGCGTTCTTCCCGATGCATATTCTGGGTATCCTGGGGATGCCGCGGCGCCAGTACACCTATCCCAGCGGGTTGGGCTGGGCGGACCTCAACCTGCTCTCGACGATTGGCGCGTTCACAATCGCGGCTGGCGTGCTGCTCTTCGGGATAAACTGGCTGATCACGATCATGAAGAAGCCAACGGCCATTGGCGATCCGTGGGACGCCTTCACGCTGGAGTGGGCGACGACCTCGCCGCCGCCGGTGGAGAATTTCGAGACGATCCCGGTGGTGCGCAGCCGGCGTCCGCTCTATGACCTGAAACACCCGGATAACCCGGACTGGAAGAACGAACATTAGTCGCGCCTCCGCGTCCCGTGTCTCCCCGGGCCGGCAGCGGGCTGGGAGTGTGGCGCGGGACGCGAGCGCGCGAGCGTGAGATTGGCGAAGCGGGACACGAGCATGGTGGCGGATCAGGAGCGACAGGAGCGCGCGCAGACGCGGGAACCGCTCGCGCCTGCGCGGTTGGGGCCAGCGCAGCGCCGCGGGCTGGTGATGCTGGCGATTTCCGCTGTCGTGCTGCTGGGCTTGATTGTGCTGCTGGTGGCGCGGCTGGTGGCGGCGAGCCAGGCTGTCGCGACCGCTCCGGTGTTTTCACTGGACGGCAAGCCGGCGCCTGACTTCACCACCACGCTCTACAGCGGTGAGGCCGGCCAGACCTTCCATCTGGCGGCTGAGCGGGGCAAGCCGGTCGTGATCAATTTCTTCGCCTCGTGGTGCGGACCCTGCGCGGAGGAGGCGCCGATCCTCCAGGCGGGCTGGCGGACCTATGCGCAGCGCGACGGGGTGGTGTTCATCGGCATTGTCTATCAGGACTCGCGGCAGAACGCGCTGGGGTTCGCCCAGCAGGAGGGCGTGCCATACGCGATTGGCGCCGACCCGAACGGGGAGACGGCGATCGCGTATGGCGTGACGGGCGTGCCAGAGACGGTGTTCATCAATCGCGAGGGGATCGTGGTGAGCAAGTATGGCGGGCCGCTGGATTCGGGCTCGCTCGCGCGCTCGATCCAGGCGATCCTGAAGTGACGCCGGGTGGAGACGGCTGAGGAGCGTCAGGTGGCGATTACGCATCTGAGTCTGGGCGCGGCGCTGATCGCGCTGCTGGGCGGTCTGGCGTCGTTTTTCTCGCCATGTGTCGCGCCGCTGGCTCCGGGCTACATCAGCTATATCAGCTCGCTCGCGACGGGCGAGCCGGCGCTGGCGCTGGACGGCCAGGCGGTGGGCGCGCTGGGCTGGCGGGCGCGGCTGCGTGGCCCGGCGACGGTGGCCAGCCTGCTCTTCGTCGCGGGATTCTCGGCGACGTTCATCGCGCTGGGGCTGCTATGGGCGAGCTTTGGCGCCTTGGTGGCGGCCTACCGCCCAGTCATGCAGACCATCGCGGGCATTGTGATGCTTATCATGGGCGTCTTCCTGCTCGGCTGGCTGCCGCGCGGCGTGATGGAGGCGCTGATGCGCGAGGAGCGCCTGCGCGTGCCGGATGCGCTGGCGCGGCGCTGGGGAATCGCCGCCCCGTTCGCGCTGGGCGTCGTCTTCGCGGCGGGCTGGACACCCTGCATCGGCCCGGTGCTGACATCCGTGCTGCTGTTTGTCAGCGCGACCAGCACGATGGCGCAGGGCGCCGCGCTGCTGGCGTTCTACTCACTGGGACTCGCCATACCCTTCCTGGTGATTGGCGTGGGCTGGACATCTGGCCTGCGGGCGCTGGGCTGGACCAAACGCTATAGCGGCGTCATCGCCCGCGCGAGCGGCGTGGCGCTGATCCTGGTCTCGCTGTTGTATCTGACGGGCGAGGTGTCGGTCATCTCGTCCTGGGCGCAGCAGTTCGCGATTGGGTAGGCCGGATAGGAGAGAGATGGCGCGATGGCGCTGCTGATCCTGGCGACGCTGATGCGGACGGCGCATGTGCTGGCTGGCGGCGTCTGGATTGGAGGTAGCTTCGTCTATCTGGTGGTCATCACACCGGCGTTGCGGCTGGGCAAGGCCGCGCCGGAGGTGAGCGCGCGGATGGGCGCGCTGTTCCGTCGGCTGGTGAACGTCTGTATGGTGACGCTGCTGTTCAGCGGCGTGTATCTGATATTCGACCGGCTGTCGGCGACGACGGTCGGGGTGGCGTATCTGGTGGCGCTGGGCGTCAAGATTGCGCTGGCGCTGGCGATGTTCACGCTGGCGGTGATCCTGGCGCAGGAGGCGCGGCGGCCCGCGCGGCGGCGTGGGCGTCTGTGGCGCGTCGCGCCGCGGGCGATCCTGGCGCTCGGCGTGGTGGTATTCCTACTCGGCGCGACGTTGACGACCCTCTTTGAGGTGGGCCTGGGCGTCACACACTAAGGTGATAGGCGAAACGGAGCTGGCGCGATGCTGATGGAGAGCGACGTTGAGGCGCCGGTCGCGGCGAAGCGGCCCGCGCGCCGGAAGTTGCCGTGGGGATTTCTGATCGCGGGCGTCGCCATCGCGGCGGCGGTCGTGTATCTGGTGATCGCCAACACAGGCGCCTCCGCTGAATACTACATGACTATCCATCAGCTTCAGACCTGCTCAACGTGCGCCGGCCAAACGGTGCGCGTGGCGGGCTTCGTCGCTCCAACCGGACTGGCGCGCGATGACGCGACGCAGACAGTGCGGTTTGTCATCACTGACACGGCGACCAGCGCCACGCCCACGATGTCAGTCGTGTACAACGGCGTCGTACCCGACGCGTTCAAGCCAGGCGCGCAGGTGGTCGTCGAGGGGACATACGCGCATGGCGTATTCCAGGCGAGCGCCGTGCTGGCGAAGTGTCCCTCGAAGTTCCAGGCGGCGACGCCAGGCGCGACCAGCGCGCCCGGCAAATGACGCAGGCGGGCCGCTAGCCGGCTCTCAGTGGGAGTCATCCTCGTGCGATACACCGATCTCGGCGCGATTACCCTGACCCTGGCGCTGGTCTTCACGTTCTACGCCCTCGCCGCCTCGGCGCTGGGCGCGACGCTGAAGCGCCCAGCGCTGGTGGAGAGCGGGCGGCGCGCGGCGCTGGTGGTCACGGTCTTCCTGCTGATTTCCTCTGGCTCGCTGATCGCCGCCTTCCTGACGCACGACTTCGGCTCCGTCTATGTGGCGGAGCATTCCAGCCTGGCGATGCCGTGGTACTACTCACTGTCGGCTTTCTATGGCGGGCAGGAAGGGTCACTGCTTTACTG
>JAKAIY010000057.1 GCA_021814145.1 Chloroflexota bacterium
GTGTGAGCGGGGGTGTCGAAGGCGTGGCCGAGCTCCATAACCTGCTCCTCCCCGACCCCGAGCTGGCGGCTCGCATTTCCCGCGCGCTCGCTCTCGACCCTATTACCGCCGAGGAGCGCATTGGCGTCTATCCCGCGCTCGGACGTGTCCATCTGCGCGGCTTTGTGCGCACGGCGGCTGCGCGGGAGGCGGCTGCGCGGATCGCGGCGGCGGATCAGGGCGCGCTGGAAGTTTTCAATGAGTTGCGCATAGATCCCCGCGCGACGGTGTTGCCCACGCTAGCGGGGGTCACTGGCCAAGAGGATATCGTGCCTGGTGGCAGGTAGGCTATCACGCGCAGGTCCAGGCGCTTCGCAAAGTCCATCTACATTTTTGTGCGGGAAAATCGCCTGAAGGAGCGCCCGGAGTCAGGAGCCTGGTCTGTGGAGGAGCGGCCGGATTTTCCCCAGCCATGAGTAGAGAAGCGGGAAGCGGTACCCCCAACGGGATTCGAACCCGTGATCTCCACCTTGAAAGGGTGATGTCCTAGGCCGCTAGACGATGGGGGCGTGGGTGACGCCAGGCGTGTTAATGGTGGCGCGCTTAGTCAGTTTACGCCCAGGCGCGCCACGGTGTCAAGCGCCGCGCGCCTGCCTGAGGCGATCTATTCGGTCGCTTCGATGTCCGTGAGCGCCTCCGCGATGAGCGATACGATATCGTCGGGGTGGCGCCATTCACGGAGTACAACGCCGCTCATGATTCCTCGCTGACTGAGCTGGTAGGATGTATCGGACGTCACGAAAATCATCTGCGCGTCATTGAGGAGGCTGGAAATCGCACTCAGACGCGCGGCGTTATCCGGGCCGCTTTCAGCGGACAGGTTGGCGTCAATGATGATGACCGCCGGAACGTCGCTCTGCGACGAAGTGGCGAGCAGACGGCTATCGCTGATATGGCGAACCGACCACGTGGGTTCGAGCCGCGCCTGGAGCGCGCGGGTGAGCGCTTCCGCAAGCGTGGGATCATCCTCGACGACTAGCGCGCAGCGTCGGGTTTCTGGTTCGAGCGCGGTTTTGCCGGCAGGACTGTTAAGCGCGAGCGCGCCCGCCGTGTGATGAGGATAGTCGCTTAGCAGCGGATTAGACGTCGCCCCCATGATGAGCCATGCGGAATCGCGGCGTCGCGGATGACGCACTCCACGGCTGGCGTGACCATCTGCAGGCCGCCCGTATGAATCCGCACCCTTGCGCATTCGTACCATCTCCGTCTTGAAAGCCTGAAAATACGCGCGCTGTAATGGCGGGGATGAACTGTGTGTTGACGCCTCCCCGGGGCCGCTTGTTGTAGAGGAGTATAGCATGGCTGGTCGGGACAAGCGGCGCGCCAGTACTTCCGGTCGGATGGAATCCGGGTGAGCCGCGCTATACGGAGAGCATGCGCCGATAGAGTCGCTCATGATCTGCCGCCATCCGGTCGAGGGTAAAACGCGCGGCCACATGCTCACGACAGGCGCGCCGATTCATGCGCGCCACACGGGATACGCTGGCCGCCGCCGCCGCGATGTCGCCGGGCGTGATGAGCGCTCCCGTCTCGCCATCAGTGATAATGTCGCGTAAACCGCCGCGCGCATACGCGATGACTGGCGCTCCGGCCGCTTGCGCCTCGCAGGCGGCGAGGCCAAACGGCTCCTCCCAGTTTGAGGGAACGAGCACAGCCGTCGCGCCCGCCATCAGCGACCAGACGCGCTCATGCGGCAGCGGACCGAGAAACTGGACTGAATCTGGATCGGCGTCCAGCCAGGGCTGGATACGCTGGCTAAAGTAGGCTTGATCGTAGACACCGCCAGCCATGAGCAGGGGATAACCCGCGGCGCGGGCGATCTCGATCGCCTCGGCGCCTCCCTTCTCCGGCGCGATGCGACCCGCGAAGAGCAGGTATGGGGGATCAGCGGGGCGCGCGCTGAACGGGATCGCGTCCAGGTCCACGCCGTTGGGGATGACCGCGTCAATTCGGCATGTTCCCGTGTACGTTTCGGCGCACCACTGGGAGACGGTGATGAGCCACGGCTGGTTGGACACACGCGGCTTGCCGGCTGGCGCGACGCTGGAGAGCATGGCGCTGACGCTGTCGCGCAGATTGGGCATGTGCAGGGTATGCGCAATGGGAAGCTGTTGTGACACGCCAAGCGCGAAGGCGGGCAAGTCATAGGCGTGGGCGTGGATGAGGTCGTGTTCTCCGGCGCGCGCCGCGATGGCCTCGTAGGCCAGAGTAAAAGCGGCTGTCATGGCGGAATCTTCAGCGGGCGCCTGCTCAGTCCGCTGCCCTGAAAAGACGGCGGGGCGCAACTGGCCCTCCGCGACCTCGATCTGGATGAGGCGCGCGCCCGGTACGGCGGCCGGGTCGGAGCCAGTGGCGGCGTAAAGCGTGACGTCATGGCCGCGCTTCGCCAGCGTCACCGCCAGGTCACGCAGCAGCGCCTGCGCGCCGCCAAGATAGGGCTGGCGAATGGGCGAGACGAGTGGGGCGAGCAGCGCGACGCGCAGGCGACGATTTGTCATCTAGCTTACCCACGACGGCGCGCCATAGGCGCCAATCCGCGATTGCCGCAGTGACCAGTTGACCAGCTTCGCGCCCTGTACGGTGAGTGCGAGCACGTTGCCACGGCGCACATCCTCGGACCACATCTCGTCAAAGACGAAGTTGCCCAGACTATAGACAATCGGCTTGCCGCGGTACGATGAGGATGGCTGGATGACGTGGGGATGCGCGCCGACAACAAAGTCCGCCCCGGCGTCAATCGCGATGCGGGCCATCGCTTCCTGTTCGGAGGATTCGAGCGGGTGATACTCAATGCCCCAGTGGGTGAAGACGATCAGAAAGTCTACCAGGGGGCGCGTGGCGCGGATGTCGGCGGTCATGCGAGCGGGGTCAAGCCAGGCGTGGCCAGGCGAAGTGTCCGTGGCGGCGAAACTGTAGGGTTCAATCTGGCAGTATGCCAGGAAGCCAAGGGTGGTTGTGCGAATTGTGCGAATGACAGGCTGGTGAGCGGCGGTCAGATTGGCGCCGCCGCCAAGTGGGGTTATGCCATGCTGTGGCAGGTGATCCAGCATGTCCATGAAGGCTGTCTTGCCAAAGTCACCACTGTGATTGTTGGCCACAGACATGATGGAGTAGCCCGCCGAGGCTAGCCGCGAGAAGCCCTGTGGGTCAGCCTCGAAGGTGTATTGCTTGGGTTGTGGGCTGCCGAGCCGTGAGACAACGCACTCCAGGTTGCCAACCGTCAGGTCAAAGCTGCTGAGCGCGTCCGCGACGTCATTGAACGGGAAGCGGTCGCTGGTTTGAAGGATGCGCTGGTTGACGCTGCGGGCCAGCATGACGTCGCCGGTAATCGCGATGGTGACAGGCCGCGTGTCAGGGGTAGCGGTCGGATCAGGAGTGGAGGTCGCGGTTAGGGAAGCGCGAGGTACGCCGGTCCGCGACAGGTCGCAGGCGGAGAGAAAGGAAACGGCGGGGCCGGCGGCGAGCGCGGCGGCGCCCAGCCGTCCGCCTCGCCGCAGGAGCTCCCGGCGCGTTATCGGGTCGCCAGGCTGGGACATCGTGTCCTCCTTGCCGCCAGGTGGTCTCGAAGCGGGTGGCGGCATTACGCGTTCGAGTAAATCTCGATGTTTGAGCCTGATAGCGGGCGGGCGTCCGGGCCAGCGAGGAAGAGCAGGATGCGCGCGAGCTCGTCGGGGGTCAGGTCGGGCTTCAGATGGGGCGCGGCGGCGCGGAGCATCTCGGTGTCTACCGCGCCGGGGCTGACCGCCACGACACGGATGTGATGTGGCTTGCCCTCCACCGCCAGAATCTCGCTGAGACCCGCGACACCATACTTGGAGACGTTATAGGCGCTCAGACCGGGGAATTTCTCGACGCCTTTGACGCCAGAGAGCGAGGAGAGATTGATGATAACGCCGCCGCCGCGTGGAATCATCGCGCGAAACGCCTCGCGACAGCACAGGAAGACACCGCGAAGGTTGACGCCCAGCACATGATCCCAGGTAGCGGTATCGAGGTCCTCGAAGCGCGCCTGCGCGACGGCCCCCGCGCTGTTGACGAGGATGTCCACCGGGCCGAACTCACTGGTCACGCGGCGGAAGAGCGCGATCACGCTATCCTCGTTCGCGACATCGCAGGGGCAGGCGAGCGCGACGCCGCCAGAGGCCTGAATCTCAGCCACGGCGCGCTCTAGCGCGGCGGTGTCGCGCGCGGCAAGCGCCACCGCCGCGCCTGCCTGGGCGAAGCGAAGGGCCGTCGCGCGACCAATTCCACGGCTGGCGCCAGTGATGAGCGCGACCTTGCCGGTCAGGTCGTCAGATCGCTGGTCTTGCGGGCTGTCATCCAGCATCGCTGCGCGCCTCCAGAAACGCCTCTACTCGCGGCGGAGCTAGCCGCGGAAGGTATTGCTCACGATGAACATGAGGTTCGCCGGCCGCTCCGCCATACGCCGGGTGAGATAGGGATACCAATGTGTTCCATAAGGCACATAGACGCGGACATTGTACCCCGTAGCCGCGAGGCGTTCTTGGAGGTCACGGCGGATGCCATAAAGCATCTGGAACTCAAAGCGCGCGCGGGGAATGCCGGTATCCGACGCGAAACGGATCGCGGCGTTGATGATCCGCTCGTCATGGGTCGCGAGCGCAGGGTAGACGCCATACTCCATCAACTGGCGCATGAGCTGGAGATACGCCTTATCTACCTCAACCTTGTGCGGATAGGCGATGGTGGCTGGCTCCAGATAGGCGCCTTTGACTAGCCGCACGCGAACGCCAGCGGCGATGAGGCGCGCGACATCGTCTGAGGAGCGGTAGAGCGCTGACTGGATGACGGTCCCAACATTCTCGAATGCCGCGCTCAGAGCGATCACCAGGTCTACGGTTCGCTGGGTGTAATCCGAGGCTTCCATGTCCACGCGGACGAAAATGTTATAGCGCTGGGCGGCGGTAAGGACGCGTGTCAGGTTTTCGTGGGCCAGGTCCTCGCTAATATCCAGTCCAAGCGCGGTGAGCTTGACAGAGATGTTCGCGTCCGCCCCCTCACGCTGGATGCGCTCAATTATGGCGATGTAGTCGTTGGCGGCGGCCGTCGCCTCGTGAGCGTCGCGCGTGTTTTCGCCCAGATGGTCGAGGGACACGCTGATGCGACGCCGGTTCAACTCGTGCGCCACCGTGATCGCTTCGTCGAGTGTCTCCCCTGCCACAAAGCGTCGCGCGACACGCCGCGCAATCGCGTTGCGCTGGGCGAATTCACGAATAGTGTCTTGTTTGGCCAGATAAAGCATGCTTTCTTTCAGCATGATGGGTCTTCTCCTCAAGCGCGCTCACCACTGAGCGTTCGCGACAGCGCGATCAGGGCCGCGCTCGACGCCGGGCGCAAGCCATCTTTGATTATACTCGTTTCCGTTCGCCCTCGCCCGTTGAGCCAACGCGCCTGATTTCAGAAAACTGATGGCGATGCGCCGCCAATAGTCCGTTTTCCTGTGTATCCGCCAGGGCGTAGCAGTACAATGTGGCCAGTATGTTCGGGCCATCCGCCTGTTGAGGCCCTGGAGGCCGCCAATGCCACACACCCGTGTACCTTCACAGCGCGCGCCACATACCCTCATTCCGCTCATCGTTGTTCTGGGGCCGCTTCTGTGCGCGCTGACGCTCACCGCGCTGGGGTATGTGATGTTTCGCGCCCAAGCGTCCGCTGGAGCCACAAGCCAAAGCGCGACGGCGACGCTTTCCAGCCCTCTCGAATACACGGTTATCCTCGCGCTCGCGGGCGCGCTGGTGTCATTGCTGATGGCGATGCTGGGGCTTGCGCTCTATAGCAGGGCGAGAAGAGGCGCGGAGGCGAGAGAGAAAGCGCTGGCTGAGGGTCTTGATCGGCTCGCCGCGCTCGACCGGATTATCCAGCGCATTGCTGAGCGTGGCGAGTGGCGGGAAGCGGCGGCCACGGCCTGGGCGCGGCGTCAGCGGGACGCGCTGGCCCAGCTGAGCGCGATGGTAGGGCCACGCGCGGCCTTGCAGCGCATCGCGGGCGACATCTGGGCTGGCCTGTCGCATCCGGGCGCCCCACTCGACGCCTCGACAGCGCTGCGGATGGCGCGTGAGAGCGCCGTCGCCAGCGCGGCGCTTGGCGCGGCCCTGGACGATCTCCGCTCGCTCATGGTTTCCTCACCCGCGGAGGTAGACGCCATCGAAGCGATTGATGACGCGCTGGTTGAGGACCTCATCGCGCTTGAAGAGCTTGCGCGGCGAACACGTCGCGCGCTGGCGGTGGCTATCGGCGAAAGTGGCGCTCTCCCAGGGAGTGACGCTTCGCGGCAGGAAGATGAGGCGCCAGTTCCATTTTCCGCGCCCGCCGCTTCTGAGGGACGGCCCGCGATAGCCCCAGCGGAGACGGCGACGGATGCGTCTCGCAGAGCGAGGCGCGCGGAGAACCCAATCTCGCCGAATCCCCTCATTAACGGCGAGCGGCCGCTCACGAAAGATACCGGCGCGACATGGCCGCCGCCGGTAAATGGCTGGCCTGTGGGGAGTGAGGGGCCTAGCGCGCCAAACATGCGGCCAGCGGGCTCGTCAGGCCAGTGGCCACGCTATCCGGGGGACGCGAGCGGGCCTGGGCGTGAACCCCGTGACCGGGATGACAATAGCTCACGCTGGCTAAACGACTGAGGGGACGCTGAACTGCCTGCTGGCCTGTGGCTTGACAATACCAGGCGTGGGCGGACTATTGTGTAGCTGACACTGTTACGCGCGGCGCTTTCTTCAAGCGGATACGGACGCCGCACGCTGTTTCGTAGCGTGGCGCTATAGGCGCTGGTCAGTTATTAGGCATCACCCCATGGCAGGCGCCGGGATTGCGCCGAACGACCCTGGCGCAGTGGCGCCAAGGTGGTGATGCGGGCGGTTGGACGCCCATGCGTGGCGACATGTCGAACATGTCTTGGGAACGTAAGGAGAGGGCAAACAATGGCGTTCGAGCTTCCACCACTGCCGTATGACTACAGCGCGTTGGAGCCTGCGATTGACACGCAGACCATGCAGATCCACCACGACAAGCACCATGCGGCGTATGTGACGAATCTCAACAACGCGCTGCAAGGTCTGACACAGTTCAATGGGATGACGATTGAAGACATCCTACGCCACATCACCGGTGTGCCAGAGAATATTCGCACGGCTGTGCGCAACAATGGTGGTGGGCATGCGAATCATGCCATGTTCTGGCAAATCATGAAGCCCAACGGCGGTGGCGAGCCGACCGGCGCGCTGGCGAACGCGATTTCCTCGACATTCGGCTCGTTCGATCAGTTCAAGACGACGTTCAACGACAACGGGATGAAGCGCTTTGGCTCCGGCTGGACATGGCTGGTGATTGACCAGCAGGGCAAGCTGCAGGCGCTTTCGACGGCGAATCAGGACAGCCCGCTGATGGATGGCATGTTCCCTATTATGGGCAATGATGTCTGGGAGCATGCGTACTATCTGAAGTACCAGAACCGCCGCCAGGAGTATCTGAGCGCGTGGTGGAGCGTCATCAACTGGGAGGAAATCGCCCGGAGGTTCCAGCAGGGCATGAGCGCCCACTAACCACTGCGATGTCTCCCATATTGGGATGACGGGATGATAGAGCGCGTGATCCATGTATACCGGTATACCGATGGGTCGCGCGCTCTGTGTGTGTCGTTATCCCTGGCAGCCTGAATGCGCGACGCTCGTGGCGCTCAGGCTGGCGGCGAGGCGTCACTGGTGGCAGGGTTGGCGGGAGCGTTCGGCGCAGCCCCGGCATTGAGGGTTCTGTTGGTCGCCTGCCAGAGAGCGACGCCGACGACGAGCAGCCACACGGCCAGGCCAGCGAGCGAGAGCGACGCGGTGGGCGCCTGGACGTTGAGCGGATTGAGCACGAAAAAGACGGCGTTCGCCGCTTCGAGCGCGGCGACCAGTCCGCCGAGATAGGCCAGCCATCGCGGCAGACGGGTGGCTGATGCGAAGCGCAGGCTGACAAGGACAAGGAAGATGGCCAGCGCGACGCCGCCGATCCCGCGTGAAAGCAGCGATTGCAGGGCGTATTCCTGGGCGAACGCGGCGGCAGTGGCGGCGCGGGCGCTAGCGCTTGACGCGTGCTGGAAGCCGGTGGCGGCGCGGGCGCTGGCGATCAGGCCAACCAATGCGGCGAGGACGAACGCGCCGAAGCCTATCCATCCGGAAAAGAGCGCGGCAAGGCGGGGACGGCGCTGGGTGGGCCAGAGCCATGCGCTCAGCGCGCTGGGCAAGGTGAGCGCCAGCAGCAGTGGAAGCCCTTGCATGATGCGTAAGGTCTGGTCGGCGGCCAGATTTGCCGCGAGCCAGGTAAGGTAGGGCGTGAAGTCGCGTGACTGGGCGATGGGAGTGATCGCCGCTGTATACGCCTGACCCAGCGCGAGCGATTGATAGAGTGGGGCGACAATCAAGAGCAGCGCCCCCGCGACGATGGCGTACACGCCGCGCAAGTGAAGACGCGCCAGCTCCACGGTTGTTTACCTCGTTTTCAGAAACGCGCCGGCCAGACGCGGAATGGGTGGGGCGATTGGCTCTGCCGCTGGGGCAATGTTATTTTCCTCCGGCCACAGGCCGGGCGCCCCTGTGAGTAAGTGCTATACTTTACATCATAACAGCGGCGGCAAGCTGACCACCGCCGCCCAGCTCTCTCTGCCCCAGGCGAGCGGCGATAGTTTTTAGGAGCGCGCGATGCCGCGAGACCTCCCGATAGCGAACGGGCGCATGCTGGTCAACTTTGATAGCGCCTACACCGTGCGTGATATCTACTGGCCCCACATCGGCCAGCAGAATCATACGATAGGCGATCGCAGCCGGACGGGAATATGGGTGGATGGCCAGTTCGCCTGGCTCGACGCCGATGGATGGTCGCGCGAGCTGCGGTATATGCCGGATGCGCTGGTGACAGATGTCACACTGGTTCATACAGGGCTAGGCGTGCGCATCACATGCGCCGACGTGGTGGATTTTGACCGCGATGTCATGCTGCGCCGCTTGCGAGTGACCAATCTGGCCGGGCGTCCACGTGAGATCAGGCTGTTTTTTCACCACGACTGGCATCTCTGGGAGAATAAAGGAGCCAATACCGTCCTGTACCGCCCCGATCATCAGATTCTGGTCGCCTATAAGCGTCATTGCTACTTTGTGATAGATGGGGTGGTTGGTGGGGCTCAGGCTGGCGCCAGCGCCAGCGAGCGCCAGGGTGAGCTAGGGATACACCATTGGGCCACGGGGAAGAAGGAGTTCGATGGCCAGCAAGGCACCTGGCGCGACGCCGAGGATGGCGAGCTGAGTGGTAACCCGATCGCGCAGGGATCGGTAGATAGCTGCGTTGGCTTTTATCTCGGCTCTATTCCCGAGGGGGAGGAACGGTGGTGCTATCAGTGGCTCTGCGTCGCGCACTCGTACCAGTCGGCGTATCAGCTAAACGAGCGGGTTCGCGCGCGGGGTCCAGAGCGATTTATCACTCGCACTGAGGCGTACTGGCGCGCATGGGTGAACACCAAGCCCCTGGCCAAGACTGATCTACCCGCGCCGCTCCTGGATCTATATAAGCGGAGCCTGCTGGTGGTGCGGGCGCAGACGGACCGGGATGGGGCGATCATCGCCGCCGCTGACGCCGATGTCTATGCGTTCTCGGCGGACTCCTACGCCTACATGTGGCCACGCGATGGCGCGCTCGTCTGCACGGCGCTGGCGCATGCGGGCTATGGCGACATCACCACATCATTCTTCAGCTTCTGCCGCAAAGTAATCACTCCAGCCGGATATCTCCTGCATAAGTTCACACCTTCAGGCGCGCTGGGAAGCAGCTGGCACCCCTGGATGAACGCTCAGGGCGAGCTGGAGCTTCCTATTCAGGAAGATGAGACGGCGCTCGTGGTCTACGCGCTCTGGCAGCATTTTCAGCTCTTCCAGCAGGTGGAGCTGGTCCGCCCGTATTACCGCCCACTGGTGATCGCGGCGGCGGACTTCATGACAGAGTATCGGGAACCCCATACGGGCCTGCCAGCGCCTTCCTGGGACCTATGGGAGGAACGGCGCGGCATCCATGCCTTTACCGTCGCGGCGGTGTACGGGGGGCTGATGGCGGCCTCAAACTTCGCGACGCTGTTTGGCGAGCGTGATCTCGCGACGAAATATGAAACGGCCGCCGCTGAGATAAAGGCGGCCACCCAGACCTATCTGTGGGATAAGGACGAGGGGCGCTTCCTGCGCATGATTCAAGTGACGCCCGATGGGCGGATTGTGCCAGACAAGACGATGGATTCGGCGGTAGCGGGCCTGTTCAAGCTGGGCATGTTCGCCGCGACGAACGACGAGATGGCCGCGACCATGCGGGCCTATGAGCGGCGCCTGCTCACGCATACATCAGTGGGCGGCGTCTCGCGCTATGAGAATGACTATTATCACCAGGTGACTCAGGATCTCAGCCAGGCGACAGGCAATCCCTGGTTCATCTGCGCGCTCTGGCTGGCGCAGTATTACATCGCGCTGGCGGAGACACTGGACGATCTGGCGCGGGCGAGACCCTGGCTGGAGTGGACCCAGGCGCATGCGCTGCCGAGCGGGGTGCTGGCCGAACAGATTGACCCTTTAAGTGGCGCGCCGCTTTCGGTGTCTCCACTCACCTGGAGCCATGCGGAATATGTGGCGACCGTGCGCTGGTATACGGCGAAGTATGAGACGCTGATGCGCACGCATGGAGCGTGAAACCAAAAGATAGCGCCGGCAGAGGCTGGTGATACGATGGCGCGGCAGATCGGGTTGGTCGCGGCTCCCCGCATGCGACGGGGCGGCGTACTGCGGGCGCGCGACCAGTTTGACGTTTCGCCGTTGTTTCGCCGTGCGCGGGACTACTGCGAGCGCGCGGGAATAGAGTGGTATATCCTCAGCGCCACGCACGGACTGCTCGCGCCGCGACAGGTTGTGGGCGATGGCGGAGCGGCGGTGACGATGCTGAGCCAGGAGGAGCGGCTACGCTGGGCGTCGGGTGTCGCGGCGCGCCTGGACGCGCTGATCGCGGGCTCTGGTCAGCCTCTGACGTTTACACTCCTGGCAAGCCAGCGCTATGCGGATCTGCTCATGCGCGTGGCTCCCCATCTCCCGCTGACGACGCCCCTGGCGGGGCTGGATGCCTCCGCGCGCCTACGCTGGTTCGATGAGCGTTTGCGGGTGCGCTCCCGGCTGCTCGCTCCTCACTCGCGGTCCACCGACGCTCCTGGTGAAGGGAAGTAGCTAGCCACATTAGGCCCCTTGCTCCGGAACGCGTCGCTGCGTATCATACGCTAGCGCCTAGCGCCAGGCGAACGCTCCGGCGGGAATGACCATGACCGGACGCGTGGCGACGCCGGCCGCTGAGTAGATGGGGAGGGTCATCGAGGCATGCCCACGGTAACAAGTCTGATCAACCTGAAAGGCGGTGTCGGCAAGACGACGCTTACACTGGCCCTGGCGCATTTCCTCGCTATAGAGCATCATCGCAAGGTGCTGGTCATAGATCTCGATCCCCAAACCAACGCGACTGTCTGTCTCATCCCGGAAGACACGTGGAAAGCGCGCGATGAGACGGGGCGGACCCTCTACCAGCTCTTTCTTGACCAGGTGAAAGGCGTGCGGCGATTCGACGCTGATGAGGCGATCGTTCGTAACGTATCCAACGTGGGTGGTGGGGTGCCAGGGCTGGACCTGCTGCCTTCCAGCCTGCAACTAATCAAGATTCAGGACCGGCTGACGCAGGTCACTGATTTCGACAGTTATCAACGGGGGCCGATCTTCGCGCTGCGTGAGTCACTGGCCGAGTTCCTGCCATACTACGATCATGTGCTGATAGACTGCCCGCCATCGCTCGGCATCGTCACGCTCAACGGGCTGGCGATCTCGGATTCGTATCTGATCCCGGTTGTCCCCGATATTCTCTCTGTCCTGGGCATCCCGCCAATTCTCGACCGCGTGGCGCACTTCGCTGGCGCGATCAGGCGGAACATTCGCGCGTTGGGGATCGTGATCTCCAAGATGCGCTCGACGACGATTTTGCACAATGAGATGACGCGGCGGTTGCGCGAGGACTTTATCGAACGGCGCTTCCCGCTCGTGTTCGATACGATCGTGCCGGAGTCCACACGCATCGCTGAGGCGGCGAATGTGATGGTTCCTATCAATACGCTGCAACAAAAATATGGCGCGGGCGGCCCATATGAGGAACTGAGCGCGCTGACGCGGGAGTTTCTGACACATGTCACACGCTGAGAGCGAAGGGACGGCGGAAACGGCGCGAGTCGCGGCGTTCTTCCGGGCATTGTCGGAGCGCGCTGAGCATGATCCCCAGCTGGCCGCGTCCCTGGCGGCGTCTCTTGAGGAGAGCGGGCTGCTTGCGCTTGCTGACGGTATGAGCGCCGAAAAAAAGAAGCGCGCGGCCCGGAAAGCGCGAGAACGGAGGGACGCGAGCGCGGAGAGAGACGCGCGACCAGTGGCGCTGGACCCGTTTACCCTGTGGCGGGCGCAAGGCGAGGAGGCCCTGCGCTGCGCGCTGGAAGGGCTGGAGCTACAAGAACTGCGGGCTGTGGTGCGGGCGCATAGGCTCGATCCAGCGCGGGTATCTTCGCGCTGGACGGCGCGTGACCGCGTGATCGCGCTTATCCTGGAGCAGGTGAAAGCGCGGCTGAATCATGGCCGCGCCTTCGAGCGTGTCTAGCGCGGAAGTAGAAAATCAGAATAGCTGGCGCCCGGGCTATGAGTGGTCGGTCTGGCGCTCGCGCTTGCGCTGGCGAAACCCGCCCATGCGGCCGATACGCTCATAGTGCCCAGCGCCAAGGGTCTCACGGGTCCGTTGACCACCTATGCGGCCAATGTCAGCATAGAAGTCCGCGCCACGCCGCTCGCGCACTTTCTTTCCGCCTATCGCGCCGATCCTGGCGAAGAAGTCAAGGCCGTATTTTTCCCGTACAGCCACGCCACCGCGTCTGGCATTCTCGGTACCAGCGCGTGGCCCTCTGCGCCGGGGTTCCGCCCCGGGCTGTTCCGCGGCCACCTGAGAAACTCGCTGAGTCGCCTGACGTTGTTTCGCCGCCATGGTTTACCCCCATTTCTTGCCTTCAGCGCCGCCAGATCTCCGTTGTTGGGAGAGTATCGTGTGGCGTACGCTCTGGGGCTCCCATATTGGGCCAGCGGCGCTGGCTGGCTTGTGCGCATCGTAGCAAACGGCGCATGATGGTGTAAAGGGCAGACCGCCAGCAGATTGGCGCAATAACACCAGGCGACCAGCGATCGTGACGCGACGCCGGGTGAAAACGGCTGGCGCCAATTGGACGGGCATGTTGTCGCGATTGGAGTGGAGTGATACACTCACCAAGACTTACCAACGCGCGGATTTTACCGAGATCAATCCCGGTTTCATCCGGCACCGCTTGTGAACGCTGATCCTGAGATCCAGAGGCGCCACCCTAGCAGGTCATGCGCCTGACGTGTAGGCGAAGAGAGGAACGTCAGTGAGCAAGTGCCAGCGCTGCGGGGACACGATTCCACCCCAAGCGGTCATGTGTCCGCGCTGCGGCGCGCCGGTCCCCGATCAGCGATGGGGGCAGCCACCGGCAGGGCCAGCGGGCGGATTTGAACAGGGGCCCAGCGGAACGGGCGCTGGCATGGGTCAATCGCTACAAGCCGCGCAGCCGCCACAATTTTCCGCCAGCGATCTTATCAGTCCTGATAGCCTGCCAGGCTGGATGCGCCAGGGACCAGAGGCGGCGCAAGGCGGCGGGTGGCCACCAGCTTCACCGCCGCGGGCGCCACAGCCGCCCATCACTCCGCAGGGACCTTCCGCGGCGGGATGGGGCGCGCCTCCCGCTCCCTGGCAGAGCGCGCCACTTGAGTCATTGCAGACAATGCGCCATCCGATTGCAGGACAACCAGGCGCTGGCGCCGTGAGTCAGGCTGCGCCCCAGGAATACCCTCCCGCTGAATGGCGTCAAGAGCCTCGAATCCCGCCCGCGCAGCCGCCGTATGAGCAACGCTACGCGCCACCGCCGGTTACTCCCGCGCCTCCTCCCGCTCCTGCGTATCCAGGCTATCCGAGCGGCGCGCAGTATGCCCAGCCAGGATACCCGAATGGCGCGCAGTATGCCCAGCCAGAGTATCCGAGCGGCGCGCAGTATGCCCAGCAGCCAGGGAATGGGCCCTACCCGCAGGGCGCGTACCCGCAGCCTGTTACCCCGCAGCCTGCTCCCGCTCAGCCGGGGTTTACTCCTCCAAACGCGTTCCCGCCAGTCGAGCAGGCTGGGTTGTACACGGCTCCTCCACCACAGGCTCCGGGTATGGGGGGATACGGTCTGGTGGATCAGACCGCCTTGCCACCCTGGCTGGCGGGTTCCGCGCAACCAGGGCAGCCGCAGGGGCAATCGCATGGTATGCAGGCCCGCTCTCTGGTGGACGAGCAGGCGCTGCCGGAGTGGCTGCGTCAACACCCAGATGAACGCCCGCGACCTTCCGTGGCCGGTTGGTTAGGCGCGTCCGCGACGGAAGAGCCTTTGCCCGCGTGGATGTCGTCCGCCACTCCAGACACGGCTTCTGGGTTCGGCCAGCCCGGCGCCGCTCAGATTGGTGGTTCCCCGCTCGGCGGCTACCCGCCGCAAGCGCCCAATGGGTATCCACCGCAAGCGCCCAATGGCTACCCGCCGCAAGCGCCCAATGGGTATCCACCGCAAGCGCCCAATGGCTACCCGCCGCAGGCGCCCGCCAATGGGTATATGCCGCAAGCGCCAGCGCCGGGAGCCTGGCAGCCTCCGGTGTACGGGCAGGCCGCGCCACCAGGATCGGAGGAACTTGCGCTACCTGACTGGCTGCAAGCGCAGGCGGGAGCCGACGGGGCGATGCAACCCGCGCAAGAGGCCAGCCCCAGTCCGTACCCGCAACCTCAGTGGGGAGAAGAACCCGCGTTTGGAGAGGCTGCGCAAGCGGGCCCTGATATGCGTTCGGACGATGTTGGCGCGGGCCAGCGCGCGCCAGGCGCGTCTCCCTGGGACAATGGACCGCTCGCCAGTGATCCTGAAACAGGCGAGATGAGAGAGGATCAGGGATGGGATACGTCTGCTGGCTGGGATGACGGGCGAGCCGGCGTTTCATCTGATAATCGGGGAGAGCGCGATGGACGTGGCGCTCCCCGCAAAGCGCCGCTCGCGCCCGATGAGATGCCGCCCTGGCTGCGACGAGGGGCCGAGTTTGGCGCCCACGCCCGCCCCGGTGGAAGCGAGCGGCGCGATCCGGCTGGCTGGGGCGATGAGCAGGAATGGGATGATGGGGCCGGCGATTGGGATGACCCGCGCGACGGGTATGATACGCGTGATAACAATGGCTGGGGACGCGAGTATGGCGGTAATCCCGGACAGAACCCACGTAACCCGCGCGATGAGTGGGGCGGCGCCCCTTCGCCAGGCTATGGCGCGAGCGCGGACCCATACACGAATCAGCGTGGGGGATACGACGCGCGTGGGCCGCGTGACCCGTACGCGAGGGACGATTACGCCGATTACAATGGAGGGGTCGGCTTCTATAATGAGCCTGATGACGCTGATGATGGCGCATCGCGGAAGCGCAAGGGATGGCGCGGCTTCTTCCGTCGTGGAGAATGAGCGCTAGGTTCGCACGGGTTCCCCTGGAGTGATTGGAGAGAGACAGGTGACGGCGCCGGTGGCTGATATGATGCGAACGACTTCCCGTCCAGAGGAGAACGGTGGTCGGCGGTCTACGGTCCGGTCACTTGTGCTGATTGATTGTGGCTCCGTATTCACGACTGTCGCGCTCATCGGGCTGGTGGAGAATCAAAGCCGGCTCCTTGCGCGCGCCACACGCCCGACGACTATTCTCGCCCCTCAGGCGGATGTCATGCTGGGCGTGCTTGACGCGATTGGCGCGCTGGAACGGATTACAGGGCGCGCATTGATGCGCGATGGCCAGATCCTGACGCCGGAGCAGCCGGACGGAACTGGTGTGGACGCGGTCGCGCTGGTGACCAGCGTTGGCGGACCATTGCGCCTCTTCAGCACTGGCCCTGGCCGCGATACACTGGCCGCGCTGCTCTATCGCGCGCTCGCCGGGCTGTTCACCCAGGTCGAGCAGCTTCCTCCGCTTGAGGAGCCGCCCTACGATGATGAGACACTTCAGGCGATCGCGAACGCGCAGGCCGCGGCTCCGCACGCGATCCTGATCATCGGGGCGACGCTCGACGCCACACGGGGGCGCGCGGCGCTCGATAGCGCCGCGCAGACGGTATCCCGCTGGCTGGAGGCGCTTCGCTCAACTCCTGAAGGCATTCCCGGCAGAGAGGATCCCCGGCCTGCGGGAACACTGCCAGTGATATTTAGCGGCTCCCCTGATGACGCGGCGCACCTTCAGGCGGTATTGCGCGAGAGCGCGCCTGTATTCCAGGCGACACAAACGCTGTCACCTTCCTCGTTGACGCCGCTCAATCGCAGTGTTGGCGCTATCTACGAAGGCGCGACGCTGCGTCCGACGCCGGGCTATGAGCGCCTGCGCCGGGCGCTGTCCACTCCGCCGATGGCGACGATCACCTCTCTGGGCGGTGTCTCACGATTTCTGGCGCAGCGCTACGGCATGAATGTCGCCATCGCGGATGTCGGCGCCAGCTCAACACTGGTGACAGCCGCGACGGCCCAGGGCGAATTCGTGCCGGGAGCCCAGCCTTCGATGGGCGTTGGACCTGGCGCGGGCCGTTTGTTGCGGGCCGCTGGCGCGCCATCGGTTCTGCGCTGGCTGCCATTTGAGCTGGATGAGAACGGCCTGCGGGAATACATTCTCTCACGCATGCTGCGCCCCCAGTCTATTCCAGCGACTCCGTGGGAAGTCGAGATCGAGCATGCGCTGGCGCGTGAGGCGGTGCGGCTGGCGCTCCATGCGCCAGGCTCCCGCCTTATGGGTGTAAAGCCGCTGGACGTGATTGTCGCGACGGGCGGCGTTTTCGCCCATGCGCCTACGCCAGCGTATGTAGCGCTGACGCTTCTGGATACCTTGCCGCTTTATGGCATCGCGTCGCTGGCCCTGGACACCGCTAATATCATTTCGACACTGGGCATGGCGGGGGCGCTGGCGCCCGAGATCGCGTCGCATGTTGTGGAGATGGACGCGCTCGCGCTCCCGCTGGGGCCGGTCATCACGACCTCAGGCGTCGCTCCTGATGGGGAAGTCGCGGTCCTGGCGACGCTGGAGATGGCGGACGGACGCAAGATTTCGGTGGAAGCCGCGCAGGATACGCTTGTCCGGCTACCGCTGGCGCAGGGCGAGCGCGCGCTGCTCGGCTTGCAGCCACATCCGGCGGTGGATATCGGACTTGGGCCAGGGCGCTCGGCGAAGGCGACTGAATCTATTGAGGGCGGAGCGTTGGGGGTGATTATTGATACCCGGCGGCGTCCGTTTGCGTTGCCGCACGACTCCACCGCACGCATTGCGCGCCTGCGGGAGTGGCGCGCCGCGCTCGGACTGGAAACGGAAATACGGAAATGAGTTATAGCTCGCTCACTTTTCCGCATGGTCGTCCGGTGATCACTTCGCTGACAATCAGCCGTCAGCGTCCCTTGCCGCCAGGCGCGACGCCGCTGGTCTCTATGGGAGAGCGTGTGACGCCCGAACGGGTCGTCGCGGAACAGCGCATAGCGCAAGGGGTCAGGGGGATTCTGGCGGGGTTGTCCGGCCAGGTGACCGGGATTACCGTTGGCCAGAGCGTGACGGTTGAGGGGGTCGCGACACTGCTGAATGGCGTCGTGGGTGTGGGCGGGCCCGCCGCCGGCGCGCTCTACGCCATTCCTCGCGGGGAATCGCTCGCGGTCGCGCATATACCGCATGGTTGCGTTCTCCTGCATCCTACCCGCGCGCCGCTGATGCTGCTCCAGCGCGCGCTCGCGAGCGGCGCTGCGGGCGTGATCGCCGCAAGCGTGACAGCGTTGGAGCTCGAAGCGTTCGCGCGGGCGGATCTGATGGCGCTGCTGGAAGGCCTCGCGCCGCCGACGGAGCCGCAGCCATTGACGGTTGTGCTCACTGAAGGTGTCGGTGAAGCGGTGATGGATTCCACGTTATGGCACATGCTCACCCGGCGCCTGGGCGATATCGCCCTGCTCAATGGCCAGACACTGCCACAGCGAGCGATCCGCCCGGAGATACTGCTCTCACTCCCCGAAGGCTCAACTCCGCTACAGCCGCCACTGCCGAGCGCTCTCGCTGTTGGCGCGCTAGTTCGGGTCTGGGCCGGCCCGTCTCGCGGCGCGCGTGGGCGGATCGCATATCTGCTCACGCATGAGCGGCCAACGGGCGCTGGTCAGTGGGAACCGTGCGCGCAGCTTCAGCTGGATGACGGCGCCACGTTGATCGCGCCGCTCCAACAGCTTGACGTGATTGGGTAATCGCGAGTGGAGGGCGCGTAGCGCGCGCTCGCTGGCAGGTGGCCAGACAGGCGCCCTGGCCCAACAGGCGGGAGAGATAATACAGTGGGGCGCATACTATTCGCACCCGCCAGCGAGTTTTCAATCGAGCAGGTGACACAGGCGTTCAATCGCGCATTTACAGGCTATTACCTGCCGATGACGCAGACACCGGCGGGGCTCGCCGAGATGATGCGCGAGAACGACGTTCAACTGGGTGTGTCGCTGACGCTGCTGGTGGATGGCGCGCTGGAAGGGATCGGTCTCGTCGCGCTCCGGGGAGAGCGTGGCTGGATCGCAAGCATGGGGATTGGGCCGCGATTGCGCGGGCGCTGGCTAGGGCGTCAGCTGCTTGCGCGCCTGCTCGACGCCATGCGTGGCGCTGGCGCGCGCACAGCGCAGCTTGAGGCGCTTACCGTGAATTTGCCGGCGCTGGCGCTCTACACAAGCATGGGGTTCCAGGACGTGCGCGAATTGCGCGTCTATCAGGGGCCACTGCGAATGAGGGCCAGCGTTGTCCCGGCGAGCGGGATGGCCAGCGCTCAACATATACGCCCACTCGCGCCGCGCGTCGCGCTCCTCGATTTCGCGGCGTTTCACCAGACCCCTCCCGCCTGGCAGCGGGAAGAACGGACTCTTTCCCAGATGCGCCGCATCTCCTCTGGTCTGGGATTGTGGGAGGGTGAGCGATTGCGCGCATACACGCTCTACGCTCATCAGCAGGGTGGGCTTGTGATCTTCGACGCGGGATCAAGCGATCCTTCGCCAGACGCGCGGCGGGCGCACATCGTGACGCTCCTCACCTACCTGATGGCAGGGCGGGAAGATCTGGTCGCGCGCGCGATCAATACGCCACCTGGCGATGCGCTGGGCGATGCGCTGGACTGGCTGGCATGCCCAGTGGTGGCGCGACAGCGTGAAATGGCGCGCACGCTCTACAACCTGTCCATATAGAGGCGTACCCACCGGCGTTGTTCAGCGTATGCGAGGCGCGGCTGGATGCGCTCTGGCGCCTCATAACTGAACACGGTAAGTCTTTTGTGGGGGAAAAGCTGGATGACGCTCGAGCAGCTGGAGACGTTCGTCACCGTGTCCAGAGCGCGCGGCTTCTCGCGCGCCGCGATGCTGTTGAACCTTGCGCAGCCGACCCTCAGTGGCAGAATCGCCGCGCTGGAGCGTGAGCTCGGCGCTGAGTTGTTTCACCGCCGGGGCCACACCCTTGAGCTTACTGACACCGGCCATGCGTTGCTGCCATACGCCGAGCGCATCCTGGCGCTGAAAATGGAAGGCCAGCAAGCGGCCCGGCGCGCGGCGAGAGGCGATCTCGGCCAGCTAACGCTGGGGGCGAACCCAACATGCAGCCAGTATGTCGCGCCGCGTCTGGTGGAGCGGTACGTGCAGGCGCATCCCCTTGACCGGGCGCGTGTGTATACCCAGCTCAGCCCCAGTCTGATGGAGGCGCTGCTCGATGGAGTGATCGAGCTGGCGCTGTGCGCGCTGGCGCGTGTCGAGCCGCGCGCGGATGTTTTATGGACCTACAGCGCGCCGCTTCTGCTGGTCGTTGCGGCGTCACATCCGCTGGCGCGCATAGGCGCGTGCGAGCGCAAAGATTTGGCGCGATTCACCATCCTGTCTACACAGGCGGGGCCAACCCGTCTCGGGCTGAGCAGAATCGCGCCCCCAGGCGCGGAGGCGCGCGTCGAAGCGACCGCGGGGGAAGTGATGCGCCAGCTCCTGATGCGCGGCGTAGGGGTCAGCGTGCTGCCAGCGATCGCGGTGTGGGACGAATTGAAGCGCGGCGACCTCGTCAGCGTCACCCTCAGTGACGCAGAGCTACCGTCCTATGACATCGCGCTGGTTTCCTGGCCTGGACGCCCGCTCTCGCCCGCCGCCATGTCGCTGGTGGAGATGGCGCGTGGGGCGACCATTCCGGATCTGCTTGAATGAGGGTCTCGCATCGCGCCTGTTCGCTCTGCTTTACGCGGGACACGGAGCGGCCAGGCGCGCGGCATGTCAAGCTGGCGGCGCGTCATCGGGCTCCTGGAGAGCATGACGCAGTAGCGCCAGTCCCCGCTGGAGCTTGGAACGAGCTTCCGGCGCCAATGGCAGTCGCGCGGTGAGCAGCGCGCATAGCGCGTCGAGGTCCGCGCGGGCGCCCGCTCCCTTGAGCTCAAGCTCGAGTTCGTGGATGGGCTCACGTCTGCCAGCCGCGAGGATGACGCCGGTGTCGAGCGCTAGCTCACCTATGGCGCGCTCGTCGCGTTGGATCACCCACCGCCGCCGCTCAACGTTCAGATGGAGGAGGGGTAAGAGTGAAGCGCCGCCAGAGAGCGCTATGACCCGGCTGGCGATGGGCTCAGGCCAGGAATCTGACTCCAGACGCAAGGGTGGGTCCAGCGGAGCCTCCCATTCCTGCCGCTTATGGATCCCGCCTTTACCCGTGTTTGGTCCTTTGAGGGTGAGAGTAAGCGTTGAGTTAGCCGCGCGTATGCGCAGCGCATGCATCTGGCCGATGATGCGTAGGTCTGGCGTGTCGAGCAGCGTGTCCACATGCTTTTCAACGCCAGCGGCGCTGAAGGTGTAGGGACGGGTATCAAGGCTATCTATGAGCGCGGGGTCCAGTTCGCCTGTGATGGCGAATTTGGCTTCGACTTCCACGAGCCACGCTTCCTTTCACTGGCGCCATGGTCTGTGGTCTCATATAGGCGCGCCGGCCTTTGCAAAGGGACAAACTGTGCGCCGCGCCTTACTCTAACGCCGACAGAGCGCGCGGCGCAAGGGGGGAGGCGGCAGGCGCCAGGCTCGCCGCACGGGCGCCGCGCGCTATACTGGCTTCATGCCGAACCCCGCTGATTCGTAGACGCGCTGATGGGAGCATTCGATGCCGCGATTGCGAGACGCGTTGAACCTGCGCCGCTGGAGATTCACACTAATGTACTGGCGGCGCATGACGCCATGGGATACAGGGGTGACGCCGCCCGAGTTGCGCGCGGTTATTGAGGGCGCGGAGGCTCTGCCGCCCGGGCGTGCCCTCGACATTGGGTGTGGCACGGGAACAAACGCGCTCTATCTGGCACAGCGCGGGTGGGAGGTGTTCGGGGTGGACTTCGCCGGACCGGCGATCGCTCGCGCGAAGGCGCGCCTGGACAAGGCGCGTCGCGAGGCGGCGCAGCGCCAATCGCCGGAGCCTCGCGCGCGCTTCTCGCGCGGGGACGCCACACGCCTGCGCGAAGCGGGCGCGAAAGGCCCCTATACCCTCATGTATGATATTGGCTGCCTGCATGGCATACCACGGGAAGCCCGACCTTTGTACGCGAACGAGATCGCCGCGCTGGCCGCTCCCGGAGCGCTCTACCTGCTCTATGCGTTCGATCCCGCGGATACGGGGCCTATAGGGATGCGCGAGAGCGAGGCGCGTGACCTGTTCGGGCGCGACTTCACCCTGGTGAAGCGTGAGCAAGGGGGCGATCGTGGTGGGCGGGCGTCCGCATGGATGTGGTTTCGCCGGGCTGGATGAATGGCGCCCGCCTGTTCAGTCGCGTATCTGCGCCTACAAGATTTTCCCATCTGCGTGACGCTGCCCGCTAGCGGTGGCGCTGGCTCTCATTCGCGTCGCGAAATCCTGGTATTCCTTGCAAGGATAGCGAACGAAGGCGTGCGGTTGGCGCCCTGTTTGCATTCAACGCTTCTTGGTCTCGCGAGGCGAAGCATCGCGACCTGTGTTGAAATACCCCTGGCCTGCGGCGAGAGACAGACGCGTGACGTCTGAGGCGCGAATCGTGACTATCCCGTGCGCGCTAGCGTCTATGCTGACCGTGCCAGGCTATGGCGGATTGGCCGCAGGCTGAGAGGATCGGAA
>JAKAIY010000058.1 GCA_021814145.1 Chloroflexota bacterium
CGCGTAGCCGAGTCGCCAGAGGCTGATAGAGTCGTTGCTGACGCCGCGCGAGTCGAGATAGGAGCGAGCGTACTGCGCGGCGCTGGCCTGAAGCAGTTGGTGATAGAACCAGATCGCGGCGGCCTCGTTGAGGGCGCGCAGTCGCTTGCGGCTGGCGCTTTCAGCGCTCTCCTCACGCTCGTCGTCGTGGTCACGCTCAAGGGAGACGCCAGCGCGCTCGGCGAGCGACGCCAGCGCCTCCATGAAATCAAGACCCTGTGTCTTTTCAACGAAGGTGATGAGATCGCCATCTTCGCCACAGCCGAAGCAGTGCCAGCGCCCCTCAGGATAGACATAGAAGGACGGGGTGCGCTCGCCGTGGAACGGGCAGAGCCCGCGCCATGCCTTGCCCGACTTCTTTAGTTGGACAGTGGCGCCGATCTGCTCGACGATGTCGAGCCTGCTCTTCACACGCTCGATGACGCTGGTGTGTTCTGACGCCATACCCGGTCACATCTGGCCCGCGGGAATACCACAGATGGACGAGCTTGCGCGCCACGGGCCACTCCGCTGCTCATATGAAGCCACAGGCGCGCGGCGTCCGCAAGGGCGCTTTCCTGCCTCTCCGTGTTGGTGGCTTGATGATGTGGCGCCGTCGTTGCGCACGCGTTTCCTGGCTGTCAGGCTCGTTGGCGAGCGTAAAGCCGCGCTCTGGAGCGCCACAAAACTCGCTGCTTTGCCTTCAGCTCTTCTACCTTACATCCCGTTTGCGCCCCGCTACAGGTGGCGCACGCCAAAGCGCGCCCACAAGTTATCAGCGGGAAAGGCGGCGTGAGAAAGGAGGCGTCGCTGATTTAGGTAAAGGATCGCTTATATCACGATGCGAGGCGCGCATGACGCGCATGACGCCATCATGGCGTCCTGCCTTCCATGATTGCCTGATTCAGGAGGATAGCTATGAAAGCAGTGGTGTATAAGGAGCCGTTCAAGGTCGCGGTTGAGACAGTGCCAGACCCCGCGATTCAGCACCCCAATGATGCGCTGGTCCGTGTCACATCCTCGGCCATTTGCGGATCCGACTTGCACATGTATGAAGGGCGCACCGCCGCGAAGCCGGGGATCGTCTTCGGCCATGAGAACATGGGCATCGTCGAGGATGTTGGGGCAGGTGTGACAACCATCAAGAAAGGGGACCGCGTGGTCCTGCCCTTCAACGTCGCCTGCGGTTTCTGTAAGAACTGCGTCGCTGGATACCCGGGTTTCTGTCTGACAGTCAACCCTGGCTTCGCCGGTGGCGCGTATGGCTACGTCGCGATGGGCCCATACACAGGCGGGCAGGCGGAGTATCTGCGCGTTCCATACGCCGATTACAACTGCCTTGTCCTGCCGCAGGGGAAGGAGCATGAGACGGACTTTATCCTGCTCGCCGACATCTTCCCCACAGGCTATCACGGCTGCGAGCTGGCGCAGGTCAGCCCAGGCGAGACAGTTGTGGTCTATGGCGCCGGCCCCGTTGGCTTGATGGCGGCGTACTCGGCGCTGCTCCGTGGAGCGTCGCGCGTGTTCTCGGTGGACCGCGTCAAGGAGCGCCTCGACAAGGCGCAGCAAATCGGCGCCATCCCGATCAACTTTGACCAGGGTGACCCGGTCCAGCAGATCAAGGACCAGACGGATGGCGAGGGCGTGGACAAGGGCATAGACGCCGTAGGCTATCAGGCGGTCACGCAAGGCGCGAAGAAGGAAGAGCCCGCCACGGTGCTAAACGCGCTCATCAATACCGTGCGCGCCACTGGCATGCTGGGCGTCCCTGGCCTCTATGTGCCAACGGATCCGGGCGCCCCAGACGCTAGCGCCAAGCAGGGACTGCTGTCGGTCGCCATTGGTCGCTTCTTCGAGAAGGCCCTGCGCATGGGCACGGGCCAGTGCAATGTCAAACGCTACAATCGCCAGCTGCGCGACCTGATTATTTCAGGCCGCGCCAAGCCGAGCTTTGTCGTCTCGCACGAGCTGCCGCTGGAGCAGGCGCCTCAGGCGTACGAGAAGTTTGACAAGCGCATCGAGGGCTACACCAAGGTTGTGCTGCATCCAGGAGCGTAAACCATAAACCATACGCTGGCGACGCGCGTCTCAGCGCCATGTCGCCAGCGTATGATGAGGGCGCCAGAACTCCGCGACGCCCTCGCGCGCCGCTGGAGCATGACCGGCTGGAGTGATCACTCCAGCCGGTCACTGTCCGCGGCGTCTTTGGCTGATGGGCTCTCATCGCTCTTGCCAAAGACCTGTTCGAGCAGGCGGCGCGCGGTCAGTTCTTCCGACGCCTGAATCTTGTGCCAGGTCGCCCAGGACCACTGCTTGCTCGCCTCATTGAAGTCGCGAAGAAATTCACCATCAAAATGCAGGTCGCGCATCAAGTTTCCCCCGAATGGGTATTGGGACAGATGCCGTGGCAGGTCACGGCGTATAGCGTTGCGCATACTCTAGCAAGAAAGCGCATACTCGACAAGATTACTCTCTGTTTAGGCGTATTGGGCTAGGCAATCCGTATGCTGTGACCAGAGGCGCAGACGCTTTTCCAGATCATCGCCTTTCGGTTCAGCGGACGAAGTCCTCACGATCACCCAGGCGGCGCGCGACGGCGACTGTCAGAGCGATCGCGCCAAGGCCGAGCGCCAAACCGGCGCTCATCCACACGGCGCGCTCCGTCCAGGTCGGCGCTCCGGCAGGCGCGCGAAGCTTCATCCGCCTTGACTTCGCCACGGCAAGCTCAGCGTCAGACAGCCAGGCTGGCTCGCTTTCCGCTTCGGCGTAGATCTCGTCAGCCAGATGGGCGCAGGCGGCGCGCGCCATGAAACTGGCTGAGCGCGTCGCCATGTCGCTGCCCTCCGGCAGATCAGGGCCGCTAAAGGTCAGCCGGTAGGCGACGACCGTGTGGCTGTCCTGCTCGACGAGATCGAGCGAGCCGTCGCCGGTGATGGCGCCGGACGGGCCATACCCCCGCAGCTCCAGCCTGAGGTAGTTGGGCTGGCGCGCCGCCGCCACCTGCGCGGTGATGACATAGGGTTGGCGCCGCTGTCCCAGCCGCAAACGCATTTCGTACGCGGTCTGACCATCGTCACTGGCCGGGCCAAACTGGATAAACCGCTCACAGCCTGGGATGGCGCGCGCCAGGGCGTCCGGATTGGTGAGTGTCCTGAAGACACGGTCAATCGCGCCAGGAAAGGTATAGGTCCCTTCTACGCGCATGTGAATGACTCCTCTATTCCACTTCGCCTGTCGCGTGTCATCTCCTGGGCGCGCGATCACTGGCGTCCGCTTTGTCTCTTTCTCGAGTGGCTTCAGTGTGGTCTGGTATGCGCCGCTTCCCAATGGGGAGGCTGGTGATCAGCGGTGATCGGTGGAAGCGTCGTCTGTGGACTCCTGCCGGTTAGCGACAGTCAAGCGGCGCTAGAGGCGTCTATTCGCGATACGCGCACGGTATTATGACGCCCTGACGAGTATAACGCGCATCGCGAACAGACGCCACAGGGAGGGCGAAATTTCCCGCTAGTTATTATATGAAAATCACGTCTGGCGCGCTGGCGCCACCTGGCCCACAGTGCGTCCCGCCATCCTCGACCCGATGGAGCGGCTCCCTCCACTCGAGCGTTCCGCTGCGCGGGGTAGTCTGATCGCAACAAATGGGCGGGGCGCCATCGCTCTCCCCCACCCATTCGCGTATGCGTCATGCCGCCAGGATCAGGCTATATGCCCGAATCGAGGCGTTTGTTGAGCAGAAGCGTTGGGATGATCAACAGCGCGATAGCGATGAGCGCCATAGGGATGTAGAAGGCGCTGATACCGGTCAGTACGATGATGGTCGCGACGACAAGGAAGATGACGCCGCCAGTCAGCCACAACAGACCGGCCGCGATGTGGCCAGCCGCCAGCCATCCAATACCGTGGAGTCCAAACAGGCCCGGAATGATTTCCAGCAGAAGCGGCATGGTCTTGCTGCGCCTGGGCATGGACATCGCCGGGGCTACAGGCGTATACGCCTCTGGCGTGGGAGTGTAGACGGGCGCTGGCGGCACGGCGGGTTGATCGGGCGCCGCGGCCTCCGCGGACGCCGCTTCAGCCAGGGCCACCGCGATTGGCGCGGCTGCAGTCGCCGCCACAGCCTCTGGCATGGCCTCCACAGGCGCTGCCTCCGCCAGCGCCGCGCCTGCCACGGGCTCTATAACTGGGCTGGTCGCATCCGCAGCCGGCTCCGGCGCGACAGTCGCGCGAGCGTCCGGGCTGGTTTCCTCTGGCGCGGTTTCACTGGCGGCGAGTTCCTGTAGGGACGCTTCCTGCGATGAGTATGCGTCCGCCTCGGGCTCCTCAGCCGGCTCATCCGCGATGGAGTCCGTTTTAGCGCTAGTCACGACTTCCGTGGAAGCGGCGGCCTCGGACGGCGCTGTGATTCCATCAGGCGACGCCGCGACTGACGTCACGTCCACAGGGGCTTCTGGGGTCGCTGTTTCGTCCAAAGCGACACTCTCAGCCGCTAGCGCAGGCGCCTCGGTTCCAAGGGCCGCCGCCTCTGCCGGAGTTTCAGCCTCAGCCGCCGCCGCAAGCGCCTCGGCGCCAGTGGAGGCCTCAGTGAGCGCCACGACTTCAGCAGGGGCCTCCATTTCGACGGAGGTTTCGGCTTCAGCGGGCTTGGTTGACGCCGCTTCAGCCGGTGTCGCGGCGGCGGTTTCAGGCGTCACCGTTTTAACGGCCTCCGCTGGAGGCTCAACCCCTACGTCGGAGAGCTCAACGTCGGAAGTCGCTACCCTCGTCTCGGGCTCCTCGGCCATCGCGGGAGGCGTCGGCTCAACGGGCGTCTCGATCTCAGCCGCTGGCGGCGCCTCAGTTCCGAGCGGTGTGATTTCTTCGGCAGGCGCTTCACGCTCGATCTCTACCACAGGCGCGCTGGGTTCCGCGGGTATGCTTATCCCGGTGGTGGCTTCAGTTTCCATCGCGGTGGATACGTCGCTCCCGCTGAGCGCCATGTCCTCCGCGGCGGGAGCCTGCTCACGAGATGATGTGGGTTCGCCGGGCGCGGCGACCTCGGAATCCGGGCTTGGGGGAAAGGTCTGCTCTTCCGGGGCTGCGCTCGCGCTCTCGAACGCGGCCTCGTCCGCCGCTGGCGCGTAGAGTGGCGCGGGCTCGGCGGTGACGGGCTCAGTGGCGGCGAATTCGGTGGTCTCGGATACTGGAGTGGACAGCTCCATAGTGGGCTGTGGCGCTTCCGGCCCGGCCTCGCTGGCGTCTGGGAGCGGCGCGCTCACTGGTTCGGCGGACGTCGCCTGCACGGTAGATTCAGACGTCGCGCCTTCAACGACAGGCGCGGTGTCTCCAGGGCTGGTAGCGGCGCTGTCGTTCACCGCGTTTTCAGCCGCCGGAGGGATGGGCATGTCAGGCTCGAAAGGGATGTCCATGGCGCCTCCTGATAGAGATTGCTCACACCCACTCATGTGGTGGGGGGCGGCTGCGTAAGCGCCCATCAGCGCCGGGCGCTGTGGGGGCATCATCTGTGAAGCGCGGGAGCGCGCAAGCGCCGCGGCTCCCACGCGCGCACACAACCAGCCTGTATAACACAGCTATTGTATCACAGCCTGGTGGTCACGCAAGCGGAGGACGATAACCGCCCTCCAGCTCAGTGGGGACGGTGTGGTGGGGTGTTCTGAACGCGTTTCCGCGCGCTCAATCTTGACTGGGGCCGTCCTCATCGCTGGCGTCGGGTTCATCACCAATCGCGAGCGGCCAGGCGGAGCCCCAGCGCGCGTCACGAGCCGCGCGGAAGGCCGTTCGTTGAGAGCGCGTGATCTCTCGCCGCTCCAATCCGCGCGGGCCACAGAGGTCGAGTATGACGCGGCCAGAATAGGTTACGGGCCGGCGGATGACGCGCGCCGCGATTGGCGTTCCCGGTTGGCGCGCCGCGATGACATACGAGAACTTCTCGTCCTCGAAGGGCGCGGCGCCACCCTTGAGCTGGCGGTGCAGCCGCGAACGCGCCAGGCGTTGGGCCATGTGGCACCAGTCGCCGGGCGGCATCGGGCAGGCGCGCTCGTGGGGGCAAGGGGCGAGGATATGCGCGCCCGCCGCGATCAGTTGGTCGCGCGCCAGACGAATGATAGCGAATCCCGCTGGCGTACCCGGCGCGACCAGCGCCAGCGCGCCCGTGGCGGGCTCCGTCGCCGCCCAGAGGCGCGCGATCAGGTCGGCGCGGCGCGCTTCCGGCGTCTCGTTGAGCGCATATGCGCAGGTGACGAGATCAGCGGGCGGAGGCGTGGGTTTTCCCCAGGAGCTGGAGATATCCACCTGGCGCCAGGAAACCTCCAGCGCGCCGGGCGGCGACGCCGCGAGCAACTCGGTTCCCAGCGTCATCATGCGCTGGTCACGCTCCAGCAGCGTCGCCTGACGCAGCGATGGCCATACCGCTTCCGCGGCCCATGCCGTGACGCCCGGCCCCGCGCCCGCGTCGAGGAGCGTGCGCGGCTCCCAGGCGGGCCGGCGCTCGCGAGCTTCCGTCAGCGCGGCGGTGAGCGCGGCGAAGGTGGCGGGCAGACGCGTCACGGCGTAGGCCGCTATGGCAGCCAGTGAGTCTACCGCGCGCACGCTCTGGGCGCCTCTTTCCGCGCGGTAGGCGGCTGAAAGCGAGGTGGCGGCGCGCTCCAGCGCCTGCCGGGGCTGGCGCTCAGCGACATCCTCGATGGCGAGGCGCAATGTTTCCGGTAGTTCCATCGTCAGCGGCTATCCCGGTTCTGCTGGGTTTCCCAGCGGTCGCGCGCGGTGAATGCCGCTACCGGGTCAGACCAGAGATACGGCTCGTAGAGCATCGTAATGGCTTCCGGCATAGCGGGGTCAGGCGCTAGCCAGTGACCGCCGTTGTGGCCGTCGAACTTGCATTCAACCCACATCCAGTAGCCTCCCTCGACACGCTTGAGGTCAAATCCGGCCATCTCGAAGTGGCCGTCACGGCTGCGCAGCTTGAATCCCCGATCGCTCTGCGTCACTGGCACGTTTCTCCCGCGCTGTTATCGTGCGGCGCCGAGCGCGCCGCTGGAACGCTCGTTCGCGACAGTTTACCACGCGCGACGCGGCGCCTTCACCAGAAGACCTTTAACCCGGGCGCCATGCTATACTTTCAGGCGGGCGCGTTTCCGGCGACGAGGCCGGACGCCGTCTCCATGCGCTATGCGACACGAGGGAGTGGACCCCATGGATTTCTCTACCCGCGCCATCCACGCCGGGCAGCCAGCGGACCCCGGCACGGGCGCGACCATCACGCCGATTTTCCAGACCTCTACCTATACACAGCAAGGGTTGGGTGAGAACAAGGGATACGAATACTCGCGCACCGGCAATCCCACCCGCGCCGCGCTGGAAACCTGCCTGGCGTCCCTGGAGAACGCGACGCACGGACTGGCCTTCGCCAGTGGCATGGCCGCGATAAGCGCCGTCATGAGCGTCCTGCGTCCCGGCGATCATGTGATCGCTGGCGATGATCTCTACGGCGGCACATACCGCATCTTTGAGCGCGTCATGCGCCCGATGGGTGTGCGCATTAGCTACGTCACGGCACGCGAGGTGGATGAGTATGCGCGGGCCGTGACACCTAAGACGCGCATGATCTGGGCGGAGACGCCGACCAATCCGCTGCTCTCGCTGGTAGATATCGCGGCGCTGGGCGAGCTGGCGCGCGCGCGCGGACTGACGCTGGTAGTGGATAACACGTTCGCCACGCCCTATCTTCAGACACCGCTCGATCTGGGCGCGCATATAGTGGTCCATAGCACGACGAAGTATATCAATGGCCACAGTGATGTTGTCGGCGGAGCTGTCCTGACCTCGGATGACGCGCTCTACGACGCGATCAAGTTTTACCAGAACGCCGCCGGTGGCGTGCCCGGCGCGTTCGATGCGTGGCTGACGCTACGCGGGGTGAAAACGCTCGCGGCGCGCATGCGCCAGCATGAGGAGAATGCGGGCCGCATCGCGTCGTTCCTGGAAGGTCATGCGCTCGTGCGCCATGTGTATTATCCCGGTCTGTCGTCGCACCCTGACCACGCGCTGGCGAAGCGGCAGATGCGCGGATTCGGCGGCATGGTCTCCTTCGCGTTTGATGGCGAGCGCGAGGATGTGGACACCTTCGTGCGCGGCCTGCGCATCTTCGCGCTGGCGGAAAGCCTGGGTGGCGTCGAGTCGCTCTGCTGCCATCCCGCCAGCATGACGCATGGCTCGATCCCGAGGGAAGAGCGTGAGAAGCGTGGCATTACCGATACGCTGGTGCGGCTCTCGGTCGGCATCGAGGGCGTGGACGACCTGATCGCCGATCTCAGTCAGGCGCTCGACACGGTGACTTCCAGCCGCCACGGGCGCTCCAATGGGGGCCGCGCGAAAGCGACAGCCCGGGCGGCGACGAAGAGCAGGCGCTAACGGCAAGCTCGCTGGCGAGGACATCCCAAAGGGCTTCGCGGCGCATGGCCACCGCATACGCGCCGCGAAGCTTACGAGTGGCGCCGGAACCAGCCAAATGGCCCGCGCCGCTGTTCCGGCTCCTCCAAGGCGGACGCCACCCCAGCGTCCGCTGGATCAGGCGCCGGCGGCGTGATTTCAGGCGAGTTGAGCGGACGCCCAGCGAGGAAATTGCGGAACGCCAGGCGGAACTGTTCGGGTTTCTCAATCAGCGGCGCATGCCCGCAGTCTTCGAAGACCAGCTCCTCATACACGCCGCCATTGGCGCGATAGGCGTCCAGCATGGCGCGGATCTGTCGCAGCATGGGTTGCGGCGGGCAGATGGCGTCTCCTGGCCAGTCAGGGATGACGCCGAGCCTGCCCAGTATCGCGGGGTCGGTGGCGGCGCTGTCGCTGACCATCACGTCGTCCGCGCCGCGCGCCCAGAGAACTGGGGGCTGGGGCGTAATCGCCGCCAGTCCGCTCAGATCACAGTATTTGGGCGAGAACGCATTATTCGCTCCCCAATCGCCCGGCGCGCAGAAGGGCCAGTTTTCTGAGAGCTGGGAATTACCAGGGTAATACTGATCGCCGGTCGCCATCATCAGCATCTGCTCGACGAGCGCGTCTTCCTGTTCAGCGGCGAAGGTGAAGGTTGGCTTGACCATCAGGTTGCGCAAAATCGAGCGCGGTGAGTAGGGCGATCCGGCGCTGAAATCTTTGGCCTTGTAGCGCTCGATGATGTCAGGCGCGATCAGCCCCCCACCGCTGCCCGCGAAGTCATCGAAATTCGGCGCTCCCAGATCGTCCTTTGTCCCGCCGAAGCCGTAGGGCGATCCGGTGGCGTGCAGTGTCAGCGTTTTGACTCGCTCTGGATGGTCAATGGTGTACTGCATGGCGATGTTTCCGCCAAGCGCCCACCCCAGCAGATGAAACCGCTCCCAGCCAAGGGCTTCGACGAGCGCCTCCAGGTCATCGCTGTAATCGCGCAGGCCGCGCTCCGCGTCGGCGGGCTGCGCCTCGCTCGCCCCATAGCCGCGCAAATCGGGCGCGACGATGGTGTACTCGGGAAGGCTCGCGATCAGGGACTCGAAGAAGCGCGCCGACGCTGTGTCGCCATGCACGAGCAGGAGCCGCTCACCATCCTGCGTCCGGTTGGTGTAGATGTGCTGGCGGAGGCGGTGTGTGCCGACGGTGCGCGACCTGACACCGGGCGCTAGCGGGTAGGATGAACGCGGAGGGATGCTGTCATCTGTGGGATAGTAGCCTGCGCTCATGGGAGCCTCCTTTGGCTTACCAGCGCTAGACGAGCGTGTCTCCACCCCATATGTCGCCGCAAGTGGATTGGACGCGCCGGGCGCGCCGGGCGCGAATGAAACGCCCCTCGCGCTACGGCGAACAGTCTGACACTATTCTGTCCTATCAATGGCCGCTCGGGCAATACGCATTGAGGGCTGTTTCCAGAGGAGAACGGCGCCATACGCGGCCATCTTCCTGATATGCGCGTGAGAGAAGGCCGGGATCAGACGCTTGCGGCCTGTCTCGTGACTGGAAAGCGCGCATGCCGGGGAAATATGTCCAGAGGCATTGCGTCATTATGTTACACTGCTTAGTAGATGCATCGTCACGTCGCGATGATTTGAGGAGGCGCGCTATGGCCGCCAAGCCCGACATTTCCTTTCCCTCATTCGGATCGCCGCCTGATCTGATATTCCTGAGCTACGCGCGCGCTGATCGCGCGCGCGTAGAGCCGCTGGCCGTGGCGCTGCGGGCGCGCGGCGCCAGTGTCTGGTATGATGCGGGGCTCACGGCGGGCGGCTCGTCCTATGTTGAGTCGGTGCGGCGCGCGTTGAGACGGACGGGCGTGATGCTGGTCTTCATCTCCGCCGCCTCGGCCAGTTCCGCCTGGGTCGCTGACGAGCTGCGCGCCTATCGCTCGCTCATGGCGAGTGAGCCAGGGCGTCAACTGCTGGCCATTTATCTTGATAAGACGCGCGCCCCACTGGCGCTGGCTGGCGTTAGCGCCGTGGACGCGCATGATACCCAGCCAGAGATAACCATAGGCCTGATCGCCAGCGCGCTCGAAAATTCCGCGCTTATCCCCGCGCAGCCTGATAAGCCCATGGCGCCACAGGCGCCCTCAGCGTCGCAGGCCGCTCCAACGTCGGGAGGGGCGCCAGCGCCTCAGGCGCGGGCCAGCGCGACAGCGCCGGTCACTGGCAGCCAGGTTTTCATGAGCTATGATCGCGCCGATCGCGAGCGCGTCCAGCCGCTCATTATGGCGCTCCGTGAGCGCGGTGTTCCGGTTTGGGATGATGGCGGAATCGCGCATGGCGGCGCGGGGTACGTTGAGGCGGCTGGCGCGGCGATAGCGCGCTCGCAGACCCTGCTGGTCGCCGTCTCCGCCGCGTCAGTGGCTTCACCCTGGGTGGAAGATGAGACGCGCTCGTTCCTGAGGCAAAAAGCGCGCGAGGCGGGGCGGGCGCTGATCGCGATCCATCTCGATCAGACCCCAGCCCCGCTCGGCCTGAATGGAGCGAGCTCAATAGACGTCCGCTCGCTCACGCCCGATGACGCCGCCCGGCTGATTGTTGACCTGCTGCCGGCCAGTGGTCCCGTCACCACCGTTGCCAGCGGCGCAGCTGTGGGGCCTGTTGTCACAGCGAAGCCTGCGCCCACACCCGCGCCTAGCGAAGTGGCTCCTGTCATAGAAGCCGCGCCCAGCGAGCCTGCGCCAGTAGTGAGGGAAGCTCCTGTAGCGGCGGTGGTGGCCGCGATGGCAGCCGCCGCGCCCGAACCTGAGCCCGCTCCCGTGGCGAAAGCCGCACCTGTCGCCGGTACGGCTCCAGCGGAATCCGCTCCCATCAAAGCCGCTCCGCTACCAGAAGTTCCGATGGAAGAGACCGCTCCGGCGATGAAAGCGCTTCCATCGGAAGAAGCCGCTCAGGCTGCGCCAGAACTTGCGGCGGAGCCGTTCACATACGCGGCGCTGGCCACAGATGTGAAGAAGCAAGCTGCCTCGGCGACGCCTGAGGTATCGGAATGGAACCCCGTGATCGGCCTGGTGGTCCTGATTATCGCGCTGCTGATCGGGCTCGCGTTTGTCCTGTGGGCTCACGCGGGCTTTCCGCTGCCAGCGGGCTGGGGCCTGTAACACCCAGACGCCGCCTTTCCATACTTGGGGAAAGGCGGCGCCTGGCGCGCGGAGATAGCTGGCGCTAGCGCCGCCCTGTCACCAGGTTGATCAGGCGGTCGGGGATGTAGATGGCGCGGACAGGCGGCTGGGCGCCCAGCGCGCGGCGAACAGACTCCAGCGCCTGCGCCGCCTCAAACGCCTGCTCCTCGGTCGCGCCCGCGGGCAGCGTCATGACGCCGCGCGCCTTGCCGTTGACCTGCGCGACGACCGTGACCGTCTCGGCGCGCAGAGCGGCTTCATCTACCTCTGGCCACGGCTGCTCGTGGACCGATCCCGCGCCGCCGACGCGGTTCCAGACCTCTTCGGCGATGAAGGGCGCATAGGGCGCTAGCAGCCGCAGCAGCGTCTCTATCTCCTCGCGTGTGACGCGCTGGCGCTCTTCCAGTTCGCCAGAGTAGCGCATCAGCTCGGCGATGGCGGTGTTGTAGCGCAAGGCGCTGGTATCATCGCTCACCTTGCGGATCGTCTGATGCAGCGCGCGCTTCGCGTCACGGGAAGGCTCACCAGGAGCCGCGCCGCGCTCGCCCAGCCGCCAGACGCGCTCCAGGAAGCGCACCGCGCCCGCTACCCCTTTATCACTGAAGTCGCCACCCTGCTCGAATGGCCCCATGAACATCAGGTACAGCCGCAGCGTATCAGCGCCGTAGCCGTGGATGTATTCATCAGGGATGACAACGTTGCCACGCGACTTGGCGATCTTCTTGCCGTTCAGCGTGATGATGCCATGCGCGCGGAAGTGGGTGAACGGCTCCTCGAAGTCCAGCAGGCCCGCGTCACACATCGCCATGGTGATGAAGCGGGCGTACAGCAGGTGCAGCACGCTATGCTCGGCGCCACCAATATACATATTTACCGGCAGCCAGGTCCGCGTGCGCTCCGGGTTCCAGGGATGCGCCGCGTCATCAGTGGAAGGGTAGCGCAGGAAGTACCACGCGGAGTCCAGGAAGTTATCCATTACGTCGGTGTCGCGCTTCGCGGGCTGGCCGCAAATAGGGCAGGTCGTGTTGACGAAGCTCTCGATGCGCGCCAGCGGTGAGCCGCCCGTACCACTGGGGCGGTAGTCCTCCAGGTCGGGCAGCCGGACGGGCAGCTGGTCATCGGGAACCGGAACCGCGCCATGCTCCGGGCAGTAGATGATCGGGACAGGTGGCCCCCAGTAGCGCTGGCGGCTAATCAGCCAGTCGCGCAGGTGGTAGCGCGCCACACGCTTGCCCGTTCCCTGCTCTTCGAACCAGGCGCCAATCGCCTCGCTCGCCTCGCGCGAAGTCAGGCCAGTAAAGCGCTCCGACGCCGTCAGGACGCCTTCGCCCGTGTAGGGCGCGTCTGGCGCGCTAATTTCGCCTTCGGGACGAACGACGAAGCGGACGGGCAGGCCCATCGCGTGGGCGAAGGCCCAGTCGCGCTCGTCGTGCGCTGGCACCGCCATGATCGCGCCCGTGCCATACTCCATCAGCACGTAATCGGCGACCCAGATGGGGACCCGCTCGCCGGTCATGGGATGGATAGCGTAGGCGCCCGTGAAGACGCCAGTGGGCGGCGCGGCGTCTTCATCTTCGTTACGGTCGCGCGCCTGCTGGCGGGCCGCGCGGCGGGTGGCGGCTTCGACACGGTAGGCGGCGATAGCGTCACGGCGCTCTGGCGGGGAAATCACATCCACCAGCGGATGCTCTGGCGCCAGGACGACGAACGTGACGCCATAGATTGTGTCGGGACGTGTGGTGAAGACCGCGACGCCTGTCTCCGCGCGCCCGGCCACAGGCAGGCTGAACTCGACGCCGTAGGAGCGGCCAATCCAGTTGCGCTGCGCCGCTTTCACCCGCTCCGACCAGTCCAGCATGTCCAGATTATCTAGCAGACGGCCAGCGTAGCGCGTGATGCGCAGCGCCCAGTGCGGCAGCGAGCGGCGCTCGACTAGCGCCCCGCAGCGCTCGCAGTGGCCATTGATGACCTGCTCATCGGCCAGCACCGTGCGGTCATTGGGACACCAGTTGACGACGCCCGTCTTGCGCTCGGCCAGCCCCATCCTGAACAACTGGGTGAAGATCCATTGCGTCCAGCGATAATAGCTGGGGTCGGTGGTATTGACTTCGTGCGACCAGTCGAAGCGATTGCCGATGCGTTTCAGCTGCTCTTCGCGAAAACGCTCGACATTGCGCGCGGTCAGCCGGGCGGGATGCTCGCCGCGCTTGATGGCGAAGTTCTCGCTATGGATGCCGAATGCGTCAAAGCCCATCGGCTCGAACACGTCATAGCCACGCATCGCCATCATCCGGCCATGTATGTCGGAGCCAACGTAGGCGTAGACGTTGCCGACGTGCAGCCCTTCCGCTGAAGGATAGGGAAACATCATCAGGTTGTAGTAGGGCTTGCGCGGGTGGTCCATATCCATGCGATATAGTCCGCGCGCTTCCCACTCCTCGCGCCAGCGCCGCTCGAAGGCGGCGAAGTCGTAGCGTGGCGGGCGCGCCTGGGGACGGCGCGGTTGCGTCGCTGTCCGCGATGTCGCGCCTTTGCGCCTCCCTGTGATGGCCGGCTGCGCTGGGGTATTCGCGCGCCTCCCGGTCTCGCCTTCCCGCTCGCGTCTCACATGTGGGCGCCGCGGCGCTGCTGGAGTATGTGTTCGCGCCATTTTCCTGGTCCGTCCTCTCTTGCTCCCATCCAGGGGAGCGCTCTGGCAATGTGTAATCCATGCTTTGAACGCAGAGAGGAGCGATTGACGCGGCAGGCGACAAAAAATGCGTCACTCGCCCCCGACAAGGGCGAACGACGCGCGTGCAGGCACGGTTCGCGGTACCACCTTGTTTCACCGCGACCTCACGGTAGCGGCCTCTGAGGGCGCTATCACGCCCCGACTCTGTAACGGGAGTTCCCGGCGTCAGCTAGCCGCTCGTGCGCATCGCGGCGCGAGGAGCGATTCACCGGCGCGGCCCGCAGGGGAGCTTCAGCGCGCGTCATCACCGGCTCACACCAGCCGCCGGCTCTCTGGGAGACGCCGCGACGCCTACTTTCCTTGCGTATCACGCTTTGGTCTTTGTTCAGTTGTCGCCTCTCAGCGTACCATCCATCCACGCGCCCGCGCAAGGGCGCGGCGAACCCGATTCTCTGACTTCCACGGCTTGTTTTGGGTAGGGCGGGCGACCGGCTTCGCGATTATCCGGTCAGGATGGGGCGGTTGAGGATGCCCTGACACCGCTTACACAGCTCGCCCGCAGGTCATACCGCTGCGACATCACCACGCGGCCAGGCAAGGTCTGAACACGCCCGGCTCAGGCTGACGCCGAAACGTCGACCTGAGCCGAGGTGAGGAACTGCTCGTACGCCTCGCGCAAGCGTGGGTAGCGTAAGAGGAAGAATCCGGCGAACTCGTTATGCAGCGGGCGAGGATGCTTGAGCAGCTTCATGCCGACTTCCTGCGGCAGGCGGTTGCCTTTGCGCCCATTGCAGGGACGGCAGCACGCGACCAGATTTTCCCAGGTGCTCTCCCCGCCGCGTGAGCGGGGAATCACATGGTCAAGGGTAAGGTCGCGCGTATGCTTGCCGCAGTACTGGCAGGTTTCCTCGTCGCGGAGCATGATGTTGGCGCGGGTGGGGCGCAACGCCATGCGCGGCACACGCACGTTCGCCAGCAGCTGTACGATGACGGGCTCATCCAGAGAGAAGCGGCGCGCGTCAATGCCTTCCTCGATCGCGCGACGGACGCTGTCGTCAACGAACGCGACCTTCTGCTTGGAGAGCAGCACAACGAGCCGCCGCTCAGGGATGACGGAGAGCGGCTGGAGTGATGCGTTGAGCACGAGCACTGGCATTGGCGACCCCCTTCCAAACTCACGTCGCCGTACCGCTGAGTGACGAAGGAGAGGGCGCGCGCCAACCAGGCAAGCCAGGCGCGACGAGGCGCCGTTATCTCCGCCGTCTGTGATGATCATCCAATGAGGCATGGAAGGCGCTGGCGCGGCGCCTGGCCTCGAGCGTCGCCGCGCTTTCCAGATGCGGAAAGCGAGACACAAAAAGGAGCGCCGCCGCGCGAATGGCGGCGCTCACGGGAGATCTGTACGCTCCCGTTATACGCCAGTCCACCATTCGCATGGCGCGCTCCTCAAGCGGGTTCCGTCATCCAGCGGCCAGTAAAAGCCGCTGTTGGCGGTCTGGTCGGGGTGAGAGGACTTGAACCTCCGACCTCAGCGTCCCGAACGCTGCGCGCTAGCCACCTGCGCTACACCCCGAGATAGTGCCAGTATTGGGAAGAGGTGGGCAACTGATTTTATGTATTCCACCCTTCCGAGCACGAGTATACCATACACGCTCTGACAACCGCAAGGGGTATCGCGACAGGGTCGCGGGGGATGTCAACGTCGCAGGGCGCCAGCGACGTTGCCCCAGCGACGTTGCCCCAGCGACGTTGACGCCCCCTGGCGACAGCGCATGCGCCCCTTGACAGATTCCCCGCACGCGGATACACTTTGTCCTGGTTCACTGAATGAATATTCATTCAGTGAAAAGTGGGGACACACGCATGGCGGGAAGTAGACGCAGTGAGCAGGCCGAGCGGCGGCGTAATCAACTGGTGGATGTGGCGCTCGACCTGTTCTCGGAGCGGGGCATTGACGCGGTACGCATCAGCGACATCGCGGAGAAGGCTGGCGTCGCGCAGGGGCTGCTCTACCACTATTTCCCTGGCAAAGAGGCGTTGCTCAGCGCCATCATAGAGCGCCACAGCCCGTTGCCACTCGTGCGCGACGCGCTAGCCCTCCTGCATGACCAGCCCGCGCGCGAGGCGCTGAACGGCCTGGGAATCCGCGTCTATGCGCTGATCCAGGAGCGACGCGCCATTGTCCGCCTGGCGCTGCGTGAAGGCCTCTGGCAGCCAGATATCCGCGAGATCGCGATGCGCGCCCGCGAGAGCGCCCTGGGGTTTCTCACTCACTACCTTCAGTCGCGTGTCGCCGCGGGCGAGCTACGTCCGCACAATTCGATGGTGGTCGCGCAGACGTTCGCTTCGGCGGTCTTCGTGGCCGCTATCGCTGGCTTGCCTTTTGATCCCTATGTGACCGGCGCGATTGAGGTTATCTTGAGCGGCGTCGCGGTTGACCCGGCTACGAAGTGAGTTGAGATGAGACGCGCGCCACGAGCGCGGGGAGAATGCAGATGACGCGAAGCGCTAGCCCTGGCCCAGAGCGATCCGGCGACGCGGTCCCGGCGTCGAGCCCCCCTGAAGGCGCGCCGCCGGTCGTTGTGCGCCATCTGGTGAAGACGTTTGGCAAGGGCTCTAGCGAGACACGGGCGCTCGATGACGTGACATTCGATGTCATGCCTGGCGAAACATTTGGCATGCTAGGCCCTAATGGCTCGGGCAAGACGACCCTGATTCGCATTCTGCTCGGCATCGCTCAGCCTACCAGTGGAGAGGTCCGGGTGTTAGGCCGCCTCATGCCTGACCGGCGCGTCGCGATGGGCGTTGGCTACATGTCGCAGGCCAGCGCGCTTTATAGTGATTTGAGCGTCGCGGAGAACCTCGCCTTCTTTGGCTCGCTTTATGGCCTGCGCGGCGCCACGCTGAGACGCCGCATCGCCGAGACGCTGGAGTTAGTGGATCTCGCTGACCGCCGCGCCGCGCCAGTCGGTTCGCTCAGCGGCGGTATGCGCCAGCGCGTCTCGCTCGGTGTCGCCCTCATTCACGAGCCCCGGCTACTCTTCCTCGATGAGCCGACCGTGGGTATTGACCCAGAGCTGCGCGTCGAGTTCTGGAACTACTTTGCCCGGCTCAACGCGAGTGGCGTCACCATTCTCGTCTCCACCCATTACTTGGATGAGGCGCGGCGCTGTCAGCGGCTGGCGCTGCTGCGCTTTGGCAAGCTGCTGGCGCTTGATACGCCCGATGCGTTGCTGCGCGTCTCCGGGCAGGAGGACTTCGACAAGGCCTTCCTCTATTTCGCTCATCGCCAGCAGCCTGAGCCCGTCGCTCCTGACGCGCCAGACGGCGCGACGGCGGCGGACACCGCGCGCTGAATTCGCCATATCGCCTTCATCTTCTAAACTGGAGCGTTTCCGATGGCTTCGATCAGGCGCACGCTCGCGCTGGCTCTGCGCATCGTCCGGCAGTTCGTGCGGGACAAGCGCACGATGGCGCTCCTTTTTCTCGCGCCCCTGTTTGTCATGACGATTCTCAACTTCGTGCTCAATAACAGCGGCGCGAGCGTCACCCTGGCGGTCGCTCCGCCGCCCGGCGCCCAGGGCGTGACGCTTGCCAGCGACATTCGGAGCGCGCTCGCTGGCGCGAATGGGGTGGATGTCACCACCATCAGCGCCGATCAAGTGGACGCTACACTCAAGAACGGCGACGCGGACGCCGCGCTCGTCTTCCCGAGCGACTTCTTCACCACACTCGCCACCGGCGGGCAGCCACACGTCGCGCTCCGGCTGGAAGGCTCGAATCCTCCAGCCGCCAACCAGGCGAAGCAGCTCGCCGCCTTCGCGCTCGCCAAAGCCAGCGCCTCGCTGGCCCCCGCTCAGCCCGGCCAGGCAGGCGCGCCCGCTGTCGCGCTTGATACTACCTACCTCTATGGTGGCCCGCAATATACACAGACGGACGCGCTGGCGCCCATGTTCATCGGGCTGTTCTCGTTCTTCTTCGTCTTCCTGCTGGCGTCGGTCGCTTTCCTGCGCGAGCGCGGGCAGGGCACGCTGGAGCGGGTGATGGTCTCACCCCTGAGCCAGACAGAGCTGACCCTGGGCTACGTTCTGGGCTTCACCCTCTTCGCCACGATCCAGTCCATTGTCATCCTGCTTTTCGTGATCTATGTGCTGCAGGTGCATTACGCCGGCGCGCTCTGGCTGCTCTTCCTGGTGACGCTGCTGCTAACCATTGGCGGTGTGAACATGGGCATCTTCGCCTCGGCTTTCGCCCGCAACGAGTTCCAGGTCATCCAGTTCATCCCGCTCCTGATTGTGCCGCAAGCGCTGCTCGGCGGTCTGTTTTTCGCGGTCAAGACGCTGCCGGTCGTGCTTAAGCAGCTCGCCTATATCATGCCGCTGACCTGGGCCAACTTCGCGCTGAAGGACGTCATGCTGAAAGGGTTGGGGTTCAGCGACATCTGGCCCGATCTCGTCTTTCTCGCGGGCTTCGCCACGCTGATGGTGATCGCCGCTTCCGTCTCACTCCGCCAGGAGCGGCTGTAGCGGCGCGCGACTAACCATGCCACCACCCCTCTGGCCCTTTCTCCGCGAAGGAAAAGGGCCAGAGGAGAGAAGAAACCGGGGGCTGGCGCGCTAGAGGTCCAGCGCGTCGGCGGCGGCGCGCGCGGTCGCTTCAGCTTCCTCGATGGTCGCGCCGAGCGCGGTGACATGCCCCATTTTGCGGCCTAGACGTGAGGCGAGCTTGCCGTAGACATGGACGTGCGCGCCAGGAACCGCCAGCGCGCGCGCCATGCCTCGCGCCTCCGCCGGGCCGTTGCGTACGCCCAATGTGTTGACCATCACGACCGCTGGCGCTGTCATCGTGGTCGCGCCGAGTGGCAGGCCCAATACGGCCCGCACGTGGTTCTCGAACTGCGAGGTCACACAGCCTTCGATGGTATAGTGGCCGCTGTTATGCGGGCGCGGCGCGATTTCGTTGTAGAGGACCTCGCCATCAGGCGACTCAAACAGCTCGATACCAAAGACCCCCACGCCCCCGATCGCCTCTACCGCGCGCTGGGCGATGCTGGCGGCGCGCTCGATGACCGCCGCGTTGCCCGGCGCGGGAGCGCGCACGATGTGACAGATGTGGTCGCGCTGTACCGTTTCGACCACCGGGTAGACCGCTATCGCGCCGTCGCGCCCGCGCGCCACCATCACCGCCAGCTCGCGCGTGAACGGAGCCCATCGCTCGACATAGAGCGCTCGCGCGGGGAAGCCCAGCCGCGCGAAGGCAGGCGCGATGTCCGACGGCCCGCGCAGCGTCGCGTTGCCATAGCCATCATAGCTGCCGTGTCGCCCCTTTAGCGCCAGCGGCCAGCCCCACGCCGCTCCCGCCCGCTCCACATCCTCCACCGACGCCACCGGCGCGCAGTCCACGACTGGCGCGCCCGCCTCGCGCATGAAGCGCTTCTGCTCATACTTGTCCTGGACCAGCGCGAGCGTTCGGGCGGTGGGATAGACCACGAAGCCATGCGCCTCCAGCCACTCCAGCGTCGCCACGTCCACGAACTCGTTCTCCAGCGTGACCGCCAGCGTCCCTTCCGCCAGCGCCGCCAGCTGGTCGAAATCCAGCCAGCCGCCGACGACCTCGCGCGCGGCGATGCGGGCCGCCGGGCTACCCGGCTCTTTCTCCATTACCGCCAGCTCTACGCCCAGTCGCGAGGCGGCCTCTCCCGTCATCCTCGCCAGCTGCCCACCGCCCAGCACACCCAGCAATGCCGGATACGTCAGTCCGCTGCCCGCTTCTCCCGTCATCTCGTTGTTATCCTGCGCTTTCACAATACCGCGCCAGCTCCCACGCCTTTTCTCACCAGGAAAAGGCGTGGTCAGAAGATCGCTCATAGCCCGGCGAAGAGGTCATCTTCGGGCGCCGGGTATTCCCGGTCGGAGATAGGCGGCGCCGCCAGCGATAGCGTCTCGGTTCCCATGAACTGGCGCAGCTGCTCTTCGGTGGCGTTCGCCCACGGGCTGTCTTTTGGAAGCTGCGTCTTGTGGGACATCACCGCCGCGCGCTTCGCCTCATACTCCTCATCGCTCAGCCGGATGCGCGTGCTGATCTGCGCCAGCGGCATGCCCATCTCCTCAACGGGGATAGTCGCCTCGTCGCCGCCAGGGACGAAGTCCACACCGCGCGCCGCCGCCTCGTCGCGCATCGCCAGTATCCGTTCGCGTGGCATCGCCGAGTAGTACACCTTGCGAGCGCGGTGCGGCTGGACGCCCTGTGCGAGCTGCTCCGGGAACTCCGCTGGGTCCGCCGCGGCGATGATTCCCGCGACCGCCAGCCGGTGGACCGCCATGTGGTCTACATGGCCATAGCCGCCCTTGGCGTCGAACGTCACAACCACGTCGGGCTGGAAGCGCCGGATCTGGAAGACCACCTTTGCCAGCGCCTCGCGCTGGTCGGCTTCCGCGAGGTGGCCATCAATGTAGTCCAGGAACGTCAGGTCGCTGACGCCGACCGCCGCCATCGCGTCACGCAACTCCTGCTCGCGCACCTGCCCCAGATTCTCGGGCGTCGCGAGCGATGGATCAGCGATCTGGCCCTCCTCGCCGCGTGTCGCGCAGACCAGCGCGACTGGAAAGCCCCGGCGCGTCGCACGCGCCATAGAGCCTGCCATCGTAAAGCTCTCGTCATCGGGATGCGCGAAGATCGCCATCAGGCGTGGCGCGCGCGTAGTCTTGTCCGACATCTATACCTCCCGAGAATACCCTTGAAGCCTGATTCGATGGGCGCCGCTGCGCCGTGAATCCGCCGCTGGCCCACGCAATCACAGCCCCCTCTCCCGCGCGGGAGAGGGGGCTGGAGTGTAGGACTCCGTGCGCCTTATACCATAACACTGTACCGCGCGGAGTCCGCATTTGTGTACCACACGAGGCTGAGCGGAGCCAGCTTAGTCGCGCGTGGCCGCGATCCCTGCTATCTCGTCCGGCCCTGTCCGCGTGGATGGCCGGACAGGAAGGCCGCCTTCCAGCGCGATGGCGAGCGCCTCGCGCGCGTCATCCACAGCGACAAAGGTCATCCGCTCGCGCAACTCGTTCGGCAGCTCCTCGAGATCGTACTCGTTGCGCTTGGGCAGGATCACCGTCGTGATGCCGGCCCGGTGCGCCGCCAGCGCCTTTTCTTTCAGGCCGCCAATGGGCAGCACCTTGCCACGCAGGCTGATCTCGCCTGTCATCGCCACATCCGAGCGCACTTTGCGCCCCAGCGCGAGTGAAGCGATGGCGGTCGTCATCGTGATCCCGGCTGAGGGCCCGTCCTTCGGAATCGAGCCTTCGGGTACGTGGATGTGGAATGATTTGCCGTCGAAGATGCGCGGATCAGCGCCGAGCGCCTGCGCGTTTGAGCGCACATACGTAAGCGCCGCCTGCGCGGACTCTTTCATTACGTCACCAAGCTGGCCAGTGAGTGTCAGCGTGCTCTCGCGGCTGGGCATCATCGCCGCCTCGATGAACATGATGTCACCACCCGCGGCCGTCCAGGCCAGGCCAGTCGCCACGCCGGGCCGGTCTATACGCTCCGCTGTCTCGGAGAAGAAGCGCTGGCGTCCCAGGAACTCGCGTAGCATGTCGGGTGTCACTGTCTCCGGCGCCGTCTGGCCTTCCGCGACTATCCGCGCCACCTTGCGGCAGACTGAGCCGATCTGCCGCTCCAGGTTGCGCACGCCCGCCTCGCGGGTGTAGTTGCGGATGATCGCCACTATCGTCTCGTCGGGCAGACTGATCTCCCCGGCCTTCAGACCGTTGGCGCGAATCTGCTTTGGCAGCAGATACCGCCGGGCGATGTGCAGCTTCTCCTCCTCGGTGTAGCCCGCCAGCTCCAGGATCTCCATCCTGTCGCGTAGCGGGGCCGGGATGGTATCCAGCGTATTCGCGGTGGCGATGAACATGACCTTCGAGAGGTCGAACGCCAGATCGAGGTAGTTGTCACGGAAAGAGAAGTTCTGCTCCGGGTCCAGCACCTCCAGCATCGCTGAGGATGGATCGCCGCGCCAGTC
>JAKAIY010000059.1 GCA_021814145.1 Chloroflexota bacterium
TACCCCTGGCCTGCGGCGAGAGACAGACGCGTGACGTCTGAGGCGCGAATCGTGACTATCCCGTGCGCGCTAGCGTCTATGCTGACCGTGCCAGGCTATGGCGGATTGGCCGCAGGCTGAGAGGATGACGCAGAGAAGCGTCATGAGAAGGGAGTTGATGGACAATGAGCAGAGAGCCCACGCAGTTGCAGCCATTCGAGTCCTTCGCGCCGTTGCGCGATGTGATGAACCGCCTGTTGGAGGAGAGCTTTGTCTGGCCAGCGCGACTGGAGCCCATGTATGGTCGCGCGTTCCCGCTCGATGTCTATGAGGATGAAAACTCGTACATCATCGAGGCGACACTCCCTGGCGTGAAGCCAGAAAACCTCCAGATAAGCGCGACTGACACAGGCGTTACCATCCACGCGACGGCCAAGCGCGAGGAGCGCGATACCCAAAAGGGCGCCTACGTGCGGCGCGAGCGCTACGAGGGCGAGATGACGCGATCAGTGACACTGAGCGCGCCGATTGACGCCGCTAAAGTAACCGCCACGTATGAGAACGGGATTTTGAAGCTCACCGCTCCTAAAGCTGAGGCGGGCAAGCCAAAGCAGATCCAGGTGCAGGTGCGCTAGGCTGGCCACAGGCAGGCGTCCCGGAGAACTCTGCCCGGGCCGTGGCGCTTTGGGGCGCCTGCCAGGGCGCTGAATACGTTGTCGAAGCGCTATAGCGCTTTCAGAGAGGAGGCGCGCGATGCCAACTACCGAGGGAGCTGGACCTCCACGCGAGGAGCCAGAGGAGCATGGCCCTATTACCCCTGAACCGCTCTCTGAGCTGGAGGCGGAGCGCGCGCGTGAAGAGGCGTTGCAACGAGCGGGAGAGCGCTGGATGGGTCCCGTGACGTCGGGCGCGCATGGCCGTGTGGAAGAAGAGACGCGCCAGCTGACCGAGCGGATGGCCCGCGAGGAGCGGGAGCGGCGGCGGGCGGCCAGGCAAGCGGCCCCTCAAGAAGCGGCTCCCCAGGGCGCGGCTCCCCAGGGCGCCGCCGCTCAGGAAGCGCCGAAGCGGATAGCGGGGCGACTGCCCACCGCCGCGCCTATCCAGCGGATTCTCGTCACGCTGGACGGATCGCTGTATGCGGAGCGCGCGCTTCCATATGCGGAGGCGCTGGGGCGCATGACTGGCGCTGAGATCGTTGTGGCGTACTCTACCGACCGGCCTGACCTGGCGCGACTGGCCGGTGTTGACCCGACCCGGGCGGAAGGTGATCCCATCGCGAGCGCGCTGGATCGCGCTCGCAGGCGTGTCACTGCGGGTGGCTTGCGCGCTCGCGCCCGGATTGTCTATGGCCCGGACCCTGTGGAGGGTCTTGTCTCGCTACAGCGTGAGCTGGATGCGAATGTCATCGCCCTGGCGTCCCATGCCCGTCAGGGGATGGACCGCGCGCTGCTAGGGAGTGTAGCGGACGGAGTGCTTCAGACGGGTCGTGGCTATATGCTTGTAACGCCGCCGGGCGCGCCGGACATGCACGACAAGCGCGTGACGTTCAGCCGCATCTTGCTGCCGCTCGATGGGTCAGAGCTCGCGGAGCGCGCGCTTGCGCTGGCGTTGACACTGCTGACAGGGCCAGAAGGAGCTGAGCGCCCTAGGCGGTTGACCTTGCTGTTTGTCGCTGAATCACATGCCCAGGAGGTGGATGGCGCCGCTTACCTGCATGAGGTTCAGGAGGCGTTGGAACGGGAGACTGGCGTTCGCGGGACTGTCTTCACCAAGGTGGCGCTTGGCTCTCCACCGGGCGCTATCGTCGCGGAGGCGAGTGGCGCGTTCGCGCCTATTCCATCCGTGGCGCGCTACGATCTCATGCTGATGGCGACACATGGACGGGGTGGCCTGAGCAGGTGGTTCTATGGCAGTGTCGCCACCTATGCGCTGACTCATGGCGACACGCCCATTCTCCTCGCGCGGTCGCAATAGGCGCGTTAGGCAAGCCGTCAGGATAATGGCTTGGGCGATGGGGCAAGGAGGCCCGAGCTGTCCTGCCCATCCGCGCCTGGCGCTGGCGCCGCTTCGGGGCCAGCGCCAAGCGGGTCTTCGGGCTCTTCATACATGACGCTCGCGAGAGGAAGCTCGACAGAGAACACGCTACCCTGATTGAGTTGCGATTCGAGCCAGATCCGTCCCCCATGCCGGGCCAGAATCTCACGGCAGAGATATAGACCGAGGCCAGTGCCGCCGATGCCGTGATCACGCGCGTTATCCGCCCGAACAAAGCGAGAGAAGAGCCGCCCCTGCTGCTCCTTGGAAATGCCAATGCCAGAATCGCGGACAGTGATGAGCGCATGACGCCCATCCGCGTGTGAATGGATGTTGAGGCGCACATCGCCACCGTCCGGGCTGTACTTGATGGCGTTGCTCAAAAGATTGCCCAGCACCTGCTCGATGCGTGAGGCGTCAACATTCGCGACAACATAGTCTTCGTCTGATTCAACGATCAGTTTGTGGCGCTGGGTCGTGACCTGCATGCGGCGGCTGACCCGGCGGGCAAGGGCCACCAGATCAGTCGGCTCCATACGGAGATCCAGCCGGTCAGCCTGGAGTCGCGCGACATCCAGCAGATCATTGGTAAGCTCGACGAGACGTGTCGTCGCTGAGTCTATCGCGTCCAGCGCCTCACGCTGCCAGTCTTCCAGGGGGGCGCCGCTCTCGCTCCCTGGGCCATGCGTTAGCATCTCGGCATAGCCTTTGACGGCTGCCATAGGGGTTTTGAGCTCATGCGCGGCCATTGCGATGAATTCGTCCTTGAGCCGCTCGGATTCTTTGAGCGGGGTGACGTCCTGAAGCACGACGATGGCGGTATATCCATCAGCGCTCGTCTCATTGAGCTGGAGTTCATCATGCAGCGCCCTGCCGAGTAGTGAGGAATTGACCGTCACAGTATTCAGAAGCACTGGCAGGTGGGAGCCATTGGGCTGGCGAATGATCTCTTCGCGATGATGGATCGCTTCGCCTGTCCGGACGGAGCGCACGGTCGCGAGGTCTCCAAACGCGAGTGGCTGCCTGTCGGGCCTGAGCGCCTGTATGCCATTGGCGCGGAAGAATTCCGCCATTGGCTGGCCAGTTTGCCATTGCGCTCCCCAGACGTTAAGCGCCGCGCGGTTGGCCAGGATCAGGCGCGCGTCAGGGCCGTGCACGAGATACACGCCGCTGGGCAACTCGTCCACAATCGTTTGCAGGAGCTCGCGCTGCGCGTCGGCGTCCTCACGCGCGCGCCGTTCCGCGATGAGTTGATGGGCCTCTGTCACATCACGCCAGACCAGGACGGCTCCGATAATCGAGTCCGCGGGCGCCGGATCATTCGCGCGGCGTGAGCGCGCTGAGGATGCGGCCCCGCGCACGGGCGCCGCGCTGAGAAGGTATTCCCGGCGCTCATTTTGGCCGGTGGTGATCCGCAGCACGGATTCTGTCGCGGGAGCGGGGTCATCGAGTGGCTCCTGCCCCGTCGCGCGGGCCACGAGACGCTGGAATGGGGCGAATGCGCCGTCTGGCCTGTCCGCAAGCTGGATGCGCAGCTCGCGCGCCGCGCGGTTTTCGCGAATGACCTCGCCATCCAGGTCTACCAGTGAAATACCATCGCTGATACTGTCAAAGATGACATCCAATTCACGCGCGCGCGATTGGGCCGCGCTATACAGGCGGGCGTTTTCCAGCGCTGTCGCCGCCTGTGAAGCTAGGCCGACGAGCAGCCGCTCATCCTCTTCGGTGAAGCGGTCAGGCTCGGTATGGCCGAGCAGAAGGCCGCCACGCACATGGCCAGAGCGGTCGAGCAGCGGCGCGCCAAGGAAGCTCCGGACGACAGGATGACCGTGTGGAATGCCCACGCTCTTCAGATCGCGGTGTCCGGTCTCGCCTCGGGAATAGGCCAGCGCGGCGGCCCGGGCGGTCGCCAGCGCCCTGACGCGGCGCTGGGATGGAGTGTCGCGCTGGTCATGGCTCGCCGCATCCGCCGGTTGCGTTTGCATCGCGGCCAGCGCGTCAGGCACCCGTACAGTGTGCCCATGGCGGAAGATGGGGGCGAGAAGGCCTTCACCACCAAGAGGCGTCTGGCGGAACATCTCTTCCTGTTCCGGGCTAACGCCGACAACAGCCGCGAGATGGAAGAACTCGCCACGGGACGGGACGAGCGGCTGGCCTTGCTGATCAACCGGGCGTAACGTGAACGCGGCGAAACCCGCTCCCGTAAGGTCACAAGCGGTATGGGCGATGAGTTTGAGCAGCGGCTCTTCATCAAGCTCACTGGCGAGCGCAAGCCCGATGGAGTTCAGCGACGCGAAGCGACTGGCCTCCCGCTCGGAACGCTCACGCCGGTTCGCCGCGAGCCGCGCGAGCGCGAGGATAAAGACCAGCACGGCGGCGTCAGTGACCAGCCGGGCCATATCGTTGACGCTCGGCGTTTTAAAGCCAAAAATAGGCGGGATCAAGATGAGGTAGATGCTGATCAGGGAAAGAACCGCTGTCAGGATTCCGTAGCGCAAATTCCAGTAATACGCGACGAACGCGGCGAGTGGAAGATAGATGACGCCAGGATTGGGCGCGGGAAACAACCGCTCGCTCAGCAGGATGAGCAGCGTGACGATGAAGACGCCGCCCGCGGAGATGACCACACCTGAGTACGGCGTCTGCTTGCCATTTATAACGGCGCCCCGCAGGCGCAGCCCGTGTGGCGAAGACCAGAGGGCGTTTTTGACCCGCCGCGCCGAGATAGTCAGGCGTGTGGCGCGCTCGCGGGCCGACTGGATCATGGCGCTTTGGCGGATCCTGGCGCGAATGGGGCTTGGCCATCCCCCGCGTTGCGCTGTCTCAGGGGACGTTGTGGCGCGGGATGTAGAATCTTTGTTGGTGTTTTGGAATGAGTCGTTCATACGCTTGGCGCTCTCACGCACGTTCGCAACGCGCCGAACGCGCTGTAACTCCCAGTTCGCGTAGGGAACGCGCAACATCTCACAGGTGTCTTACCTGTGTATAGTATACGTCAGTTAACGTCTTTGCCACAGCGAATCGCCGGACTCTCCCTTCCATGCCGCTCTGAATGAGACGCGCCGATGTTTTTGCCACTATTCTCGCCAATGTCCCATTGAGACATTCGCGTGATAGGCGTAGCTTGATTGTGACTCGTTTGTGAGCATATTTGCGTATACTCGGACCCTAAATGGGGCGGTGGCGAGCGGAGAACGTCGCCGCTGAATTAGAGGATAGCGAGCGGTGTATATGGCGGAAGGTGAGATCGCGACGTCTGGGCCACCGCTGGTAGCGAACGGTGAAAGGGCGGTTGCGGCGAATATGGCCAGCGATAATCTCTGGGAGCAGACGTTCGACGCCGTGTCCGACCCCATCAGCATCGTGGATGAAAGCTATCGTGTCGTAGCCGCCAACGCCGCCTACAAGCGTATGTTTGGGCTGCCAGAGGGCACGGTGGCGCCGCATCTGTGTTTCGCTGATGAAGGGAGTGGCCGCGTGTGTGATGGCTGCCCGCTCGAAGCGACAGTCCACACACGCGCGCCTCACATGTACCGGCAGGAGCGGCTCGTGAGGGTGGCGGATGGTGATAATCCGCAGTGGGAGCGCCGTGTCTATCACCGCTGGACCTATCCAATCATAAGCGAGGACGGGTCAGTTCACCGGGTCGTGGAGATTCTCCGCGACGTCACCGAGCAGGAACGCATCCGCGAATTGACAACCGAGGCGGAGGCGTTGCGACGCGCGGACCAGCTCAAATCCGAATTGCTGGGGTCGGTGAGCCACGAGTTGCGAAGCCCGCTCGCTACGATTAAAGGGTATGCCGAAACACTCGCGCGGTACGAGCGGCGGCTTACGCGCGAGGAGCGGCTGGAATTTCTGAGCGCGATTTCCAGGGCCAGTGACCGGCTGAGTGATGTGATCGAACGCTTGCTGCTCCTTTCGCGACTGGAGTCGGGCGGTGAGGTTCTGGAGCAGGCGCCTGTGGATATGGCGCGGCTGGCGCAGGACGCGGTCCTCGCGATTCGTGATGACGCGCGGAGCCGTATCTCCCTGATTATTCATGGGACATCTGATATGGAGCGCGAGCCAGCGCCGGCGCTCGCGCTTGGCGATCCGCGGCGATTACGCGAAGCGCTTGACGCGCTACTCGACAACGCGCTGAAATATACGCAGGATAGTGGGCATGTGGAAATTCTTGTTCGGGGGGAGCGAGCGATAGATCTCAGCTCATCAGGCGCGCGAAGTGCGATAGATGATGGCGAGCGGTTCCCGGATGACGGGCGCGAACGGCGGTATATTGAAGTGGTCGTCACTGACGATGGGCAGGGTATACCGCATGAAAGCCAGCCATACATCTTCGATGCCTTTCACCGGGTTGAGGCGGGACTGACACGCGCGGTCGAAGGTTTAGGCCTGGGGCTGGCGATCTGTAAGCGTATCGTCGCCATGAGTCATGGCTTGTTGTGGGTGGAAAGCGCGCCGGGCGCGGGCAGCGCGTTTCATATGCTGCTCCCCGCATACGAGCCGGATAGTCGTGATGATTGACGCGCTTCATCGGGTGGCGTGGATGCCTGTTCGCCTGACGGAGGTATGGAGTGATGCCTGTGAAGAAGACAACTATCCTGGCGGCGGACGACGATCCGCAACTGCTGAGGCTGGTTACGAAGAACCTGGAACTGAGTGGGTATGAAGTGATCAGCGCGATGGACGGCCAGCAGGCGCTTGACCAGATCGAAGCGCGGCAGCCGGATCTCGCGCTGCTGGATCTGATGATGCCCAAACTGGATGGCTTCGCCGTCTGTGAGCGGGTCCGCGAGTTTTCAGCCATGCCCATCATTATCCTGACCGCGCGTGGCCAGGACCAGGACAAGATACACGGCCTCGATGTTGGCGCTGACGACTACCTGACCAAGCCATTCAGCGTGGATGAGCTGCTGGCGCGGGTGCGCGCGGTTCTACGGCGCTCGCAGATGGGCGCGCATGTGGAGAATGGCCGGGGCTTGCAGGCGACCGCGACGGTAGGGGAGCTGAGCATTGATTACGGGCAGCACCGGGTCTTGCTGGCGGGGCATGATATAGATCTGACCCCAGTGGAATATCGCACGCTCGCGTATCTCATGCAGAACGCTGGACGGATTGTAACGCAGGACATGCTGCTGGAGCATGTGTGGGGCGCGGAGTATGTGGGTGAGAGCCACCTGCTTCAGGTGAACGTCAACCGGCTGCGTCGCAAGATCGAGGTGGATCCCGCGCATCCGCGCTACATTCTCACGAAGACCGGCGTTGGGTATATCCTTTCCACAAAGCCCACTGAGAATGATTGAGGCGGTTGGGTGACGCGCTAGAGAAGCGATACCCGTTTAATCGCGGCGGCGAGGAGGCGAGGGGAGCGTTCCGCGTTCGGGCGGCGCGCTTCCCTCGCCTCCGGCTTGTCGTGACGGCGCGCGCGGCTGTGTGAGAAACGCGTGATAGCTGAGCTAGCCAGTGTGATATTGCCGTGACATGGCAAGCGTAAGGTGTCACTAACGGATCGCCGGCGATGGTGGCGGCGGAGTAAACACTGTGTGGCGCCTCGGGCGCTCGCGGAAAGTGGGACTAATCATGGTCGGCCATGAGCACGCGGCATTGCGCGGGAGCCTTCCTGCCAGCGTCTCATCACGTATGTCTGGGCGCAACCACCTGGACGCCACCTATGGCAAGGAGGAAGGCATGACGTTACTCGGCCCCGCGGAAGAGGAAGACCGGCTGCGGAGTATCGCGCCAAATATCACGATGGTCGCTCCGGTGGAACCACGCGGATGGCGCGAGCTGCTGCGCCTGGCGACAGGTCTGGCCCAGCGCCTTCCCGGCGATCCAGGACGCCATATCGCCGAGGCGGCGGACGCGCTTCGCATCCAGCCAGCGCACGTTGACCGCGTCGTGACGGTCGTGGCGGATTCGGGGGCGCTGGCCATCGTTGAGGGTCGCTTGCTCGCGCTTGGTGGAAGGCTTTTCCTGCGCGAGCTGGGCATCAAGCCGCAAGTCGCTGAGGCGCGCGTCGCTGACCGCATCGAGCGTTCCGGGGATATCGCGTTGTTCGTTGTGGCTGTGGCGCGCGGCCGGATTCTCGGCGTGCTAGGTGTTCACAGGTAATGTGTGGCCGGTCGCTACGCGCTATGTAGGTGGGAAACGTCGAGTGCGGAGGTCATCCTGATGTTCTCAAAGATCCTTGTTCCTTTGGATGGTTCTGAGCGGGCTGAGCGCGCGCTCGCGGTCGCGGGCCGCCTGGCGCGGGCGTCGCATGGTTCTGTTATTCTGCTGCGGGTTGTAAACGATATCGCCGACGCGAGTGGGCTGATCGCCACCGCGCCGTTGCCACGCGCCGACTATCTGGATCGGGATGAGCGTGAGGCGCGCCAGTACCTGGACGAAATCGCCGCCTCAGAGACACTGCGCGATGCGCGGGTTGAGACACACGTCGAATTTGGAACGGTCGCTGAGGTCATTCTGGACAGCGCGACGGCGTGGGGCGTGGATGCGATTGTTCTTTGCAGTCATGGGCGCACGGGACTGAGCCGGTGGGCGCTGGGCAGTGTGGCGCAGCAGATTGTGCGGCGCTCGACGGCGCCGACTGTGTTGCTTCGGGAGCGTGGCGCTGGGCTTCCTCCAGAGGAGAAGGATGAGCGTGGCCGCCCGTTCCGAATACTGATTCCGCTGGATGGCTCGGAGCTGGCGGAGGTGGCGTTGGAGCCCGCGATCTCCTTTGGCGCGATGATCACAGCGCCGGAGACTTTCGAGGCGCAGCTGGTCCGGGTGATCCCGTTCATTCGCACGCCGGATTCTGACGCGCTTCGCGATCAGGCGGCGCTCGAAGCGAATGCGTATCTGGAGCGGGTCGCAAGGCGGATTAGCGCCGCTCCAGGGGGCGAACGCGTGCGCGTGACAACGGCGATTGTCTATGAACTGGACGCGGCGGCGGCGCTGGCCCGCATCGCGGAAAAGGGGCTGGGAGTTGTTGGGACGGCGGCCGTGGATGGCTGCGATATGATCGCGATGGCCACACATGGCCGCACAGGGCTGGCGCGGCTGGCGATGGGAAGTGTTACGGACAGGGCATTGAGCGCGACGGTTCTTCCAGCGCTGATCGTGCGGCCCCCGATCAATCAACAGGCTGGCGCGGCCGCGACACGAGTCCGCGAGGAAGCGGCGACGGAATCGCTGGAAGAAGAAGCCGCTCATCCATGGGAAGCGATCCTGTAGGGCGATCTTCGGCGCCCGTTATGGCGCTGTGGGCGAGCAGGGAGTGGGGCGCTGGCTGGCGTGCTGGCGCTCCACCCCTGTGTTTTTCTGTTCGCGGGCTTCCTGACACCATGCCAGGAGCGCGTGACCCCCCTGTGACAGAACAAGGGGACGGGGTGAGTCTGGTGTGAGCGCCGCCCGGTACGCTATTGGTGGCGAACGGAGTGGGGCGCTGGCGCAAGGGGCGCCAACCAACAAGCTCCGCTTCGCGCCCAATGTCAGGAGGATGTGGCATATATGGGTATCACACAGAACGTTCATCCCCGTGTGGCGACACAGATTCCCGAGCCCCCACTCGCGCGATTTCTTTTCGCGGATACACGGATGGCATGGCTCTGGCTTATCATTCGTGTATACGCGGGCTACGAGTGGTTCAACGCCGGCTGGGAAAAGCTGACCGGCTATTCAGTTCTTGGCGAAGCCGCGCACGCGCCGTGGGTATTCACGTCAAATACGGGCGTCGCGATCAAGGGCTTTGTCACCAACGCCATCACTCACTCCACGGGCGCCAATCCTACCGTGTCCAGCTGGTACGCATGGTTCCTGACGACCTTTGTTCAGCCCTATCCGGCGTTGTGGGCGTATCTGATCACCTTCGGTGAGCTGCTGGTTGGCCTGGGGCTCATTGTTGGCGCGTTGACAGGCGTCGCGGCCTTCTTCGGTGTGTTCATGAATCTGAACTACATCCTGGCAGGCACGATCAGCACCAACCCGCTGCTTGGATTCCTGGGTCTGTTCCTGATTTTGGCCTGGCGGATCGCTGGGTATTATGGCGTTGACCGCTATCTGCTTCCGCTGCTTGGCACTCCATGGACGGGATCGCTGGCGCAAAAGACGGAGACGCCTTCAACAGGCGAAGCGTCAACGCCTACAACGGCGTAACAGTGTAGAACGCGATCACGCTTCGGCGATGATCGCCTGTGAGCGTGTCGGGGGCCGCGACGCTGGAGGTTTGACATACCGGGCGTCGCGGCCCTTATTAAGTGACGCGATGGGATGTCAAACGCTCGATTACCCGATCACGTGAATCGGAGGGTAGGTTTATGACAGGCGAGCGGACAGGTGAGCGTGAAAAACGCATCAGGAAAATCCTTCTCCCTCTGGATGGATCGGCGTTCGCGGAGCGGGCCGCTCCTGTCGCGCAGCAACTCGCGTCCGCGCTGGGCGCTGATCTTCTTGTCGTGCGCATCATCCCTTCGCTGACCTGGGCGTATGCGGCGGCGGGCGGCCCGACGAGCGCGGACGTGTACGAGCGGCTGCTACGGGATGAAGAGCGCGAGGTTGAGCAATATCTCTCGCGGATGGCGCAAAGCGGGGAGGCGCTCGGCATCAGGACGCTTACCATCGCCGCGCGCGGTGAGGTCGCGAGCGCCTTGCTGGACATCATCATAGACGAGCAAGTTGATCTGGTCGTGATGAGCACGCATGGCCGGACAGGCGCTGAGCGGTTCGCGCTGGGCAGTGTGGCGGATCGCGTGATGCGCGCGGGCTCGGCGCCCACGCTGCTGCTGCGCTCGTTCCTTGATAGCGCCTCGCAGACCCCCGTGCGGCTGTCACGCGCGGTTGTGACGGTAGATGGCTCCAAGCTGGCTGAGACCGCGCTTGACATGGTCGAGGCGCTGGCGGGGAGTGTCATCACTTCGGTGGCGTTGCTGCGTGTGCTGCCGCTAGAAGCGGCGGCGGAAGAGACACAGGATGCCCGCAACTACCTGCATGATGTGGCGGGGCGGCTCCGGGAGCGTCTGGGCGCGTCTGGTGTTGAAGTCACGACGGAGCTTGAGTATGGTCCGGTCGCCGAGCGGATCCTGGAGAATGCCGAACAGCGGCGTGACCTTATCGTCATGGCGACGCATGGCGATACTGGCGCGCGCAGGTGGGCGTACGGCAGCGTGACTGACCGGGTATTGCACGGCGCGCGGACACCGCTGCTGGTGACACGTCTGACCGCGGAAAAGCGCCCATCTTGATCACTCATCAGGCTCAGGCCCGATGGCGAGCGTTTTGTGTGGGCGCCAGCTCTGGTCCGCGCCGCTCCAGCGCATGATGCCAAGAAAATGGCCATCAGTGGAGTAGGCGCGGATCAGCTCGCTTTCAGCCGGTGGCTCTGTGGTGAGGCGTTGGGCGAAATGAATGCGCTGCCCAGTGCGCAATCGCACGCTGTTTTCTTGGCCAAGGATGGCTGCGCGCCAGTCCAGCAGCGCCTCATCAGTGGCGAACAGCCGGTCGCGCCAGCTTCCATTGGTGAGCGCGGCGTCCAGTTCTTCAAGGGTGATCGCCTGGCTTAGTGTGAATGGCCCGCTGCGGGTGCGGATGAGGCCGGTCAGGTGCGCGCCTGGGCCAAGCCGCTGACCGAGATCATGGGCCAGTGAGCGGATATAGGTTCCCTTGCCACACTCGACATCCAGAGTTAGATCGGGAGGAGCCCACCTGACTATGCGCAACTCGTCTATGCGGATCCGCCTGGGCGTCACCTCGACCGCTTCGCCAGCGCGAGCAAGCGCATAGAGCGGGACACCGCCACGCTTGATCGCCGAGTAAACAGGCGGAAGCTGGTCCTGCTCGCCAAGGAATTCGGGGAGCGCGCGCTCGATGTCCTCCAATGCCAGATGAACGGGGGCTTCGTGGGTGATCTCGCCCTCGCTGTCGTAGGTCGTTGTCTCAACACCGAAACGAATGGTCGCGCGGTAGGCTTTGCCGCTCTCGCTCAGGTATTCCGCGACGCGCGTCGCCTGGCCTAGCAGTACAGGCAGAACGCCAGTGGCGGTGGGATCGAGCGTGCCTGCGTGACCTGCGCGCCGCTGCCCCACCAGCCGTCGCACCCGCGCCACAACGTCATGGGACGTCATGCCTGCCGCCTTGTTGATGACCGCGATACCATCCATAGATGCGCCTCCGCCAGCGATTGGCGTTTCGCGGGCCGCCTGTCACGTGTTTCCCGTTCGCAGCATACAATATGCTGCGCAGGCGTTTCGTTACGCCACGATCTGAGGCGCGCTATCCCGGGCAGGCGCTCGTCCAGATTCATGGCGTGCCCCCAGACAGGCCGCATACCGCCGGCCACGCGATCCGGGCAGCAAAGACACGGGTTGTCGCGGAGGATACGCCGCGGCCACAAGGCGTCAACTTATACTGGCTTGAGCGTCACCGGGTGGAACGCGCCCGCTCACGCGCTCTATGACAGGGAAACCTGATGGCGGCGACGTACAAGCTCATGCGTGTCGAGTGACCTGACCAACCCAGCTCGCTGGCAATCACAAGCGCGCGCGAGGCGTACAATAGAAGAATGCGCATGATTGTCGCAGAGTAGCTTTTCAAGCAGCCGAAAGGGACGATTGATGGCGCGCGTGGGTGACGCGTGGGCGGAAGCCGGCGGCGAGAGCCTGTGGGGGCGTGTTCGTTCAGTTGGGATGACCCGTCCCGCGGCGCTGGTTACGCTGGTCATCGCGAACGCGCTCTGGGCTGGGACCTATGTGGAAGGAAAGATCGCGCTCTCAGAACTTAACTCTGTTGAGCTGAACGCGCTACGATTCACCATCGCGTCCCTGGCGCTGCTCCCCGCGCTGGCGCATGGCTGGCGCCGTATTCCGCGCGACCGGAATTCGCTTCTGACGCTGGCGACGCTCACCCTCCTGGGATTTGTGCTGAACAAGGCGTTCGAGTATTTTGGGCTGGCGCTCTCAACCGCGTCAGATGTCGCGCTCTTGATTGCGACGGAATCACTGTTTACGGCGGTGCTGTCGTGGACAGCGCTGCGCGAGCGCGTAACGCCTACTGGCATCGCGGCGCTGGTCGTCGGGTTGATGGGTGTCTACCTCATTGTCGAGCGCGGCGTTCTCCCCATATTTGGGCCGGGGAGCGGAAACGCGCGGATTACCGGCGATCTGCTCGTGATCTTTTCCTTGCTACTGGAGTCAGGCTATACCATACTGGGAAAGCGGACATTGGCCCAGATACCGCCGCTGCTATTTACCGCCGCGACAATCACGGGAAGCCTGATTGTCTGGATTCCGGCGGGCGCTGTCGCGGTCGCGCGTTCGGGTTGGCCACATCTCACAGCCACAGGCTGGCAGGCGGCGCTCTATATGGCGCTGATCGCGACTGTCGCGGGCTACTGGCTGTGGTTCCGCGCGCTTTCCGTTGTGGACGCCTCGACCGCCGCGCCGACGCTGTTCATCCAGCCATTGCTTGGCGCGGCGCTCGGGGTCTGGCTGCTCGGAGATACCATCACCTGGGCGACCTGGGCGGGCGGCGCGCTCATCTTCGCGAGCCTGCTGCTGGTGATGCGGCATGAGCGTGCGGGACGCCCGCTGGCTGGACCTGGTGAAGTGGGTGACGCGATGGCTGGGCTGGGGGAGTCACAGCCCTGAGTTTTCAGGATTGAGTTGAGAAGGATTGCGTCATGTACGTCGCTACCGCGCATATCACGCTACATCTCTTCGACAGTGTGTCGCTCAAGGACAAGCGGCAGGTGATTCGCTCGATTCTGTCGCGCGCGCGCAACCAGTTTGAAGTCGCCACCGCTGAGGTGGGAAGTCAGGAGATGTGGAATCTAGCCGAGATCGGGGTCGCGTATGTCAGCGGTGACAGCGGGCATGCGCTTGATGTTGTGGAAAAAGTAATCCGCTTTATCGAGACCTCGCGGCCTGACATTGAGATTACCGGATCTTCGACCGACGTGATTTCCGTCGAGTAGTGGCGCTTGGGGTCTTCCTTGCTCTGCGCTGGATAGGAGGCGTCTGATGGACGTACACGCGCTGCTGCGCTTCGCTGAGTCGCGGCGTGACCAGTTTCTCGATGACTTGCGCACGCTGGTCAATATTGACTCCGGTTCCTATACGCCGGATGGCGTGGCGCGCGTCGCTGATGAACTGCGGACGCGCTTCATAGCTTCGGGGGCGGAAGTGGAGCGCATCGCTGGCGGCGATCATGGACCGCATCTGGTTGCGCGCTGGCGTGGGACGGGCATGGGGCGCGTGCTGCTCGTTGGGCATATGGACACAGTGTTTCCCGACGGCGAGGCGCAACGCCGTCCATTCCACATCGCGGATGGTCGCGCTTTTGGCCCCGGCGTGATGGATATGAAGAGCGGACTGCTCACGGGCCTCTATGCTGTCAGGGCGCTTGCCCCCGAGACTCCCTGGGCGGAGCTGGTGTTCTACTGCAACAGTGATGAGGAGATTGGCTCACCATCCAGCCATGATCTGGTGGAGCGGCTGGCGCGCGAGGCGGACGCGGCGCTGGTGCTAGAGCCTAATTCACGCGTTGACAAGGCGACTATCGCCCGCAAGGGTGTGGCGACCTACCGGATAGATGTGGAGGGGCGCTCAGCGCATGCGGGTGTTGAGCCTCACAAAGGTCGCAACGCGATCCAGGAGCTGGCGAGCCGGATTCTCGCGGTTCAGGCGTTGAACGGGACAATTTCTGGCGTCACGCTGAATGTTGGCGTCGTTCATGGCGGCGAGCGCCCGAACGTGGTGCCTGACGCGGCGTATGCGCTGGTTGATGTGCGCGCGGCGGACAAGGAGGGTATGGAAGCGGTCGAGCGCGCGATGCGGGTCGTGATGGAGGCCGTCCCGGTCGTCGCGGATACGACGGCGCGGCTATCGGGCGGGTTCATGCACGGGCCATTCACGCAGAGCGTGGCGAGCCAGCGGCTCTTCGCGCTTGCCAGCGAGGTGGCGGCTGAGCTGGGTTACACGCTGACCGGCTCACCTACTGGGGGCGGCTCGGACGGCAACACGACGGCCGCCGCCGGGACGCCAACGCTCGATGGCCTGGGGCCTGCTGGCGGCATGGCCCACAACCCTGGTGAATATATCGAAGTGGACTCCATCGCGCCGCGTGTGGCGTTGCTGGCGGGTCTCATCGTGCGGGTTTGCGCGGAAGGCGCGAGCCTGCGCGATCAGGAGACCGCCTGATACGGTTAGCGCGTTCCGCTCAGCGATGGAGTCTGAGCGGAGTGTACTTTCTGGCGAGCCGGGCGGGCGGCGCGACCCTCGCTAGGCTATACTGCCACAGGCGGGCCGCGTGATAATCACCCGGCCATCATGCGGTGAGCGCAGGCTATGTGGAGTTCAGAAGGATTACAGGCGTGACGAATGAGACCGATCCCGTGGGGGTGACAGGTGGCGAGGCGGCAGATGGCACGATACGGCTGGATCAGCTTGATTTTCCGGAGGCTCTCAGCGAGGCCAGCCTGGCGGCGACAATCGGCGAGACGCTGAAGATCAAGCCCACGCAGGCGCTGGCCACGCTCCAACTGCTCGACGCGGGCAATACGACGCCATTCATCACGCGGTATCGGAAGGAGGCCACCGGCGGCCTGGACGAGGTGCAGATTCAGGCGGTGGCCGATCAGATGGAGGCGTTGCGGTCGCTGCACGAGCGCAAGCGTGATGTTCTGCGGCTGATCTCGGAGCAGGGCAAGCTCACCAGGGAACTGGCGGATGCTATCCAGGCGGCCACGACCCTGCAATCGGTCGAGGACCTCTACCTGCCCTATCGCCCGAAGCGCAAGACGCGGGCGAGTGTCGCGCGGGAGCGCGGTTTGCAGCCGCTCGCTGATCTCATATTGAGCCAGGCGCGTATTCCTGGCCCGGCGGAGCAGGCGTTGCGGGCCGCCGCCGAGCCATTTGTCAACGCCGAGCTAGGGGTGGCGTCCATCGAGGCGGCGTTAGCGGGCGCACGCGACATCTGCGCCGAGATGATTATGGAGGACGCGACGGTACGCGGCGACACGCGCAAATTGTTTCTGCGCGAGAGCGCGGTCACCGCGCGACTTACAGTGGACGCTGAGCGCGCGGCGGAGAAGGACCCGCGTGGCGTCTACCGGCTCTACTACGATCTCCATGAGCCGATAACGCGCATGGCGCCGCACCGCACGCTTGCGCTGAACCGCGCGGAGCGAGAGGATGTCGTACGGGTGGCTGTGGAAATCCCGTACGAACGGGCGGCGCCGCTGATTCACCGCGTCTACCAGCCAGACGCGCGCTCGCCATTCGCTGACGAACTGGAAAGCGCCATCGCGGATGGGTACAAGCGGCTGCTGGCGCCAGCGCTGGAGCGCGAGGCGCGGATGGAACTGACACGACAGGCGGAAGAACACGCGATCGCGGTCTTCGCCACGAACCTGCGCCATCTGCTCCTGCAGCCGCCGCTGCGCGGAGTAGCGGTCCTGGCGATTGACCCGGGCTATCGTACGGGTTGCAAGGTTTCGCTGCTGGACGCCAACGGCAAATTTCTGGAGTCCGCGACGATCTATCCCCATGAGCCGCAACAGCGCTGGGATGAGGCGAAGGCGACGCTGAAAACGCTGATCGCGAAGCACAGCGTTGGCGCGATCGCGATTGGCAATGGCACGGCGTCGCGTGAGACTGAGCAGCTTGCCGCGGAAACGATCCGGGAACTGGAACAGATGGGCGCTCCGGCTGGATCCATCGGGTATGTGATGGTAAATGAGGCGGGCGCGTCAGTCTATTCCGCGTCGGAGGTGGCCCGGCGGGAGTTCCCGGCACTGGACGCCACCCAGCGCGGCGGTATCTCGATTGGGCGGCGCTTGCAGGACCCGCTGGCCGAGCTCGTCAAGATTGATCCCAAAGCGGTGGGCGTTGGCCTCTATCAGCACGATGTTGACCAGCGCGCGCTGGCTTCCGCGCTCGACCGTGTGATGGTCTCATGCGTCAATTTCGCCGGCGTGGATGTCAACGTTGCGTCCGCGCAGGCGTTGCGCTATGTGGCTGGCGTGACGGCGCGTGTGGCGGAAGCGATCGTAAGCTGGCGCGAGGCGAACGGCCCGTTCAAGACGCGCAAGGACCTCCTCAAGACGCCAGGCTTCGGGCCAGCGACATTTACCCAGGCGGCGGGTTTTCTCAAAATCGCTGGTGGACTCGAGCCCCTGGACAACACCTTCATCCACCCGGAAAGCTACGCGGTCGCGCGGGAGGCGCTGGACAAGCTGCCGGGCGCGAAGGGCGACCGGGCCGCGGATCGGGTGCGGGCGTGGCGGCTGCTGGTAAGTATGGGGGCAGGGGACGAGGCCTTTCAGACGGCGGTCGCCAGGCTGGCGCGGGAGCTAGGCGTTGGCGCGCCGACGCTGACGGATATTCTGGAGAATCTGGAGAAGCCAGGCCTGGACCCACGCGATAGTTTGCCAGCGCCTATTCTGCGGCATGATGTGCTCAAGCTGGAGGACCTGGCTGAGGGCATGATCCTCCAGGGATCTATTCGCAATGTGGTGGATTTTGGGGCGTTTGTGGATATCGGCGTTAAGCAGGACGGGCTGGTGCATGTTTCCGAGATGGCTGATACCTTCGTGCGCGACCCGCTGTCTGTGGTGGCGGTAGGCCAGATTGTTACGGTGCGGGTGATGAGTGTAGACATCAGCCGGGGCCGTATCCAGCTGAGCATGCGCGGAGTGAATTAAAGCTGGCCGCAGCCCTACGCCGAACGGATGACCGCGCACGGGCGCCGCTCTGCTATAATGGCCACCGGAGAAGCGGCGTTTTCTGGATGGCGCGCGCGACATTGAGCTACACGATAGGGGCGTTGTGTGGAGAGATCCGTCTGGCTTCGGTGGATCAACCTGGGTCTGTTGCTTATCCCAGTGGTTCTCTTTTATGGGAGGTTCAGGCTTGAAGAAGGCCCATATGTGCTCATTCTCGCGGCGCTGACGCTGATTCCCCTGTCGAGTTTCCTGGAGAGCGCCGTAGAGGAGCTTGAAGAGCTGTTCGGACAGTTCATTGGCGGATTGCTGCATACGACGTTCGGCAACGCCGCGGAGCTTGCTATCGCGCTTTCCCTGCTGCTCTCTCCGACGGGCGGCGAGAATGGGTCCGAGATCGTGCTCAGTTCAGTGGCTGGGGTGGTCATTCGCAACTCCCTTCTCATCCTGGGTATCGCGACTATCGCGGGCGCGATCAAGAATGGCCGCATGAAGTTCAGCCCTGAGAGCGCGGGGGAATATACGAGTTTTTTCGCGCTGGCTGTCACCGGATTGTGCCTTCCTACCGTCGCCTTCTTTGTGGCCAGGGCGAATGACCCGGCGTTCGATCCGGCTGATCTCAAGGTCTTTGGCCAGTACTCCATTAGTCTCTGTGTGGGTGTCGCGCTCCTGACCGCGTATATCGCGTACATCCTTTACGCCGTGTTCAGGTTGCGCGCGGGCGAAAACCTGCTGGAGAAGGCGCTGGCGCGACGGGAGGCCCGGCGCCGGAAAAAGATGCGATCGGCGAAATCAGCACAGTCAGCGGGTCAGGACTCTTTGGCGGGCATGGGCGTGAATCCGTTCGATGCGCCGCCAGGAGTAGAGGCGCTTTTCAGTGATGAGCGGAGGCTGGCGGAATCAGAGCTGGCAGCCCGCGCGAGTCATGGCGCCAGTGTTACGCCCATTGAGGAGTCACCCCACAAGAAGACCGCCAGAGCGCGCTACACCGAAGAGAAGCGCAAGGCGAGGAGGCTCAAAGCCGCCGCGCACGCCGCCAAGCGAGGGGCGGAAGCCGCTGAGGACGAGGCGGAAGGCTTTCTTCACCAGCATAAGTGGCTGCGCGTCACGCTCGCGCTGGTGATTCTCGCTCTGTCAGTGACCGGCGTCGTGTTCATGTCAGAGGCGTTCGCGAAATCGGTTGAGAACATTGGAAGTCAGTATGAGTCCTATGTGAATGGCTTTTTCCTGGGCCTGATCCTGATCCCGGTCGTTGGTGGCGCTGTGGAGCTCTATGGCGCGATGGGCATGGCGCGACGAAACCTGATCGAGATCACCATGGGCGTCACGACAGGCGCGTCAATCCAGATGGTGACGGTTGTCGTGCCGGTGCTGGTGATCACTGGCTATCTGACGAACCATCCGTTGCTCCTCAACTTCAACCCGCTTGAGGTCATCATTTTCGTCGCCGGATCATTCCTGTTCATGCTCCTTAGCCGTGACGGCGAGGCGACGATTCTTGAAGGTGTACAGTTGTGCTCGCTCTGGGCCCTGCTAGCGGCGACGGCGTATTTCCTGCCGCCCGTTGTTGGGTGACGATTGTGGGCGAATTTCGTTGTCTCTCTCTGCTTTGCTGGGAGCCAGCCACGAAGCTCCCCTGAGAAAGGGGTTGATTGGATACCCAAGTGGAGTATCCTCCCTTCCCAGGGGAGAAAGCCCGCGCTCCTGGCAGGCGCCGGAAGTCGAGCCGGCGATATGGTCGCACGTGTCGCTAGAGGCTCGCGCCCGTGTCGGAGCTCGCTGTCTGTGGCTGACCCGCTACCGTGGCCTCAGCCTGTACGATGGCCTCGATCTCAGGTGTGCTATATCCGGACGCCACAGCCAGATAGTAGCCGACCAGTGATACCGCAGCCGCGACAACGGTGTCCCATGGGAACTTCAGCAGTGGCGTCTGGAGCGGTCCATAGACGCCGTAATACGAGACGATATACATCGCGAACACATAGCCGATGAACCAGAGGCCAGCGATGATCTCACGCCTGTCACTGGGACGCGCGGTGGCCCAGACAACTCCCGCGAAGACGAGAGCCTCAGCGAGCAGCAGGATGACGTACGGCCAGAAACTGAGGCCGCCCTTGCCGGTGAAGCTGGAACCCGCGATATTGATCGGCCCAAAATAGGCGGTCGCCAGGATAGCGATCAGGTAGATCGCGCCCAACAAGCCAGAGACTACGCCAGGCACGCCAAGCCGAGGGGTGGCGTAGAACCAGGCGTAGAGTGGCAAGCCGATCAGAACCGCGACGACCACGTAGTTGAGAGTGGACGTGCCTGACCAGTAAACGATCAGGCCGGCGGCGATGAAGGCGATAGGCGCGAGGATCTGGGCGCCTCCCAGGCGGAACGGCCGGTGCAATTCGCTGGCTGTTTTGCGGAAGATCGTGAGGCCAACCCCACCCATGATGTACGTGAGCACGGTAGCCGAAGAGATAAACCCGACGAGCAGATACCAGCTTGGCAGCGGCAGCAGGAAGACGCAGCCGACGATCAGGGCCGCCAGCAGCGCGGCGATTGGGACGCCAAAGCGCGAGATGCGCCGCATCACTGGTGGCAGATAGCCGTCCACTGATAGGCCGTAGATGGTGCGCGTGCTGGTTCCCAGATAGACAAGCCCAGTGCCGCTTGGGGAGATCCAGGCGTCTATGTTGAGCAGGACCGCAAACCCGGCGAGCAGGGCTATGCCAGTGCCGCGCAACTCACTGGCGAACGGCGCGGCCGCCCAGGGGGAGCCGCTAAGCTTGCTCCAGGCGCCCACTGGCACACCAGCGGCGTGCCAGTTGATGCCGCCTGTGAAGGCTATCTGGAGGAAGGTGTAGATGATGACGGCCGCGATGACAGAGTAGATCGTGGCCCGTGGCACATCCCGCTGCGGATTGCGCGCCTCACCACCATAGTCAAGCGCCTGGCGGAAGCCAAGGAACGAGAATACAATGCCAGAGGTCGCGATAGCCTGGAAGACTGACGCGCCTCCCTGGGCGAAGAACCCGCCACCGGCGGTGAAATTGCTGCCGTTGAAAGCGAAGAGCAGCAGGATGACGGTCAGCGCGGGGATGATGAATTTCCACCACGTGATAACCGTGTTGAGCCTGCCAAGCGTGCGGATGCCGAAGTAGTTCAGGAAGAAGAACACGATCATCAGGCCGACGGCAAACAGGATGCCGGTGGCGCTCAGCAGGGTGACGCCACTCGCCTTGTCAACGTAGGTGAGACCCGGAATGTACTGCGAGGAATACGAAACGACGGCCTCTGCCTCGATGGTAGGAACCGTAACAGCGGTCAGGAAGTATGTCCACCCCAGCAGGAAGCCCGTAAAGCCGCCGTGCGTGAGGTGCGGATAGCGGACGATAGCCCCCGAGCGAGGGAGCATACCAGAGACTTCGGCGTAGGTGAGGGCGATGAACATCACCAGGACACCGCCGAGAATCCAAGAAAGAATGACAGACGGCCCGGCGGTGGAGTCTGCGCCCAAAACGGCGAAGAGCCAGCCGGAGCCGATGATGCCTCCCATGGACAGGAAGAAGAGATCCTGCAATGAGAGGGCCTTCTTCAAGTGACGATCTGATGCTTCGTGGTCGGCAGCCATGTGGAGAACCTCCCGGAAGAAACGAACAGGGATTCTCAGACAACGTGACGGGCGAAGCCCGCGGTCTTCACATCAGCGAGACCAGACGAGCGCTGGCGATTCCCTCCTTCTTGACTCACGCGCCGCTTCACTTCTCTGTCACTGGGGGTAGGTTGCCATTCATCGCGCGATCGCAGAGAGGAGAAGTGGCAAGACCACACCCTAAGCGGTTTTATCGCAGCCTGCTGGCTCCGTTCGACTCCTATCGCGCTGGCGGGAGATGAAGAGTCCGCCAGCGCGACACATCAGGCTACGTATATATACCTAGGGTAGTGCGCGCTATGACATAATGTCAATTGTTGGCGAGGTATTTTCCTGGAGCCAGACAGACGGAGACAGACGGAGACAGACGGAGACAGACAAGCCAGCGGAGCGGCCCCGCGCGCCCACGGATGAGCGCGGGGGCCGCTCCGCTGGCTCTCGCCGGACGCGCGACAACGGCGGCGCCGCCAGGCCCTGGCTACGCCAGCGCCTCGTCCAGCTTCTGGCGCAGGTCCGCCAGCGCCCCCAGCAGCGCCGCGTAGGGCGTGGTCGCGTGCAGCGTGTCCAGCGCCTCCGCCAGCTGCGGCGCGGCGTTCGCCAGCCGCGTGACCAGTTCCAGATGCTGCGGGCTCGCCACCACCTGGCTCACCAACTCCCGCAGCCCCGCCAGGTCGCCGCCATAGGTGACGCTGTCGGCGGCGGGCTGCTGGCTCTGCGCGCTCGCCACCCGCTGGCGGGCGTCCTCCAGCGCGTGGCGGTAGCGCTCCGCCTCCTGGATCGCCTCCCGCGCCTGCCGCGCGAGCTGCGCGCTCAGCTGGGTCGCCTGCTCGCGCAGCTCCTCC
>JAKAIY010000060.1 GCA_021814145.1 Chloroflexota bacterium
GCGTCTCCAGGGACGCGGGGGTATCTATCTGCCGCATATCATGTTCTCCATGCGCGTAGCGTTTTCACCGCGCATTATGGCGCCCGCCAGCGGGAACCGTCAACGCGCGCATGACCAGCCAGGCGGAGGGCGCTGGCGGCGCCGGAACGCATGACCGGTGGCGGCGGCTGATGCGCCTGGCGGGCGGCGCCGCGCGCGGACGGCGCTCAGGCCGGGCGGCGCGGGCGTTGGCGGGCCACTGGCCGGCCGGTGTGGGCGGGCGCTGGAAGCGGCGCGCGACTCTCTTGCGCCACATGGGGTACAATGCGGTCGCGACAGACGCCGGAGAGAACTGGAAAGCGCAGCGTCCAGCCTGGACGTCCACGACCCGGAGCCGGGTGTGAGGCTGGTCTTCTGTAGAATGGGAGCTCATCATGTCGCTCATCAATATCGCCAAACGCGAGATCAGCTGCAAGGTGGTCTACTATGGTATCGGCTTGAGCGGCAAGACGACCAATCTCCACTACATCCATCGCACGGTGAACCCGAACGATGTGGGAGAGATGGTCTCGATTGATACCGAGACGGAGCGCACACTCTACTTCGACCTGCTGCCGCTGGAGCTGGGCCTGGTGCACGGCTTCCGTGTGCGCTTCCAGCTCTATACCGTGCCGGGCCAGGTGCTCTACCAGCAGACGCGGCTCTCAGTGCTGCGCGGGGCGGATTGCGCGGTCTTCGTGGCCGATTCACAGGCGGTCAAGCTGCAGGAGAACATCGAGAGCTTCAAGGAACTGACGGAGCAGCTGCGACGGATGGGCAAGGCGCCGGGCGATTTCCCGCTCATCATGCAGTGGAACAAGCGCGACCTGCCCGACATCCTGCCCGTGCCAGTGCTGGAGCAGTACCTCAACCCGTTCCGCGGCCCCAGCTTCGAAGCCGTCGCCGTCAGCGGCAAGGGCGTGGTCGAGTGTCTGCGCTACTCCATCAACGCCACCCTCACTCGCCTCGATCCGCCGTAACGCTCATCACGACCCGTTGAGGATCAGCCGCGCGCGGCGGAAGAGCGCCATCGCCCAGACCGTGAGCAGGGCGGCGAGGAGGGCCAGCGTGGCGGCGGCCTCCAGACCAATCGTGGTGAGATCGGTCGTGGCGAGACGCCCGAGAAGCTGCGCGCGGGTCTGAGCGGGCAGCGCCTGCAGGCCGAAGGTTGTGCCGAAGATGATGACCAGCAGCCCGATTGAGAGCATCTGCTGCGCCTGGCGGACGGTGGCGGCGCGCAGCGAGACGAGCGAGGAGGCGGCGGCCCCTACCAGCGCGGCCAGCAGCCCGATGAAGACGATGCCCAACGTGTTGGGCGCGGAGTAGAGCGTCAGCGCGCCGGGAGACTTGATGTTGATGATGACCAGCGCCACCAGCGCGGCCAGCAGGCTCTGTCCCCAGCCGAAGATCGTGATGGCGAGCAGCTTGCCGAAGAAGATCGCCTGATCGGGCAGACGGCTGGCCAGCAGCGTCTCCAGCGTGTGCCGCTCGCGTTCGCCGGCGAAGGAATCGGCGCCGACGCTCAGGATCAGGATGACGGGCAGGTAGAGGCCGTACAGAATGGTGGGGATTGGCGAGGCGACCCATGCGCGCGAGCCGGAGCCCAGCGGCAGAATGACGCCGAAGACCCCCAAAACGATCAGGCCAATATAGCGCCCACGGCCCCCACCGCTAGCGAAGAACTCCTTGAGCTCTTTCCAGATCATCGCGGCGAGGTCCTGAATAATCGTCGCGCTCATCACTGGCCCTCCTCCATCAGTGACAGGAAGACTTCCTCAAGGCTGGCCTGGTCACGGCGGACCTCCTCAACGCTAGCGCCCGCGCCGACCAGCACGCTCACAATCGGCGCGCCGCGCGCCTCGCCGCGCAGCTCGATCAGCAGCCGCCCGTCATGGCCGTCCGCGCCCTCCGCGCCACGCGGGGCGGGCTGGAACTCGACGCGCGCGACGCCGGGAGCGGAACGGACCGCCGCGAGCGCCGCCTCATCGAAGCCCGCGCCGGTCACCTCCAGCCGGGGGGCGTCGGTGTTGGCGCGCAGCTCGTCGGGGCTGCCAACGGCCAGCAGCTTGCCAGAGCGGATGACGCCGACCTGGGCGCAGAGGCGCTGCGCCTCATCGAGATTGTGCGTGTTGAGGAAGACGGTGACGCCCTCGCGGCGGGCCAGCGCGTCCAGGTCATCGCGCAGCGAGGCGGCGGCTACCGGATCGAGGCCGGAGGTCGGCTCATCGAGGAAAATCAGCTGGGGATGGTGCAGCAGCACCCGCGCGATGGCCAGTTTCTGCTTCATGCCCCGGCTCCAGGCGCCGACGCTTTCCTTGCGGCGCTCCCACAGGCCGAAGTGGGTCAAAAGCTCCTGGATGCGCGCCTGCCGTTCGGTGGCGGGCATATGCCAGACACGCCCGTAGAAATCGAGGTTGTCCAGGGCGCTCAGGCGCTCGTAGAGGCCATTGAACTCCAGCAGCGCGCCCGTGCGCTCGCGGATCGCCTGGCCTTGCTGTCGCGTATCGAAGCCGAGCGTGCGCGCGGAGCCAGCGGTCGGCTCGATGAGGCCGAGCAGAAGGTGAATGGTGGTCGTCTTGCCCGCGCCGTTCGCGCCGAGGAAGCCAAAGACGATGCCAGATGGCACGTCCAGCGTCACGCCGTCCACCGCGCGGATGGCGCCGAAGTCGCGCGTAAGCTGGCTGGTCTGGATCGCGTAGTCGCTCATAATCCGCTGGCCTGCTCTCCTTGATGGGGACGGCGGGTTGAGGCTGGCCCGCGTTCACCAACGACAGGGGCTTCGCGCCTATCGGGCGCTTGCGCCGTAGTACTTACGGCGGGGCGCGGCGCGGCGTTGCAAGCTGGCGCACGCCACCTCACGCAACTTCCTTCCCCGGTTGGAAAAGCCCCAGACAGGCTGAATGGCTTTGCTGGAACGCCCGTCGCCTCGCGGGAGGCTCTCGCGGGAGCCATGCCCGGTAGTCCTATGCTGGGAGCCATAATCAGACCGGACGTTATACCTTCAGAAAAGAATGCGCCATCCGCCCGCGCTTTACAGGAATGCCGCGAGAGGAACCGAGAGGAGTGGGACTCGACATGACGGATACGCCGCTGCCTGGCGTTCGCGGCGCCTCCCCCATAGCGGATACCGCCGGGCCGCCCGCTTCCGGGCCGCTTCCGCGCCTCACGCGCCCGCTGGTACAACGCCCAATCGCCCAGACGGCGCTCGCTCTGGCGCTCGCCCTCGTCATCCGGCTGTATTTCCTGATCCAGTCCCACGGCATGGTTGAGGCGGATGAGGCGATATTTGGCGTGCAGGCTGAGCGCATCCTTCACGGGGAGCTGCCCATTTACCTGTATGGGCAGGCGTACATGGCCAGCTGGGACGCCTACCTGGCGGCGCCGCTGATCGCCCTCTTTGGGCCATCGGGGACTGTCCTGCACATGGTCACCCTCGCGGAGGCGCTGCTGCTCACGCCGCTCTCCGGCGCGCTGGCGGCGCGGATGTTCGCGACGGAGCGCGCGCGGCTGCCCGCGATGCTCCTCGCCGCCATCCCGCCTGTCTACGTTGGCGTCGTCGAACTGCACTTCTGGGGCGGGTATATCGAAACGCTGATCCTCGGCTCCGCCCTGATGCTGGTAACGCTGCGCGTCGCCGCCCGCTGGGCTGAGGGCCAGTCTACGCGCTGGCAGTGGCTGCTCGCGGGACTGCTCGCGGGGTTCTCCTGGTGGATTGACCCCCTGGTCATCTACTACATCACCGCTTGCGCGCTGTGGCTGGCGCTGCCCGCCGTCACGCGGCTCGCGCTGGCGCGCCAGGAAGGCGCGGGCTGGCTGGCGCGGCAGGCGCCGGGCGCGCTCACGGGCGCGCTGGCTTTCGTGGGCGGCGCGGTTGTGGGCGGATTTCCCGCCATCCTCTACCTCATCACCACGCCCGGCCAGGCGGTCCCGTATATCGCCGGCGGCGCGCCGGGCGGGCTGAAAGCCCTGCTGCGGCTGAACCTGATCGGCTATTTCGGGCTGCTCGACGCGCCGCGCGTCGCTGGCGTCACGATACCCTGGGACCCCTTCGCCAGCCATCTGGCGCTCATGGCGCTGGCTGGCCTGATTCCGGCGCTGGCGGCGCTGGCGGCGCTGTGGGCGGGGGCGCTGGCGACGCTGGGCGCCATGCGTGTCCTGCGCCTCTCCCAGCAGGAGCGGCGCATCGCGACCGCCTCACCAGTCTGGATGAGCGCGCTCCCGGTTATCCTGGCCATCGTGATCCTCATCATCTTCTGGCGCAGCCCCGCCACGGTGACGCAAGGCCGTGGCCTGGATTCCGTGGGCCGGTACGTGGTCCCGCTGACGACCTCGATGAGCCTGCTGCTGGTCTACGCTTACCTGTACCTGCCAGCGCGCGCCGCCCGGACGCTGGCGCGCTGGCGCGGGCGGCGCGCCTGGCGCGGGAGCGCTCCCGCCCGCCTGATACCGGCGGCGCTGCTGGCGCTGGCGCTGGTCGCGTACGCGGCGCCATACGCCATCACCGACCAGGCGCAGGCGATGGAGTCGCCGTACTCGCAGGGGCTTACGTTTCCCGCCGAGCACGCCAGCCTCATCAGCTATCTGGAACAGCGTCATATCACCTACGCCTGGGCGGACCACTGGGTCGGGAACGTCGTGATATTCCTGACTGATGGGCGCATCGTCGCCGCTGATTACTACAATATCGTGGTATTCAAGGACCGCGACCGCTTCCCCGGCGCCATGGCCGCCGTCGCGCGGGCGGACCGCCCCAGCTTCATTTTCCGCGACACCAGGGCCACACCCTGGGTGGCGACCGCGATGCGGCGTCTCGGCGTCCAGTTTACCCAGGCGCGCTTTGGCGACATCTGGGTCATCACGCCGCTCAGCCGCACCGTGACGCCGCTGGAGCTGGCGCGCGCCGGGTGTGATGTAACCCCGCTCAGCATTGACCAGCCATCCTGCGCGCAACTGGCGGCGGTTGGCGCGCAGGCCGCCACGGCGGTTGGCGCGGCCTCGCGCTCAGGACAGGAGGCGCAGCGCGCGGGCGGCGCGCTCCAGCGGCTCGCGGAACTGCGGCGCGGAGATAGCGATCAGCGCGCGGGCGCGCTCGGCCAGGTCGCGCCCCTCCAGCGAGGCGACGCCATACTCCGTGACGACGTAGTGGACGTGCGCGCGTGAGGTGGTGACCGCCGCGCCAGGCGCCAGAATCGGCACAATGCGGCTCGTCTCGCCGTTCACCGGCTCCACGCTGAAGATGCCGTCTCGGCGGCCCTGCTCGAGCTCCTCCGCTGAAAGACGCGCCGTCGCGGGCAGCGCGATAATCGGACGGCCCCGGCGGGCGAGCGCCGCGCCACGCAGGAAATCCATCTGGCCGCCAACGCCGCTATAGAGCCGCGTGCCAATGGATTCGGCGCAGACCTGGCCCGTGAGATCCACCTGGATCGCGCTGTTGATGGCCACCATGCGCTCGAACTGGCGGATAATGGCCGTGTTGTTGGTGTAGTCCGACGGCCGCATCTCGATCATCGGGTTATCGTCAATGAAGTCCAGCAGGCGGCGCGAGCCGACGATGAAGCTGGCCACAATCTGCCCCTGGTTGCGCTCCTTGCGCGCGCCGGTGATGACGCCACGCTCGACGAGATCGAGCACGCCATCGGAAAACATCTCGGTGTGAACGCCGAGATCGCGGCGGTCGGTGAGCGCCATGAGCGTCGCGTCAGGAATCGCGCCGATGCCAAGCTGGAGCGTCGCTCCATCCTCGATCAGATCGGCGACATGACGCCCAATGCGCAGCTGTGTCCGCGATGGCTGCTTGCGCGGGACCTCGTAGAGCGGGGCGTCCCAGTGAACGGCGCGGTCAATGCGCGCAAAAGGGAGAAAGCTCTCACCGTGGGTGCGCGGCATATGCGGGTTGACCAGCGCGATGACCTGGCGCGCGCTCTGGACCGCGGCGCGGGTGACATCCACCGAGGGGCCAAGCGAGCAAAAGCCGTGGGCGTCGGGTGGCGTGACTTGGATGAAGACGGCGTCCACTGGCAGCGGGCCATCGGGCGCGAGCAGCGCCGCCACATCCGAGAGGAAGACGGGCGTGTAGCTGGCGCGTCCCGCGTTGACCGCCTCGCGGGTGTTCTCACCGACGAAGAGCGCCCGCAAGGTGAAATGACCCGCCCAGCGCGGCTCGGTATAGGGTGTGGGGCCGTAGGTGTGCAGGTGGGTGATCTCAACGTCGCGCAACTCCTCGCCGCGCGCGACGAGCGCCTCCACCAGCGGCGTGGGGGTCGCCGCGGCGCCCTGCATGAAGATGCGCTGCCCCGACTCGATGCCCGCCACCGCCTCATCAAGCTCGCACCACTGCGTCACACGATACTCCTGACGTTATGTTTTTACGCGCGTCAGCGGCGCCCGCGCGGCCTAGAGCGCGGTGAGAATCTCGACGCCGTTCTCGGTGATGGCGAGCGAGCTCTCGAACTGGGCGGAGCGCGAGCCGTCGGCGGTGGAGATGGTCCAGCCATCCTCGCGGCTGGTCTTCGTCTCCCTGGCGCCAGCGTTGATCATCGGCTCGATGGTGAAGACCATGCCAGGCTCGATGCGCGGGCCGTCACCCTTCGCGCCATAGTGTGGCACAAACGGCTCCTCCCAGAGCTCACGCCCGACGCCATGTCCGCCAAGATCGCGCACCACCGAGAAGCCCTCGCCTTCGGCGTAAGGCAGGATGGCGGCGCCAATATCGCCGATATGCGCGCCGGGCTTGCCCGCAGCCTCGATGCCAAGCTCCAGGCAGTGGCGGGTGACGTCCAGCAGGCGCCGCGACGTGGCGTCAATCTGGCCCACCGGGAAGGTGACGCACGAGTCGCCAATCCAGCCGTGGTAGCGGGCGCCAATGTCAATACCAATCAGATCTCCCTCCTGGAGGACCTGGCGCGCGCTGGGAATGCCGTGGCAGACGACTTCGTTGATCGCCACGCAGATCGTGGCGGGGAACGGCGGGCGCGCCAGACGGCCCGCGCGGTCGCGCGCCGCGCCATAGCCCTTGTACATCGGCAGCGCGCCCTTGCCGCGAATGTACGCCTCGGCGGCGCGGTCAAGCTCGGCGGTGGTGACGCCGGGCTTGATGAGGGGGCGCAGGACCTCGTAGGTTTCGGCGACGATGCGCCCGGCCTCGCGCAGCCGCGCGATCTGGTCGGGTGTCTTGATGATGATGGGCATAGAACGTTGGGCCTCAGGATGCGGCGCGAGGAGCGGGCGTGGAATGGTCCGGGCCGCTCCTCGCGCGTGACCGGGCTAGCGGGCCGCGAGGACCTGCTTGACCAGGTCGGGGATATCGAAAATGGTGTCGGCGACGGGGATGTTCGCGCGCTGGAACGCTTCAACCTTGCCCTGCGCCGAGCCGGACGTACCGGAGACGATGGCGCCCGCATGCCCCATGCGCTTGCCCGGAGGGGCGGTGCGACCGGAGATGAAGCCCACGACAGGCTTCTTCATCGTGGCGGCGTAAGCGGCGGCGTCCTCCTCATCGCTGCCGCCGATCTCGCCGCACAGGACCACAGCGTCGGTGTCGGGGTCAGCCTCGAAAAGCCGCAGGACATCCGTGAAAGATGTGCCGATGATCGGGTCGCCGCCGATGCCGATACAGCTCGACTGGCCCAGGCCCGCCTCTGTCAGCAGCGCGACGACCTCATAGGTGAGCGTGCCGGAGCGCGAGATGAAGCCGACGCGGCCCTCCTTGAAGATATGGTACGGCATGATGCCCACCTTGCCAGCGCCGGGAGTCGCCAGGCCAGGGCCGTTGGGGCCGAGGACGCGGGTGGGGTACTCCTTGGTGTAGAGCAGCGCGCGGGCGGTATCCAGCACCGGCACCATCTCGGTGATGGCGACGACCAGCGGGATGCCGGCCTCAGCGGACTCCATGATCGCGTCAGCGGCCCCGGCGGGCGGGACAAAGACGCACGAGACGTTGGCGCCTGTGGCGGCCTTGGCCTGGGCGACGGTATCAAAGACCGGCACGCCATTGAAGGTCTGGCCGCCCTTGCCCGGCGTGACGCCGGCGACGACGCGCGTGCCGGACTCGATCATGCGCGCGGTATGAAAGCTGCCCTCCGCGCCGGTCATGCCCTGCACGATGACGCGCGAGTCTTTATCAAACAGAATACTCACGGTTAGTTCCCTTTCGCCGCGATCTCGGCGACAATCTTCTGGCAGGCGTCGCGCATATCCGCGCCCCACGTCAGGCCAGCGTTGGCCAGCAGCGCGCGCCCCTCGGCCTCGCCGGTGCCAGAGAGGCGGGCGACAATCGGCATGCCCTTGGGCAGCTCCTCCTGCGCCATGATGATACCGCGCGCAACCTCATCGCCGCGGGTGATGCCGCCGAAGATGTTGACGAGGATGCCCTTCACCTGCGGGTCGTGGGCGACGAAAAGCAGCGCCTTCTTCATGACCTCAGCCTTGGCGCCGCCGCCGATGTCGAGGAAGTTGGCGGGCTTGCCACCCGCGCGGGCCACCATGTCAAGCGTGGTCATGACCAGGCCCGCGCCGTTGCCAATGACGCCGACATCACCGTCGAGCTTGACGTAGGTCAGGCCCTCGGCCTTGGCCTCGTATTCCAGTGGGTTCGCCTCTTCCGGCTCGGCCCAGGAGGCGTACTCCTTCTGGCGTGGCAAGGCGTTGTCGTCAATGATGATCTTGGCGTCGGCGGCGATGACCTGGCCATCAGGCGTCAGCGCGAGCGGGTTGATCTCGGCCAGCGTGGCGTCGCTCTCGACGAAGGCGCGCGCCAGCTGCGAGAGGATCGCGCCGCCCCTGGCGACGACGACCGACGGGACGCCCGCGCGGGCGAGCAGCTGGCGCGCGTCCATCGGCAACAGCCCCCAGCGCAGATCTATCGGGAAGCGGATGATCTTCTCCGGGGTCTTCGCCGCGACCTCCTCGATGTCTATGCCGCCAGCGGCGCTGACCAGCACGACGGGTGTCCGCGAGGCGCGGTCGAGAATCACGCCGAGATAATATTCTTCCTTGATGTTGAGCGCGGGCGTGACGAGGACCTTCTCAACGGTCAGCCCCTTGATGTCCATGCCCAGGATGCGGCCAGCCACCTCGCGCGCCTCGGCGGGAGTCTGGGCGAGCTTGACGCCGCCCGCCTTGCCCCGCCCACCGACATAGACCTGCGCCTTGACAACGACCGGGCCGCCAAACCCGGCGGCGATGGACTCAGCCTCACTGGCGGTCGTGGCGATCTTGCCCGGCTGTACGGGCACACCAAACCGGCGAAGGATCTCCTTCGCCTGGTACTCATGAATCTTCATTGATCGCTGTTCCTGTTGCGCTCTAGCGTCCACCCACGCGAGGCGGGCGCGGCGGGCTCCCATGATGGAGCGCGTGGGCGGTTCCGGCCCGCTCCGCCCGCTTCTCACGTAGCGCGCGGCCACAACACCCATCACCGCATGATAGGCGCCCGGCGTGGCGAAGGTCAAGCGCCAGGCCGCGCATGCCGGCGCCGCGCTCCGCGGCTGGCCGCCGCCACGCGCGGGGAAGCGGCGCGGCTCGCGGGCAATGCGGGCCAGCTATTCAGCGCGCCCCCTCGATCCGCCGTTCCAGCGATCGCCCTACCGCGCCGCCTCCAGCGCGGGGCGCAGCGCCCGCCGGTACAACTCCGATTGCAGCGTCTCATGGGGATCACAGGCGGCCTTGAGGGCGGCGAACGTGGCCAGCGCCTCCGGCGGCAGCATGCGGCTGACCTGCTCCGCGGTGAGCGTGCTGTCCTTGGCGAAGTACATGCGCCCGCCATAGTCGAGGGTGATGTCGTTCAGCTCGCGGGCCAGCGCCAGCAGCCGCCGCTCCTCGCCGCGATGGACGGGGAAGTCGAGCGCGAGGGAGTAGCCGTCGAGCAGGTAGCCAATTGTGGCGTCGCTGGCGCGCTGCTTCTTCATGACGGCCAGCGTGGGCGGCAGGCCCGCCGCGTGCGCGCGGTTGATGAGCGCCGCGAAGCCCTGGCGCGCTGACGCCAGCGGCAGGAACGCCTGATGCTGGATCAGCCCGCCCGGCAGGTAGGAGTACTGCCAGTTGGGAATGATGTCCAGTGGGAAGTTCGCCGCTGGATAGGAGACGCGCTCCCACTCATGGGAGGCGCGGCGGCTCCCCATCATCCACTGCGCGCGGTTGGCGAACGCCGCGCCCGCATGGGACGACATCGGACGCGCCAGCGCGGGGACCAGGCCGGGCGGCAGACGGCGCAGCAGCCGCGCGGGTCCCGCTGGCCAGTTCGCCCAGGCGTCGCGGAGCGTCTTGGCGGCGAGGGGATCTTCGCCCTCGGCGAGCTCGCGCCCCTCCGCCAGCAGGCCGCGCCCCAGCGCCGGGCCAGTGGCGCTGGCGTCCACCCAGGCTACCATGTCGCTCACATCCGGCGCGGCGGCCTCCATCGCGTCGAGCAGCGCGCCCAGCGAGCCATGCGCCGAGCGCCGCTCGTCCACCATCCCTGACCAGGCGCGCGCCATTCGCAGCGTCAGCCGTGTAAAGACGCCCAGCAGGCCCATGCCGCCAATCGCGGCGCGGAAGAGGTCAGGGTGGCTCGCGCGCGAGCAGGTCAGCCGCTCGCCGCTGGGCAGCGCTAGCTCGAAGCTGAGGATAGCGTCGCCAAACGCGCCAGCGCGCCAGTTGTTCTTACCGTGGATATTCGCCGCCGCCGCGCCCGCCACCGTCACCGCGCCGCGCCCAGGGACCACCGGCGGGCGCCAGCCATCGGGCAGGACACGCCGCCAGAGGTCCGCGATGGTGACGCCCGGCTCGACAGTCGCCACGCCGTTCGCCGGGTCCCAGATGAGGATGCGCGCGGCGGCGGAGCAGTCCAGCGTCAGGCCACCCTGGAGAATGGCGGCGTCGCCATAGCTGTTCCCCCCGCCGCGCAGGCAGACGGGCGCGTGGCGCGCGTCCGCCTCCGCCAGCAGGGCCGCCAGCGCCTCGGCATCCGCTGGGCGGGCGAGGTGGCTGTGCGCGTGGTCGCGCATCCCCCAGCCGGTGATGAGCCGCTCCGGCTCCCGCAGCGCGCGCTCCATGCTAGACCGCCAATCGTTTCATCACGGCTCCGGGCGCCAGCTTCACCAGCGCCATCACCGCCCGCCAGTACCACGGAGTATACACCACCTCCGGCCCGCGCGGGATGGCGTCCGCGATGTGGCGGGCGATAGCCTGCGGCGCGGTGGTCAGCGCGCGAGGCGTCTTCACGCCCGCGAGCATCGGCGTATCCACGAATCCGGGCTTGACCGTCACGACGCGGACTCCCGCGCTCGCCAGCCGGTAGCGCAGTGATTCGAGATACACGCTCAGTCCGGCTTTGCTCGCCATGTAGGCGCTATTGCCCCTGCGGCCCCGGTCGCCCGCCACTGACGAGACGCCTACGATCACGCCTGACCCGCGCGGGGCGAAATACGCGGCGGCGAGGTCGAGCCAGCGCATCGCGCCAAGCAGGTTGACCTCGATCATCGCGCGCTGGTCGTCGAAGCTCCATCCATCCGGCCCCGGACGCGGCATCACCCCGGCGGAGTAGACCACCAGCCGCAGCGGCGCGCCCGCGCCTTCCAGGTCAGCGGCGATGCGCTCAAAGAGCGCGGGCGCCTGGCTCTCGTCACGCACATCATGGGGGTAGACCCGCGCGGCGTTCGCGCCATGCGCGCTGGTGATGGCGCCGGCCAGCGCGTTCAGCTCCCCGGCGCGCCGGGCCACCAGCGCCACGTGGTAGCCGCGGCGCGCCAGTTCACGCGCCAGCGCCGCGCCAATGCCACTCGACGCGCCTACCACCAGCGCGCCCCCGCGCGCCGCCACATATCGCAGGCTCATCGCCGCTCCCTCATATGCTGGAACGTCATCCGCGCCCGCTCCCGGCCTTGCGGGGCCGGAGCGCGACGCGGGGCCTCCTGAAAGGCCGGGGGAAATTCATTCTCCAGGCCGCGCCCGACCCTGTTCTTCCGCCAGCAGCGCCTCGACTACCGCCCAGTCCGCGTCGCTGGCGACAGCGAGATTGGGGCCGCCGGGATCGTACACCCGCACCTGCGCGCCACTGGCCAGCGCCAGGCCAGCCAGCCCAGTCGCGCCTGGCGCCTGAAGCGCGCGCGCCAGCAGATCGCGGCGGATCACGAGCGGCGGCTGGAGGCGGGTAAGACGTGAGCGCGGCAAGGTCTCGACCACCCGGCCATCCACCACGCGCTTGAGCGTATCTTTCACCGGCTCGCCAGCCAGCGCCGCGCCACCCTGCCGCGCGGCGTCCAGGCCAGTCGCCAGCGCGGCGGGAGTGATAAGCGGGCGCGCGGCGTCATGCGCGATCACCCACGCGCAGGTCGCGGGAAGCGCCGCCAGTCCCGCCGCCACCGACGCGCGCCAGTCTGGCTCGCTGAACAGGGCGCGCGCGAGCGGGGATGAAGCGGCCAGCGCCTCCGCTTCGGCGGCGCGCGCTGGCCGGGCGAGGATGACTACCGCCGCCACGCCGGGAGCCGCGAGCAGCGCCGCGAGCGCCCACGCCGCCAGCGGACGCCCGCGCATGGGACGCCACAGCAGCGCCTCGGCCAGAGGCGGGGCAGGTGGCGGAGCCGTCGCGATGAGCAGCGCGCCAGCGGTGGGGAGCGCTGGCGCGGGTGGCTCGTGAGCGGCTGGCGGCATGGCGTTCATGCGGCGGCTAGCGGCGCGGCGCTCAGGCCGTGCCGGTGCGGCGGGCGGCGGCCATGCTCGGCGCCGTCTGCTTCGGGTGGGCGAAGATCATGCGCCCGGCCACCGTCTGCAAGACGCGCGTCACGGTCACCTCGATTGTGGACTGGAGATACGCCCTGCCGTTCTCGACGACGATCATCGTGCCATCATCCAGATAGCCGACGCCCTGACCAGCCTCTTTGCCCTCCTGGATGATCTTGACCATCATGTCCTCGCCGGGCAGCAGGATGGGCTTCACGGCGTGCGCCAGCTCATTGATGTTGAGCACCTTCACGCCCTGAAGCTCCGCCACGCGGTTGAGGTTGAAGTCGTTGGTGATGATCGCGCAGCGCCACTGGCGCGCCAGCTTCACCAGCTTGGCGTCCACTTCCACGACATCAGTGGGGTCGCTGTCGGTGATTTCGACCGGCACGTTGGAATCTTTCTGCAGGCGCTGGAGAATCTCCAGTCCGCGACGGCCACGGTTGCGGCGCATGCCGTCGGCGGAATCGGCGATATGCTGGAGCTCCTCCAGGACGAAGCGCGGCGCCACCAGTGTGCCGGTAATGAAGCCGGTCTGGGTGATGTCCGCGATGCGTCCGTCAATGATGGAGCTGGTATCGAGCAGAATGTGGTCATTCGCCCGCTTGCCGCGCCCCGTCAGGCGGTCGCGCAGGCGCCCGCCGGTCTGGTCGCGCTCCTCGTGCTCCTCATGCTCCTCGCCCTCATGCTCCTCGCGCGCGGCGCGGCGCGCGGCCCGTCCACTGAACGCCATGCTGGCCAGACGGATGAAGTCGTTCTTGCGCAGCACGGCGACTGTCACGCCGAGCCAGGCGCAGAGCACCGCGACAGCGGTGGGGACCCAGCGGCCCAGGTCAGCGAAGGACAGCTGTGAGAGCGGAATCGCTAGCAGCGCGGCGATCAGCAGACCAACGACCAGCCCGATTACTCCGGCGATCAGGTCGCTGACCTCCGCCTTGCGAATCTGCTCTCGAATCCAGTGGTAGGGGGCGATGATGATGAATGGCGTAAGCGCCATGAAAATAAGTCCGATAAAAATCGCGATCCCCACTACTGCCAGAAGAGGCAGGCTCCAATGTTGCGCGGCGAGCGCCGTTTCGCCAACGTCGTACGCCAGCGCCGCCGCGACCACGAAGACGATGGCGCGGACGATTACTCTGCCGGACATGCGATTACTCCTCTCGCATCACCCTTGGCAGGCCCTATACGCCTGCCAGAAATGGCATAGGCCATTGCGATCTGACGGAGACATTCTCCTCTTAAATAAGCGCCCCGTCATGTGAAGCGCGCTAGCGGGCGGCAAGGCTTGGGGCCTCGCGCCCGTTGACATGGAGCGGAAAACCGGCGGGGCCACAACCTGCGTGGCGCGTCCGCTGGCGCTCGCTCCTTCAGCGCCGATTCTGTCTTATAAGTGTAACATGCCTGGGGAGCCAGGAGAGTGGCTGGCGCCACTTTTTCCCGCCCAGTTCCGTCACGTTCCCCTCTCATTCAACCGAATTCAGCCTAATGGCGTAGGTCAATGTGACCATGCTCTCGCTAGCCTGACTCCAGCGCCATCTCGATCGCGGCGGAGAGCGTGGGCGCGTAGAGCGTTCTGATGCCCTCGATCCGCTGGCTCTCGTCGCTGGGCGCGCCCCCGCCACGCGCGGGCGGCGCGATGATCTTGTGGAAGCCTAGCTTCGCCGCTTCTCGCACGCGCTGGGCCAACCGGGGGACAGCGCGCAGCTCGCCCCCCAAACCGACCTCGCCTACCAGCGCCAGATCAGGCGTCACGCGCCGTTCCAGGAAGTTGGAAGCGATGGCCACGGCTACCGCCAGGTCCACGGCTGGCTCATTCAGCTCGAAGCCGCCGGCCACATTGACGTAGACATCCTGCGAGCCCAGCCCCAGTCCCGCCCGCTTGATGAGCACCGCCAGCAGCATCTGCAAGCGGTTGCGGTCAAAGCCGGTGGCCGTCTGGCGCGGCGCGCCAAAGACCGTCGGCGTCACCAACGCCTGCGTCTCTACCAGCAGCGGGCGCGTGCCCTCCATGCTGACCACCACCGCCGATCCGGTCGCCTGGCCGCGACTCTCGGAGAGGAACAGCCCCGACGGGTTGGGCACATCCACCATGCCATCGCCACGCATCTCGAAGACGCCGACCTCGTTGGTCGCGCCGAAGCGGTTCTTCACACCACGCGCCAGGCGGTAGGTGTGGAAACGCTCGCCTTCCAGGTAGAGCACCACGTCCACCATGTGCTCCAGTGTGCGCGGGCCAGCGACGGAGCCTTCCTTGGTGACGTGGCCGATCAGGCAGACGGGGGTGTGGGTGCGCTTGGCGACGCGCATCAGCTGCAGGGCGCACTCGCGCACCTGGCTGACGCTGCCTGGCGAAGAGGAGACCTGGCTGGTCGAGACGGTCTGGATGGAGTCCACGACGACCAGCGCGGGCCGCTGCCGCTCGATGACCTCGACAATCGCCTCGACCTCGGTGGCGGGCAGCAGGTAGAGGCGCGGCTCCATCACGCCCAGCCGCTCGGCGCGCAGCTTGACCTGCTGCGGCGACTCCTCCGCCGTGATGTAGAGCGCATCGGCGCCGGAGCGCGCGATATGCCCGGCGACCATGAGCATGATTGTAGATTTGCCAATCCCCGGCTCGCCGCCGATCAGCGCCAGCGAGCCCGCCGTCAGTCCGCCGCCCAGCACGCGGTCCAGCTCGTCCGAGCCAGTGGCGCGGCGCGCGGCGGGGACTGCCGAGACCTCCGGCAGTGGCACGGGCGTGACGGACTCCACGCTCAAGGCCGCTGGGGCCGCGCGCCGCGCCGGCTCCGGCGGCGCTTCCACCAGCGTATTCCACGCGCCGCAGTCGGGGCAGCGCCCCATCCACTTCGCGCTCTCATAGCCGCACTGCTGACAGGTGAACTTCGTCGCTTGCTTTGGCATACAGGTCTTTCGCTCCGGCTCCAGCGCCCCTGGAGCGACGGGATGTCTCCACCGCACATAATACGGCTCCGCCCCCGGCTGGGTTGGGCGCGCCATACGCGCGGCTCCTGTCGTGCGGGCGGACTTCACCCCCGGCCCCCGCCCAACAGGGAGAGGGGGCTAGCGGGGCCAGCGTGTCTCGTCGAAGGTCAGGCATGACGCGACGCGGATTCGCCTGTCCTGGGCCTTCCCCTCCCAGGGGGGAGGCTAGGCCGAGGGCCGGATGGGGGCGCCCCGCCAAAGCGGCGCAACGCGCGCTGAGGTAACACAACACCACGCATAACAGCGGCGGGCGCCGGAGACCTGTCGCCTCCGGCGCCCGCCTGGTGGGGTCGCGCTGGCCCCGAATGCCGCTCGCTAGCGGGATGGCTCGTCGCCAGCGGAGAGCGCGGCTTCCGGTGGGGCTGGGAGCTCGTCCACGAGCGAGCTTTCGCGCCGCTCGCGCACCTCAAGCTCCACTGAGCCGTCGCGCACGACCACTTCGACGATATCGCCTGAGCGGAACTTGCCTTGCAGCAGGCCCTCCGCCAGCGGGTCCTCGACCAGGTTCTGGATCGTGCGGCGCAGAGGCCGCGCGCCATTCTGCGGGTCGTACCCCTTGTCAACCAGCATGTCCTTCGCCTCATCCGGCACGAGCAGCTCGACCTGCTGCTCGGTGAGCTGCGTGCGCACACGGTTGAGGAGCAGGTCCACGATCTCGCGCACGTCCTCGCGGCGCAGGCTGCGGAAGACGATGATCGCGTCAATGCGGTTCAGGAACTCGGGCTTGAAGGTGTTCCTCAGCTCTCCGGTCACCTTGTCGCGCATGGCGTCGTATTCGGACTGGAACGCCTTCTCCTTGTCCTTGGTCTGGGTGAAGCCAATCGCGGCCTCACGATTGAGCAGGGACGCGCCGACGTTCGACGTCATGATGATGATCGTGTTGCGGAAGTCCACCGTCCGGCCCTTGGCGTCGGTCAACTTGCCGTCCTCCAGGATCTGGAGCAGCATGTTGAAGACATCGGGATGGGCCTTCTCGATCTCGTCCAGCAGGATCACGCTGTACGACTTGCGCCGCACGGCCTCGGTCAGCTGGCCGCCTTCCTCGTAGCCGACATATCCCGGAGGCGCGCCGACGAGACGGGCCGCCGCGTGGCGCTCCATGAACTCGGACATATCAATCTTGACGATCGCGTCTTCACTGCCGAACATGAACTCCGCCAGGGCCTTGGCCAGCTCGGTCTTGCCAACGCCGGTGGGGCCCAGGAAGATGAACGAGCCAATCGGGCGCTTCGGGTCTTTCAGGCCAGCGCGCGCGCGGCGCACCGCCCGGCTGATCGTCTCGATCGCCTCATTCTGGCTGATGATACGCTTGTGCAGCGCGGACTCCATCTCCAGCAGGCGGGCGGACTCTTCCTGCGCGATGCGCATCACGGGAATGCCCGTCCACATCGAGACGATCTGCGCGATGTCCTCTTCGGTGACGCTCAGCTTGTCGCTGGTCTGGTCGCGCTGCCAGCCCGACTCCAGCTTCGAGATGCGGTCGCGCAGCTTCACCTCGCGGTCGCGCAGCTCAGACGCGCGCTCGAAGTCGCCGCTGTCCACCGCCTCGTTCTTCTCGCGCAGCACCGCCTCCAGGCCACGCATCGCCTCCTTGAGGTTCAGCGGGGCGAGCGAGCGGCGCATGCGGACGCGGCTGGCGGCCTCGTCAATCAGGTCAATCGCCTTGTCCGGCAGGAAGCGGTCGGTGATATAGCGGCTGCCCATCTCGGCGGCGGCCCGCAACGCGCCATCGGTGATGGTCAGGCGGTGGTGGTCCTCGTAGCGCGAGCGGATGCCCTTGAGGATCTGGATTGTCTCCTCGACGGTGGACTCACGCACCATCACATCCTGGAAGCGCCGCTGCAGCGCGGGGTCCTTCTCGATGTACTTGCGGTACTCGTCGAGCGTTGTGGCCCCGATGCACTGGATCTCGCCACGCCCCAGCGCCGGCTTGAGGATATTGGCGGCGTCCACCGCGCCCTCAGCCGCGCCGGCGCCGACCAGGGTGTGCACTTCGTCAATGAAGATGATGCAGTCCTGGCTCTGCCGGATCTCTTCGATGATCTTCTTGAGGCGCTCCTCGAATTCGCCGCGATACTTGGTTCCGGCGACCAGCGACCCCACATCCAGCGTCAGCAGGCGCTTGCCCACCAGTGTCTCCGGCACCTCGCCGGCGACGATCTTCTGGGCCAGACCATCAACGATCGCCGTCTTGCCTACCCCCGGCTCACCGATCAGAGCAGGGTTGTTCTTCTGGCGGCGCGAGAGAATCTGGATGACGCGCTCGATCTCCTGCTCGCGTCCGACAATCGGGTCAAGCTTGTTGGCGCGAGCGGCGGCGGTCAGGTCAATTCCTACCGAGTCAATCGTGGGGGTCTTGGAGTGCTTCTCGCGACCACCCTCGCTGCGGGAGCCGCTCGACTGGTTAAGCACCACGGCGACCTCGCTGCGGACCTTCTCCAGATTGACGCCAAGGCTCTCCAGCACGCCAGCGGCGATGCCCTCGCCCTCGCGCACCAGGCCAAGCAGCAGGTGCTCGGTGCCAATATAGTGATGGCCCAGGCGGCGCGCCTCATCCACCGCCAGCTCGATAACCTTCTTCGCGCGCGGAGTCAGGCCAATATCGCCCAGAACGATCCGGTCGCCACGACCGATGATAAATTCCACGGCGCTGCGCACCTTGTTGAGCTCCACATTGAGATTGCTCAACACCTTCGCCGCCACGCCGTCATTCTCGCGCACGAGGCCGAGGAGGAGGTGCTCAGTCCCTATATAGTTGTGGTTGAAGCGCTGGGCTTCTTCCTGAGCGAGGCTCAGCACTTTCCGCGCCCGCTCAGTAAACTTGTCGAACTTCTCGTTCACCTGATATCCCCCCTTTCACGGTAGAGGGTGGAACCGAGCCTCTCCGCTACAGACAATCCTGTTCCCCATGATACGTCACGCGCTCTGGCAGCGTCAAGGACTGAAACCGCGCGAAGCCGCATGGGAAGCGGATTCGCAGGCGTTCTGCCCGCGCATGGCGCTGTAGCGTCGCCGCGCCCGGCGACTCTCCACGTGGAAAGGTTCCCCCGCTCTCGTGATCAGCCGGTAAAGCCTCATGCCGCTGATTCCAGCTGACCAGATGGCGTCCGGCGCCATCTGAAACCGGCTAGCTGCTGGTATACTCCCTGTATGATCGCGACTCCGCCCGGATGGAGCAGCGGCGCCTCAAGTGAAACACGCTTCCACTGGCGCGCTTACGAAATCGCTGATCTCTCGCTCAGGCCATCGCCCGCCCTACGGTGTGTCTGGTCATTATGGAAGTCGTGCGCCGCGCGACAGCGCGCACTGGCGCACAGATCGGGCCATTTCAGCGCCCGGTGGCGTCCACTTTTCGGGAGCGGTTGGCGCCCCTGCCACCTGTTCCCGGTTGTTGTTCCCTATATCTGTCTACGCGATTGCGCGGACGCTGATATAGATAAGTGTACCGCATTGTAGCCCGTGCGTTCACCCCAGCCAAGGCTTCCGGGACAAACAGATAGAGCAGGCCGTGATGGCCTGCCCTATCCCGACGCATGCGCTGTATTTCGGGGGACGCCTCTCCCGCTTGATGGAGCTGGCTAGCTGATTGTGGCCAGGCCCCGCTCCTCGAGCGGCACGAATTTCAGTCCCTGCGGCCCGACATATTCGGACTGCGGGCGGATCAGGCGGTTGCCAACCATTTGCTCCAGCACGTGCGCCGTCCAGCCAGCCACGCGGCTGACGCCGAACGTGGCGGGATAGAGGTCGCGCGGCAGGCCGACCGAGTTGAGCACCGCCGCCGAGTAGAACTCGACGTTGGTGTAGAGCCGCTGGTCAGGCTTGCGGCGGTTAAGCTCCTGGATAGCGTAGTCCTCGGTTCCCTTGGCCAGCGCGAAGAATTCGGGGGTTGAGGCGTGCCGCGCCATGTCGCGCAGGATCTCGGCGCGCGGGTCGGTGGTCTTGTAGACGCGGTGTCCAAAGCCCATCAGCTTCTGGTGGGTGTTGAGCGCGTTGTCAATCCACGGCTTGATGTTGTCCGCCGTGCCGATGGCTTCCAGCATGTCCATCACGAGCGCGGGCGCGCCACCATGCAGCGGTCCTTTCAGCGCGCCAATCGCGCCAACGATCGCCGAGCCGATGTCTGATTCCGTCGAGGCGATGACACGCGCGGTGAACGTCGAGGCGTTCATGCCGTGGTCCGCCAGCAGCACAAGGTAGGTGTCCAGGCCGTGGACGTGGTTCTCTGGCGGGACCACGCCAGTCAGCATGTACAGGTAATTCGCGGCGTGGCCGAGGTCATCGCGCGGGGCGATAGGCTCCAGTCCGCTGCGCAGACGGTGGAAGGTGGCGACGATGGTGGGGAAGCGCGCCGCCAGCGCGATCGCCTGATCCGTGGTTGGCGTCCCCTTGATGCCGAGCTGCGCCGCCGCGAGCGAGACCCCGGTGCGCAGGGCGTCCATCGGGTTGGTCGTCTTTGGCAGCAGCCGCAGGCCCGCCCCGCCATCGGGCAGCGTCCGCTGCGCGCGCATCGCGGTGTTCAGCGCGTCCAGCTCCGCGCGCGTGGGCAGCGTGCCTTTCCAGAGCAGATGGCAGACCTCTTCATAGGTCGCCTTGCCCGCCAGCTCGCCGATGTCATAGCCGTGGTAGACCAGCCGCCCTTCTTCACCGAAGACGTGGCTGATATTCGTCTGAGCGACAACGATCCCGTCGAGCCCCTTTGCCGCGATCATAATGCTGTACTCCTCTTGACTGTGACATGACTGTGACTTTTCGTCGTCACGTCTCTGCGCGCTCTTTATGAAAGCCGCCCATATGTCGCACAGTAGAGCGTCAAGTCATATGACAACGGTGTTCGCTGGCTACCCATCATCCGCGATGGCTCGCCAGTCCGCCTGTCCGTTTACACAAATGATAGTTGATTTATATTGATCTGTCCAGTCCTGTTTTCGACGTGTTCGTCAGGGGGTGGTGAATGGTCGCCGGGCGCCGGCTGGCGGCTGAAGCCGCGCCTAAGAACCCCGTGCGGGAACCCCGAATCCGCACGGGCGCTTCGCTCCGCTCGCCTGGCGGTCGCGAAGCCGGCCTGCGCTGGCTCCATCGCTTACGCGCGACGCGGGAAGCTGAACCGTTCGCCAGTCCTGGCGTGTTCGTAGCTGCGAAAAAACGGCGCCAGCGTCGCTGGCGCCGTTTCCGTATACGCGGCGTTACGCGGTGGTGGCTAATCCTCGCCGTCGCTTCGCCCCGCGCGGGGAATCGAGAAGGTAAAGACGCTGCCATGGCCCGGCTCGCTCTCCACCCAGATCTTGCCGCCGTGGTTGAGCACGATCTCGCGGCTGATGAAGAGGCCCAGCCCCAGGCCGACACCAGACCCGGACTGCACCTGCACGCTGGGCGCGCGGTAGAAGCGGTGGAAAAGCCGCCGCCGCTCGTCAGGCGGCAACCCCGGCCCGTGGTCTTCCACTGAGACGAGGTATTGCCCGCCCGCCTCACGCACACGCAGCGTGACTGGCATATTGGCGGGGGAGTATTTGAGCGCGTTGGAGAGCAGGTTGACAACGACCTGGCGCAGCCGCTCGGTGTCGGCGTGGATGGGCAGTGATTCGCGATCGGGCAATGACAGGTGAATCGGACGCTGGTTGATGATCTCCTGCTCACGCAGCGCGTCACGGCAAATGGCGCCGAGATCGCAAACCGCCAGCGTCAGCGTCATCTTGCCCTCCTGAATGCGCGTGACATCCAGCAGGTCATTGATGAGCCGCTCCATGCGGATAATAGCGGTAGTCATGCGCTCGGCCTGTTCCTGCGCGCGTGGCTCATCGCTGGCGCGCATGCGGCGGGCGAGCATCTGCGAGAGGATTTTGAGCGTTGTGAGCGGGGTTTTCAGCTCGTGCGAGACAATTCCCAGGAACTCGTCTTTCTGCCGCTCGAGCTCATTAATGCCGGTGATGTCCATGAGGGCGCAGACCGCGCCGATCACCTCGCCCTGTCCATTGCGCATCGGCGTGCAGCGGGCGAGGGTGGGGATGTCGGCGCCCGTATCGAAGCGGTGAATGATGACGCGCTGCTCCACTGGCACATTGCGCGAGCGGGCGATGAAGAGCGGCTCTTCTTCGGGCGGGATGAGATTTCCACGCTCGTCGCGCAGCTCGTAGACCGCGCGCGCCTTGTCGCGCGCGGGGTGGCTCATGGTCTCGCTCAGACCAAGCATGCGCGCGCCATAGGTGTTGATGCGCGTGAAGTGGCCAGCGGCGTTGGCGACATAGATGCCGGCGTCAGTGGAGTCAAAAATGGTATCGAGCTGGATGGCGCTCTCGCTGACGCGCCGCAAGGCCTGCTCCAGATCGGCGTAGAGCCGCGCGATCTCCATGCCGATGGCGGCCCTGCTCGCCAACTCCTGAATCAGCGTCAGGTCTTCCGGCGCGAGGCGGCGCCCCGCTCTCCCGATCAGATACAGCGCCCCCACCACATGCCTGTGCGCTTCCACCGGAACCCAGGTCAC
>JAKAIY010000061.1 GCA_021814145.1 Chloroflexota bacterium
GGGGTAGGAGACGGAAGGTGAAGTCGTCATCGCTCACCTCCTGGGACTGCTGGATGCTGACGATATCTCCTACCCTACCCCATGTGGCGTGATCCCGGGCCTGAAGCCTTTATATACAGCCTTTAGCGCGGCTGGATGCTGAAGGACGCGAGCTCCAGCCATTGCTCCTCTGTGTTGAGCGCGCCAAAGCGCAGCCGGCCGCGAGGGGTGGCGATGGCGTACTGGTTATCTATCCAGGTGACAAAGCCGAGCGGGCCGCGTGGTGGAGTGGAGACCGTGAGGACTTCGCGGCCATCCACGCGGAAGCGCGCGGCGTCGGCGCGCCATTCAATCTCATAGTCATGCCAGTCGCGCAGGCTCGCGGTCTGGAAATCGAGCGGGCTCTCGTGAGCGTTGGTGAGACGGTTGAGCCAGCGGGCCGCGGGCCGCTCGTCGCCGCTGACGCTGGCCCAGAGGGCGGCGGCCGCCATTGGCGGAACAGCGGCGAGCGCGCCGGGCCGCCGGACGTGGACGGTCTGCGCTTTCCAGCCATAGCCTGGAATGCCGGGCGTCAGGGCCATATTGGAGGGGGGCGAAGCGGCGAAAAACCAGATCGCTTCGGGTGGGAGGAGCGGTCCACCGCTGATGCTGGGCGAGGCGTTCCAGAAGCCAAAGCCGGCTGTGCCGCGCAGGTGGCCGGGCGCGTCGCTGGCTGGAGCGCCTGGCGTGGCGGGCCAGGCGGGATGAGAGGCGCGCGCCCGCACGCGCAGGAGTAGCGGCGGTCGCCAGGGGAAGTCTCGTGGACGCAGGCGGTGGTAATCGTCGAGCTGGGCGTTTGTGTAGGCGCGCGATCTGGCCGGACCCATGGAGAGACGGAGCGCGCCGGGAAGGCGTTCCAGGCGCGCGGCGCCGGAGAGAATGGGCGCGAGGCGGGAATCCAGCTCACCTAGCGCGCTGAGCGAGCTGTCAGCGGGGCCTGGCAGGTCAAAGCGTTGATCGAGCGGGGAACGGGGGGCGCTGGATGGGCGCAGTCCCGCGTCACGCATGGTCATGAGCGTACTCCCTACGAAGACGGGGGCGCGCCGGGAAGGGACTCCTACGCCGGTAGCGCAATCGTTCGGGTATGTGGTACAAGTACGGTGCGCCTTGTCCCACCACAGATACCTTCCACGGCGCGATATTCCACAATGATGTTCATATGCATGCGCGTTGTATATCATTGTCAGGTTTTTTGGCTCAGCGCAATTGCGCATTATTGATGGCGCCTGGCTGAGCCCGACTGACTTGAAAAAACACGAAAATGCGCGATAATACGCGATAACACGCGAGCGAGGGCGCGGCTTTGCGAGAGTGAGGCCGCGCGGAAATTCCTGATTCATCTTGCGGAGGGAGTAGCGCAATGGGTGGCGCCGCTTCACATCATGAGAATGAGCTCGTGCTCGATGTGCAGAGAATCGCGGAGCCCGCGTTCGCTGTCAATAGCAGCCATCAGATCGTCGCCTGGAATGACGCGGCGGAGCGTCTGCTAGGAATTCGGGCCGAGGACATCATCGGCTCACGCTGCTTCGAGAAGCTGGAAGCATATGACGGGGCGATCTGCGCGGAATGCGGCATGTGTCCGGTAGGCCAGTTGTACGCCAGGCGCGCGAATTCCCAGTGCGAGCTATCCGTGACAATCGCCGGGCAGCCGGAGCGGCAGGTGAGCCTGACAACGCTTCTGGCGCATACGACCGGCGGGCAGACGCGGATTGTGCACCTGCTGCGCGAGACCTCCTTCAAGGAGCGGCAGCGCCCAACAGCGCCAGGCCCCGCGGTGAGTGGCGGCAGGCATCCGCGCCCGCAGGCGCTGACGCAGCGCGAGCTGGAGGTGCTGCGGCTACTAGGTGTAGGCTACTCGACGGACGAGATCGCCGGTGAGCTGAATATCACGCGCGTGACAGCGCGTAATCATGTCAACAAGGTGCTCGACAAGCTCGGGGCGAACTCGCGCCTGCAAGCGGTCGTCATCGCCTCGCAGCTGCGGCTAATCTAGCGGCCTCTCCGTACACGCGCGTTCTCCAGGCTCGCTCACCTAATTCCCCCGAATCAGCCGTTCGGTGATCCGGTGCCTTGCCCCGCGGACCCCGGCTGTTCCGCATACCCCTCCGATTATGCGCCGTCGCGGCTTCTCCCATTCATGCTCTGGCGGCGCGCCTTTCGCCTGGACGCCAGCCGATTGCCACCCAGGCGATCCTCAAGCGTCGGATTCCCGCTTCGTCGGGCGCTAATTCAGGAGCGCCAGCGCCGCGGAATAGCGATCTTGGACAAAAATGATGCAAACGCATCATGTGATATGGGCGCCCGTATGCTAACTATGTTTGTACGGCGAGGTGCGCGGCGCCACCTCGTGTCGTCGCGTGGCTTTGCGTCATCGGGGACGCGGCGCGCGATAAGCTCCCCCCTTAGCAGGAGATGGTGTAATGCGCAAGTATCTCGGCATGGTGGGATTCCTCGTTGTGGTCGCGGCGATCGTGGCCAGTGTAGCTGTCGCGTTGAACTATTTCGCGTTCATCCCGGCGGACTATCACGGCACTAAGACCGCCGATGGCGTCACCATCAACGAGGATGTCTTCCCCTTTGCCCCCTGCACTGATCCAGATTTTGTCAAGGCGCATCCTCAGTATGCGCAGTGCAGGCCCAACTACAACTCGCAGTACGTGCTCTATTCCGAGCCGGAGATCGTCGTTCCCGCGCATACGAAGGTAACGATGATCATCGCCAACTACGACAGCGTGTCAAACCTGATCAACAACTACTTCCTCGCGCCTCAGGGTATTGACAACGGCACGTTCACTGTGGACGGCAAGACGGTCAACACGATTGACCCGGATGTGGTGTCTCATACCTTCGTCATTCACTCGATCGTGACCAACAAGTCACAGGATCCCAACGCGCAACCATGGCTCTACGTCGGTGTCCCGATCACTGGCGCGCCTGACGACGCGAAGACCGATGACGCGGGTATGCCACTCCAGCCGGTGGTGACGGAGTTCTCCTTTGAGACTGGCGCCCCGGGCCATTATATCTGGCAGTGCTTCGTTCCGTGCGGCACTGGCTTCGACGGCTTTGGTGGCCCGATGGGCACCGATGGCTACATGAACGGCACCTTCATAGTCCAGTAGCCCGGTTCATGCGCTGAACGGCCGGAGCTCGCGCTTCTCAGCGATGAGATGGCGTGAAGCGCAGTTCTAACTCTTGAGAGGCACGGTAGCACAGGCATGAACTCACAAAGAAGCGTACGGACGCCGATCATCATCTGGATCGTGATGTCCGTGGTGGGCGAGGCGGTCTTTCTCTCCCTCTCCCCCATCCTGGCGAGCGCTGGCGCAATCCCGCCGGTCGCGTCGCAGTTGAACGCCGACGCCTACAACATCATGAAGATCTTCACGGTGCTGGCGATTCCGGTGTTTATGGGCGTCGTTACTTTCGCTTTCTATTCGCTGGCGGTGTTCCGCAGCCCTGGGCGTCCGACCGAAGATGGCCCAGCGATTCACGGTAATTCCCGCCTCCAGTTCACCTGGATAGCCGTATCGTTTGTGCTGGTGACAGTGCTGTACGTGATCGGCTTCAACGGGCTGGCCCAGCTCGAGGCCGCCGCGCCGGTGAACGCGTTGCATGTCCATGTGACAGCGCAGCAGTGGATTTTCAACTACACGTACACGGACTACAGCCTCGATTCCTCGACGCTCTATCTGCCGGTCAACCAGCCGGTGGAGTTCACGGTGACGTCTGAGGATGTGCAGCACTCGTTCTGGATCCCCGAGCTTGGCGTCAAAGAAGACGCGGTTCCGGGCGAGACCAACACGTTCACGGTGACGCCGGACAAGACAGGCAACTACACCGTGCGGTGCATGGAGCTGTGCGGCGTGCTGCACCCGTACATGAACACGCCGGTTGTCGTTGAGTCCGCGACGGACTTCGCGAAGTGGGTTTCGTCGCAGATGGGTTCGTCGAGCTGGCTCGCGCCATTGCATCTGCCTGAAATCGCGTTTCTGGGCAGCAGCGGCAAGCGTTCCTGAGCTTCGCGCGCATCTGGAAGGGTAATTCGCCATGAGTTGGGTGAGGAAGCTCGTTCCCAGCTATCTGTCGGGCGCGGTGCTCGCCGCTATCGGCTATTATGTGGGAACGTGGTACGTCTGGAAGGTCATGGGCGCCGGCATGGGCGGCATGATCTTGAATGACCCGGGCCAACCAGGAAACTTTGAGGAGCAGGGCTATCTGGCCGGCTTCATCCTGATGGGGCTGGGCTGGTTTATTGGCATTGGCGCGTTCAAGTATCCCATGACGTGGATGCTGGGCATGAAGGACCCGGACCATGCGGAGGAGATGCGCCTGGCCGGCAAGGACAAGGGCTGGATCCGCTATTTCCAGTTCACGACCGACCATAAGGTTGTGGGCATCCAGTACCTTGTCGTAACGATGATCATGCTGGCGTTCGGCGGCCTGGGCGCGATGATGATTCGCACCGAGCTGCTGTTCCCGGGCGCCTGGGCGTTCCCCACTGACACATACAACACGATCGTGACCATGCACGGCATGCTCATGATCCTGACCGTTATCAGCCTCTTCGTGGGCCCGTTCGGCAACTTCGTCGTGCCGATCATGTGCGGCGCGCGCGACATGGCCTTCCCGCGACTGAACGCGTTGAGCATCTCGTTCCTGATCATTGGCATGGTCGCGTTCGCGTTCATCCCGTTTGTGGGCCTGGGCAATGACCTGACCACGGGCGCTGGCGTGCAGACCGGCTGGACGGTCTACGCCCCGCTTGCCGACCAGACAGGCGTTGGCATGCTGGCGCTGATCGTGGCTGTGGCGTTCGCGGGCACGTCTTCGATGCTCGGCGCGATCAACGTGATCGTGACGATGATCTCGATGCGCGCGCCTGGCATGACCTACACCCGCCTGCCGATGACCGTCTGGGCGGTGATCGCGGCGTCTGTTATCTCGGCGCTGGGCACAAGCTCCTTCACCGTTGATCTGGTGATGATCGCGCTTGACCGGGTATTCCGCACGAGCTTCTTCTACGCGGCGACCGCGGGCGACTATGCTGGCAGCTATTCGACGATCGGCGGCGGCAGCGCCTGGCTCTCGCAGAACCTCTTCTGGTTCTTCGGACACCCTGAGGTGTACCTGATCGTGTTGCCGGCGTTCGGCTTCGTGATGGATGCGCTCTCGGTCTTCTCGCGCAAGCCGCTCTTCGGCTACAAGACGGCTATTCTGGGCATGTATGGCGTCGTGGTGTGCAGCTTCCTGGTCTGGGCGCACCACGAGTTCGTCTCCGGCTGGCTGCCTGAGCTGCGTGGCTTCTACATGGCCACCACCGAGCTGATCTCGGTCCCGACGGGCCTGGTTTTCCTGGTGGCGCTGGGCACGATCTGGCGCGGCAAGCTCTGGATGACCATCCCGATGGCCTACTGCTTCTCGTTCATCTGGAACTTCCTGATCGGCGGCATCACCGGCGTGTATCTGTCGGACGTGCCAGCGGACGTGCAGCTGCATGGCGGCATGTTTGTAACGGCGCACTTCCACTACACGATGATGGGTGGCGCGGTGTTCGGCTTCCTGGGCGGCATTTACTACTGGTTCCCCAAGATGACCGGGCGCTTCCTGGATGAGAAGATGGGCTGGATCAGCTACTGGGGCATCACCATCTTCTTCAACACTACCTTCCTCGGCCTGTTCTACACCGGCCTGGAAGGCATGCCGCGCCGCGTGGCGGACTACTCGCCGATCTTCGCCGGCGCGAACTTCTTCACCAGCATCTCGGCGTACCTGCTGGGCGCGTCGTTCATCCTCTTCTTCTACAACGTGATCTACTCGTGGATCGCGGGTGAGAAGTGCACAGAGGCGAATCCCTGGGGCGCCAAGACGCTCGAATGGGCGATCCCGACGCCGCCGCCGCTGGAGAACTTCGAGGAGATTCCGGTCATCCGCGAGGGTCCGTACAACTACGGCGAGCCTGCGCGACCGGCTGGCGCTCCGGCTCCAGGCGTGCAGACCGGACAGGTTCTTGGCTAGCGCGCCGGTTGGGCGCTAGTTGGTCCGGGAGGGGGCGGCGGGTGACGCCGCCCGCCTCGCGGGCGAGTACGGCGAGATTTCTTCAAGACGAGAGAGGCTTGCAATGGAAGTATCCCTAGGTGGAGCTACCCACGGGGAGTCCAGCCACGCCAGCCATATTGACGACGATCGCAAGGTCCGCATCGGCATGTTTTTCTACGTGCTGTGCGACGTCATGTTCGCGCTGTTCATGGTGTCGGCCTATGTTTTCCTGCGTGCGGCGAATGTCAACGACCAGTGGTTCCCCGAGGGCACGCAGAACGTTGATCAGGCGATCCCGACAGCGCTGATCGCGATCCTCGTGGCGAGTGGCCTGTTCTATATTCTGGCGCATGTGAGCGTGCGCAACGGCAAGACTGGCCTGACCAAACTGGGCATCGTGCTCGCGGCGCTGCTCTGGTTCGCGTCAATCTTCGGGAACATCTATTACATGGGGCATCTGCCGTTCACGCAGAGCGCGGGTGGCTTCGCCAGCATGTACGTGCTGTTCACCGGCTACCATATCTACCACCTGCTGTTCGGCCTGATTTTCGTGATCGGTCTCACGGTCCGGACCCTGCAGGGACGGTATACCGCCGAGCGGCATCTCGGCATCACAACGATCGGGTATTACTGGTACTGGACAGTGCTGTTCGGCGTCGTCGGCTGGCTGTTGCCGATCATGCTGCCCGGACCGCTGCACTAGGCCCGTTCCCGTTATCATAGCGGTCGCGCTATCCCGCCGCCAGGCGGGAAGCGAAAGGTGGCGTTCCAGTGAATCTCTCAGCGTTTCTCACGTCGCTTGCGCAGTGGCCATATGATCCGACGGTTATCATCGGCCTGGTGATCTCCGCCGCGCTCTACTGGCGAGGCGCGAGCTACATGCGCTCGCATGGCCTGGGACGCCACCTGCGCTCCTGGCGCACGGCGCTCTTCGCGCTGGGGTTGGTCGTGATCCTCTTCACACTCAACTCACCGATTGATGACTGGGCCGATCAATATCTGTGGGTCCACATGCTTCAGCACGAGCTGCTGGCGCTTGTGGCGGCTCCACTTCTGCTGCTGGGCGAGCCACTGATGATCATGTGGCGCGGCATCCCGCTCAAGGGGCGCCGCGTCGCGGCGGGGTGGCTCGTGCGGCAGGGATGGCCAGTCCGGCTGTTCGAGACGCTGGTGAATTTTTTCCGGCGCCCGGCGGCCTCCTGGCTGACATTCGTCATGCTGTTCAGCGTCTGGCATCTTCCCGCGCTGTATGACATCGCGACCGAGAATGAAGTCATCCATGCCTTCGAGCACATCTGCTTCATCTTCGGAGGCCTGGTCTTCTGGTCGCAGTTCATCCCGTCGCTGCCGTTCAAGCCGCGCATCGGGCCACTGGCCCAGGCGGCTTACTTTTTCCTGGCGGCGATGTGGGGAAATGTGCTGGGCTGGGCGTTCATGTTCAGCACGACGCCTAGCTACCCCTACTACGCGAACCTGCCGCGCACGTCTGACATGATCTCGGCGATCATTGACCAGCATATCGCGGGCGCGGTAATGGACGTCGCGGATACCGCCATCTTCATTTCCTGCATCATGACGGCGATAGGGCTCTGGCTCCTGGAGGTGGAGCGCAAGTCCGAGCGCGAGGCCGACCAGCTGGCGCTGGCGCTGGCCAGTGAACGGACCACCCAGGCGTCACCAACAGCCTGAAGTTCGATCGCCGCTTTTCCATGGCCACGCGCGCCGCGCCGGGAAGCTGGCCCATCAAAGGCGCGCCTCGATCCTGACATATTTGATATACCGACACACCCGCTCATCGCCCGGGCGCCGGCCCGGTGACGCCCTGCGCGAAAGAGAGTCTCTCGCATGCAACACGTCAGCACCGCGACGCCCGTGGATACCGCGAGTGTCGCTACACAGCGCGCCGTCGCGACCTGGCGTACGGTTCTCTCCAGCTATATCGGGCTGATGAAGCCGCACGTTACCGTCCTCTTGCTTGGGACGACGCTTGCCTCGATGGCGGTCGCTGGTGACGGGCTGCCGTCACTCAAAGTAACGCTCGCGACGCTGCTTGGTGGCGCGTTCGCCGCCGGCAGCGCCAACGCGATCAATTGCTATTACGACCGCGACATTGACGGCCTGATGAGCCGCACAAGGGCGCGGGCGCTTCCCGCTGGCCGTATCTCGGACCTGCACGCGCTGATCTTTGGCATTGTTATCGGCGCGCTCTCGTTCATCATCCTGGCGGGTTTCGTCAATCTGCTGGCGGCGTCGCTGGCGGTCTCGGCGATCCTGTTCTACGTGCTGGTCTACACGATGTGGCTCAAGCGCACGAGCACGCAGAATATCGTGATCGGCGGCGCGGCGGGCGCTGTGCCAGTGCTGGTGGGCTGGGCGGCGGCGACTGGCACGCTGAGCTGGGCCGCGTTCTGGATGTTCGCCGTGATCTTCATGTGGACGCCGCCGCACTTCTGGGCGCTGTCGCTGGTGCTGAAGAAGGACTACGCGCGCGCCGGGGTGCCCATGCTGCCAGTCGTGAAGGGCGAGACTGAAACCTACAGGCAGATTGTGCTGTATACTGTGTTGCTGGTGGCGACAACGCTCGCGCTGTTCGTCATTCACGCGATGGGCTACTTCTATCTGGCGTCGGCGCTGCTGCTGGGTGGCGGGCTGTTCTACCTGACCGTCCGCCTGATGCGTGTGCGCACGCTGAAGGAAGCTCGCACAGTCTTCTGGTTCTCGAACTACTATCTCGCGCTGATCTTCGCCGCGATGGTGCTGGATCACGTCTTCCGCTAGGCTCCGCGCGTCGCGGCCAGGCGATGATGGCGCGCGCAGGGGACACAGCGCATGCAGTTACGCAACATTTCACGCATTATCGTGATCGCGCTGGTAGCGCTGGTCGGCGCGGTGGCGCTGATCCATCAGCAGGTGGCGCGTGAGGCGGGCGGTGGATCGTCCGCCTCCTCCCCCTCCGCCACTCCGGCGCTGACGGGCGGAACGCCGCTGCATGACACGACGCCAGCCTTCAGCCTGAAGGACCAGAGCGGCGCGGTCGTGACGACACAATCCTTGCGCGGTCATCCGGCGATCATCACGTTCATGGACATGACCTGCACGCAGGAATGCCCGATCATCGCCGCGATGCTCCAGCAGACGGCGACGTTCATGGGGGCGGAGAAAGCCGCGCAGGTCGAGTGGATCATCATCAGCGTCAACCCCACCAACACACCAACTGACGTCACAGACTTCATGAAGAAGAACAACGTGACGCTGCCGGTGAAAGTGCTGCTGGGAACACAGCAGGAGCTCAAGCCGGTATGGGATAGCTTCCACATCGAAGTTATCCCCACGCCGACCGATGTGAATCATACGGTGGCGCTCTTCCTGGTAGACCAGAGCGGGATTGAGCGCATGATCTTCATCGGCGGGTTCGACTCGAAGGCGCTGGCGGGCGATCTCTCGACGTTGCTGGCGAGCAAGTAGGTTCATAGCGGCTGGAGAAGGAGGCGTGTGTGGATTCGCCGGCATCGTCCCAGGCGCCTGCCATCTCTTCACGCGCGCCGCTGGCCCGCATCGCGGGGATCGTGGTGACGATCGCGGTGGTGATCGGGCTGGGCGCGCTGCTCGTCTCGCGCATTATCAGCGCCAACCAGGTGGCGAAGCAGGCGCCAAAGGCCCCGACGCCGACGATGGTTGGCGCTGTCGCGCCTAACCTGACGCTGACGGCGTGGACAGGCGCGCCGCTGGGCCAGACGGTGACGCTGGCGAGTTTGCGCGGTCATCCGGTCGTAATGAATGTCTGGGAGGCCTCCTGCATTCCCTGCCAGGCCGAGGCCCCGCTGCTGGCGAGCGCCTACAGCCAGTATCAGCCGAAAGGGGTGGCGTTTGTCGGTGTGGCGCTGGAGACTTCACAGGCGGACGGGATCGCCTTCCTCCAGCAGCATCACCTCACCTACCTCGCGGGCCTCGCGCCGACCGACCAGACGGTGGTGGCCTACAAGCTGATCGGCGTGCCCGACACCTTCTTCATCAACAGCCAGGGCAAGGTTGTCTACGAGATCGTCGGCCAGCTCGACCAGAAGAAACTGGACGCGGGGCTGGGGGCGCTGGTGAAGTAAGCGCCGGAGCGAGGCGCTTTGCCCGGTTTTCCGTCCGATTTTTTGACAGGGCGCGTTCGACGAGATATACTGACTGGTACTATATGGCAAAGGCCGGGAGGAGTAGGCGAGAAGCCGCTGGTTCAGAGACGGGCGCGCTTAGGTGGAAGCGTCCGCGACGAGGCCCGCTGAAGTGACCCGGTCAGCCCGTGAGGTGAGCGGCGATGACTACGCCGCTAGCCCCGCGCGGGAAGCGCCCGTTATCGCGCAGCTTGAGGCGGCGGCCGCTGGCTATGCCCTGATCGTCCGATCAACTCCCCGGCGCGCCCCGCGAAGCAAGGTGGAACCACGAGCGCCTTCCCTCGTCCTTGACACGGGGAAGGCGCTTTTTTGCTGGAGGAAAGGGCATCATCTCATGACACTCCAAGAGGAGACGACAACCCGGCGGCTGGACCAGATCCCCAAGGCTTACGACCCGCAGGCGGTCGAGCAGGCGCGCTATCAATGGTGGGAGTCGAACGGCTATTTCCGCCCGCGCCCGGGCAAGAACCCCGACCGGCGGCCATTTGTCATCAGCATGCCGCCGCCCAACGTCACGGGCATGCTGCACCTGGGCCACGCCATCACGGCGACGCTCGAAGACATCATGATCCGCTATCACCGCATGCTGGGCGATGAGACGCTGTGGGTTCCCGGCGAGGACCACGCCGGTATCGCCACGCAGACGGTCGTTGAAAAGCAGCTTGCCAAAGAGGGCACGAACCGCCACGCGCTGGGCCGCGAAGCGTTCGTTGCGCGCGTCTGGGAGTGGGTCAGGCAATACAAGAGCAACATCCAGAACCAGCACCGGCGGCTGGGCGTCTCCTGCGACTGGGAGCGCGAGCGCTTCACGCTGGATGAGGGGCTGTCGCGCGCGGTCCGCGAGGTCTTTGTTCGCCTCTATGAGGAAGGGCTGATCTACCGCGCCGAGCGCATCATTAACTGGTGTCCGCGCTGCATGAGCGCGATCTCCGATCTGGAGGTCGAGACGGAGGACACGCCAGGGCTGCTGACCTACGTCCGCTATCCGCTGGAGCCAGCGGAAGGTGAGGCGGAGGCGGGCTACATCATGGTCGCGACGACCCGGCCCGAGACGATCCTGGGCGATACGGCCATCGCTGTCAACCCGGAGGATGAGCGTTACAAGGCCCTGATCGGGCGCCATGCGCTCGTCCCGGTCATGAACCGCAGCATTCCGATCATCGCCGACGAAGCGGTTGACCAGAACTTCGGCACGGGCGCGGTCAAGGTCACGCCCGCGCACGACCCGACCGACTTCGAGATCGGCCAGCGCCACAAGCTGCCCAGCATCCAGGTCATTGACTTCGAGGCGAAGATGACGCCTGAGGCTGGTCCGTTCGCTGGGCAGGACCGCTACGAGGCGCGCAAGAACCTCAAGGCGGAGCTGGAGCGGCTGGGCCTGCTGGACCACGAAGAGGACTACACCATCCCGCTGGGCCACTGCGAGCGCTGCAAGACGGTCATCGAGCCGCTGATCTCGATGCAGTGGTGGGTCAGGACGACGCCGCTAGCGACGCCCGCGCTCAACGCTGTCCGCTACGGGCAGACGAAGATCGTCCCGCCGCGCTTCACCAAGACCTACACCGACTGGATGGAGAATATCCGCGACTGGAACATCTCGCGCCAGCTCTGGTGGGGCCATCGCATCCCGGCGTGGTACTGCGGCGACTGCGGGCAGATTACCGTCGCGCGCGAGGACCCAACCGCCTGCGCGAGTTGCGGCAGCGTCAACCTGGAGCGGGATCCCGACGTTCTCGATACCTGGTTCAGCTCGTGGCTGTGGCCCTTCAGCACGCTGGGCTGGCCGGAGGATACGGCGGACCTGCGCCGCTACTATCCGACGAGCGTTCTGGAGACGGGCTACGACATCATCTTCTTCTGGGTCGCCCGGATGATGATGGCTGGCACGCACTTCATGGGCGTCGCGCCATTCCACACCATCTACCTCCACGGGCTTGTTCGCGACAAGCTGGGACGGAAGATGAGCAAGTCGCTGGGCAACGGCATTGACCCAATCGAGGTCATGGATCAGTATGGGTCTGACGCGCTGCGCTTCACCCTGACGACGAGCAGCACGCCAGGCAATGACACCAAGCTGGACATGAACCGCATCCTTGGGAACCGGAACTTCGCCAACAAGATCTGGAACGCCTCGCGCTTCGTCATTGGGCAGACCGAGGGCATCGCGGGTGGCATCCCGCCGCTGGCGTCGCTGCGGCCCAGGACGCTGGCGGACCGCTGGATCCTGAGCCGTCTGGCGCGGCTGACGGATGATGTCACACAGCTGATGGAGGAGTACCAATTCGGCGAAGCCGGGCGGCGCATCTTCGACTTCATCTGGTCGGAGTACTGCGACTGGTATCTGGAGGTCGCCAAGGGGCAACTCCAGGAGCCGAGGCTGCGCGCGGGCACGGCGCACATCCTGCGCTCGGCGCTGGATACCGCGCTACGGCTGCTGCATCCGTTCATGCCGTTCCTGACCGAGGAAATCTGGCAGCATCTCTGGAGCGACACGCCCGCGGAGGAGCGGCCCGCCTCGGCGCTGATCATCGCCTCGTGGCCGTCGCTGGATGGCGCGACGATGGCGGCGCTCTCTGACACGGCGGCGGAGGACGACTTCGCGCTGCTCCAAGAGATCATCACGAGTATCCGCGATATGCGCAAGCGCATCAACGATACGCGCGATGAGCAGGGGCTCCCGAAGCTGAACCGCGTCGCGGCGCTGATGGCGGGCGGCAAGCGCACGGCGCTGCTGCGCCAGCAGGCGGGGCTGATCGAGCGGCTGGCGATGACCGAGCCGCCTGCCATTGAGCGCAAGCTGGCGGAGAAGCCGTCGCGGGCGATGGCGCTGGTCGCGGGCGGCGTCGAAATCTACGTCCCAGTCGCCGATCTGTTCGACGTCGAGCGGGAACTGGCGCGGCTGGACGCGCGGATCGAGGAGGCTCGCGCAGCGGTCGAGCGCTCGCGCAAGATGCTGGCGAACGAGCAGTTCGTCACGCGCGCCAAGCCGGAGGTTGTCCAGAAGGAGCGCGATACGCTGGCTGCGCACGCCGACACGCTGGCGCGGCTGGAAGATCAGCGCCGCGAGCTGGCGGGGTAACCGCGCCCCTGGCCTCGCTCTCCGCGGGAGCAGGGGGATAATCGCGGGCGCGCGGACAGGCGCGGGGCGTGTTGAAATGTCACGCCCCGCGCCTGTTTGCGCCCCGCGCCGATCAGCGGCTGGAAGTATAGCTTATCTCGGCGTTGACGCCGGGAATGCTGATAGTGAGGGTGCGCGTCGCGCGGGTCACGGAAACCGCTGTTTGCCAGTGAAGCTCCTCAATGGCGGTGGGCCTGGCGACGCGCACGCGCACACTCATGCCGCTGGCGGGCGCCTGGCTGAGCTGGATGGATTCGCCGCCTTCCAGCGCGAAGTTGGCGCTGACATTCTCGACGCCCTCGTACTGTGAGCGGGCGAAGGAGCCCGCGAAGTTGAAGGCGGCCTGATAGCGGGCGGCGAGACGCTCAACGTCGGGACACGTGATGCGCACGCCCATCAGATGGGACGCGCCGTTCGGGTGAGGCGCTATGCCGCCAGCGCCGACAAGCTCGCGGCGGTGGGTCTCACCCGTGGTGTCATGCTGGATGAGGAATGGGAGAGGGAACGCCGCCTGCCAGAGGTCATCGGCGCCGATCATGGTCACGCCCCAGCCGCGGGCGGAGCCGTCAGGCGCGACGAGACGGCCTGGCACAGGGCCACGCGCGTCTACGCCACGCGCGCGCATAGCGGCTGTCTCGGCGGCGATGTCGCTGGATTGCAGGGCGTAGCCAATCCAGCCACCACCGCCAGCGATGAACTTCTGGAGCGCGGGCGAGGCGCGGTCGGGATCGGCGACGGCCAGCAGCTCGATGTAGCTCTCATCCAGGATGATGATACGGTTGCGCGTCCCCAGATGAGGGTGCTCGCCGCCCCCCGTGACGTAGAAGCCCATGCGCGTGAAGGATTCCTCCAGCGCGTCAAGGTCTGGCCCGGCGAGAATAACATGGTCAATGCGCGTAGGCATGTTGGGATTCTCCTCCTGAACCGCGTTGAAAACCAGGATGGATGTTTAAAGCCCGCAAAATAGCGAATTCTCGCCTTCGGGGGCCTGGAATACAGCAGGCGTGACGTGGCGGCTCCTGAATCGCTAGAATCCTTTGTATGGACAGTGTATCGCGGAGAGAGCTGGTTTGCTATGTCGTGGCCGAATCGGTGGGTGGCGAAGGCGACGCTTTGGGGCGCGTCGGCGGTGGCGAGCGTATTTCACCTGGGCATGCTGGCGGAATCGGTGGCGGACTGGCATAGCGCCGCGCCGCTGCGCCCACTGCCTCCGCGCCGACCGCATGCTGGTGAGGACGCTAGCCTGAGCGGCTCGCCGCGTGTCAGCGTGATTATCCCCGCGCGCGACGAGGAGCGCAACATCGAGGCGTGCGTCACCTCGCTGCTGGCGCAGGACTACGACAACTTCGAGGTGATCGTGGTGGACGACGGCTCGACCGACGCCACGCCCACCATCCTCGCCCGGCTGGCGCGCACACCGGAAGGCCAGCGGCGGCTGCGCGTGGCGCGGCTGGAAGAGCTGCCGCCTGGCTGGGCGGGCAAGCCACATGCGCTGCATGCCGGGACACAGATCGCGTCGGGCGAGTGGCTGCTCTTTACCGACGCCGACACCCGCCACATGCCGACCGCCTTGCGCTCCGCCGTCACCCGCGCGCTGAGCGAGGGCGCCGATCTCTTTACCATCGGCACGACGCAGGAGCTTCCCGACTTCTGGAACCGCACGCTGATGCCCATCGCCTATATGGGCATCTCGGCGCAGTATCCGCCGGCGCTGGTGAACAATCCGCGCATCCCAATCGCCATCGCCAACGGCCAGTACCTGCTGATCCAGCGGGCGATGTATGAGCGCGTGGGCGGCTATGACACAGATGAGCTGCGGGCGTCGGTTGTGGATGATCTGGCGCTGGCGCGCGTAGTGAAGCGCTCGGGCGGCAGGCTGCGCTTTGTGGATGGGCGCGGACTGGTCAGCGTGCGCATGTATCACTCGCTGCGGGAGCACGTCAACGGCTGGGGCAAGAACGCGGCGGCTGGTAGCAGGGGTGGCGCGTGGCTGTTCCCGATCTTCATCGTTGGCCTGCCGGTGGTGACGGTATGGCCGTTCGTGGCGCTGGCGCTGGGGCTGCTGCGGCGCAAGCCGGCGCTGGCGGCGTCAGGAGCCACGCCGGTCGCGGCGGCGCTGGCCTACCGCGCCTACCTTGACCATCAACTTGGCATCCCGCTGCGCTACGGCTGGACGCATCCCCTTGGCGGCGCGATCTTCACGTTCATCATCGCGCGCTCCTTCTGGCGCAGGCTGCGCGGCGCGACCGTCCCCTGGCGCGGCCGCTCCTACGCGGCGTAGCTACGCCTCTGGTCGGGCGCGAGCGATGAAGGAGCCAACGCTCTTGGTGATGGTGAAGACGCCGCCCTGCGCGGCCATGCGCTCATGAATGCGGGCGGCGAGAGTGGCCTGCTGGGCAGGCTCACGCAGGCTGGGAATGTCTATCGAGAGGCAGTAGGCCAGCAGCGCGTCCTCGTCGGTGACGCGCAGACTGTCCTCGAACAGAAGCGTCTCGATGGCGTCAAAGAAAGGCGCAATCTGCTCGGGGCCGTTCTCCAGCTTGAAAGGGTGGCGGAAGCTCGCTTTCCACTGTTTGTCCTGCTCCGAGATAAAGCCAGCGAGCACGTCATCCAGCTCGCGCATGTTGTCCTGGCCGTTGGTGGCGGCCAGCAGCGCGCCGCCGGGCCGCAGGACGCGCTGTAGCTCGCTGAGCCCCTTGGGCTGGTCAGGCACGTGGTAGAGCATGTGGTTGGCAATGGTGACATCGAAGCTAGCGTCCGCGAAGGGCAGGCTCTCAATATCGGTGGTCTGGATGGTGAAGATTCCCTCAGGCGCGCCCGCCGCTGTGAGCCGCTCGCGAGCGGTGGCGACCATCCCTTCAGAGAGATCGGTGAGCGTTACGCGCCAGCCGGAGGGCAGCCGGTCGAGATTTTCGAGCCAGAGGCCAGCCGGGCCGCAACCTACCTCCAGGATGCGCGCCTCCGCCGGGGCGATGGCGAGTACCTGATCGAAGAGCCAGCGGAACCAGGGGTAGGGATTGGTCCCGAAGCGGGCGTGCAGCGACCCGCGCGCGTTGAGGTTGCTGGCGTCGCGATACTGCCGCGTGGCCAGATATTCCTTGTCCGTTTTATGCTGGCCCATAGGGCCGGCTTCGACATGGCGCTGGTCGCTCATTGTGGACGCGTCCTCTCCTGGTTTGTCACGAGCCGCCAGGACAGTATACGCGCAACGGAGCGGCGTCCGCGCGTGTCCCTCACCCAGGCCGTGACGGGCGCCGCCAGCCAAAGCTATCTCCCTGAATCGCGCGGTTCGTAATGACCCCGTAAATCACGCAGGCGCTGGAGCTGCCAGTCTCGTTCACTGGCTATCGCGGCAGCGGCGTTTTCAGGGGCGCTGGCCCTGTAGATCGCCTGCAAGGCATAGTTCGCCGCGCCAAGCGCATGCAGGGGAACGTGCGCGGTCGCCACCGCCTGGCCCGCCGCATGAGCAGCCGAGCGCGCGGCGTTATCCTCGCCAACGTCACGAGCGGCCGCATGCGCGTCGAGCGACGCCTTGCGTATCACCGCCATCTTGAACATCCCCGTCTCGATCCACGCCTGAAGCGTTTCGAGCGCTTGCCGGGGGCGCTGGTCCTGGGGGAATCGTTCCTCGAAGTAGGGCATGACGCGCTCGGCGCACTCCATCGCCCAGATGGCGAGTGTTTTGTGATCGGTCTCGTTCACCAGCTCAACCGTCGCCGGGTCCTTGTAGCTTGCGAGTGAGAACGCCGGTTTTTTCATCCGCAACCTCCTGATGCGCGACATCGCGCGGGCTCCTGGAGGGGTTGCGCTCCTCAGAGGGCGGACAGCAGCGGGTCGCGGCCACGGTAGGCGGCGTCGAGCAGGTCCATGATGTGCAGGACGGGCAGCGCGGAATCCGCGCGGTTGAGCTCGGCGCGGAGCTGGAGCGCGCAGCCGGGGTTGGCGGTGACGACCGCCTGCGCGCCTGTGGCCAGCGTGTTCCGCGCCTTGCGGGCGCCGAGCGCGCCCGCCATATCGGGCCGCAAGAGGTTGTAGACGCCCGCGCTGCCGCAGCAGACACTGCTCTCCGCCATCTCGACCAGCTCGACGCCAGGGATCGCCCGCAGCAGCGCGCGTGGCTGGGCGGTGATGCGCTGGGCGTGGGCCAGGTGGCATGGCTCCTGATAGGTGACGCGCAAGGGTGTGCGCTCGAAACTGGTATTGAGCTGGTCGTGGCGCAGGAGGTCAGCCAGTGGCTCGGTCGCGTCGCGCACACAGGCGGAGAAGGCGTGGGCGCGCTCGGCCCATGCGGGGTCATGCGCCAGGAACTCGCCATAGTCCTTCAGCGCCGAGCCGCAGCCAGCGGCATTGGAGATGACCAGATCGGCGCCGCTGGCCTCGAAGGCGGCGATGTTGCCGCATGCGAGCATGCGGGCGCGGTCCAGATCGCCGGAGTGGACGGCGAGCGCGCCGCAGCACTGCTGGCCGCTGGGGGTGACAACCTCATAGCCATTGGCGCAGAGGACGCGGATGGTGGCGCGGTCGGTCTCCGGGAAGACAGACCCCATGACGCAGCCGGTGAGCAGCGCGACGCGCCCGCGCCGCTCGACGCCGGGCAGCGGGGGGTAGACCTCGCCGCGCGGGATGACGGGAGTCGCGGAGAGGTCAGGCAGCATCGCTTCGGCGTCGCGCAGGCCTAGTAGGTCGAGCGCGCCGCTGGCCCGCGCCAGCCGCCGCGCGCCTGAACGCTGGTAGAGGCGCACGGCGGCGCCCGCCAGTCGCACCCGGCTGAGGTCGCCAAAGACGCCATCCAGCGCCGCCGCGCGGGCCAGGCGCCGCCACCCGGCGCGCGCCACTCCCAGACGGCGCGTGGAGCGGGCGCGAGCGCGCTCGATCTGCGTGCGCGCCGTCTCGACAAGCTGGCCGTAGCGCACGCCAGACGGGCAGACGGCTTCGCAGGCGCGACAGTCCAGGCATTGGTACATCTGCTCGACGAAGCCGGGGTCTGTGACGCTGAGGACGCCATCGGCGACGGCCTGAATCAGCCTGATGCGCCCGCGCGGCGACGACGCCTCGCTGAAGGTTTCCAGGTAGGTGGGGCAGGTGGGCAGGCAGTAGCCACAGCGGATACAGGCGCGCAGAATATCCTCGCGCGGCTGGTCCAGCCCGGTGAAGCCAGGTAGCGCGCCCCGCTTCGAGCCGAAGAGACGTGGCGCCAGCGCGGCTCCGGCGTTGGCGTCCGCTGGCGCGCTTTCCTTCGCGCCGGATGAGATAGGCGCGCTCATATCTCGCCTCGCTGTTCCAGACCCATGCTTTGAGAAGGCGTGGAGCGCACGGCGCCGCGCGCTCCACCATGTCTGTCTATAGTATAGAGCGAAAAAGAAGGCGAGAATGGCGCGGCGCCCACGCTCCCGTCAGAGCGTGACCTCCTCGCCCGCGCGCAGGCGCAGTGGCATGGCGTCGCGACGGTAGACATGGACGCTCTGGCGGCCCATGACACGCCAGGAGCCGCCAGTCTCACTGGGCGGGTCGAGGCGGACGAGCGCGGTATCCTCATCCACGCCGACCAGCGCGACGCCAATGGGCGCGGCGTGACTCAGCCGCCGCATCATGGGCTCGCTCAGGGCGCCTGGCAGGCGGTCGAAGTGCGGGAAGACGGCGACGCGCGGCACAGTGGCCAGCGCGGGCGTCCAGTCCCCAGGCGCGCCCGTCGCCAGGCCAGTGATGAGACCGCGCACAGGCAGGGTGTAGCCGCTCATCGCCATCGCGCCCGCGCTGCACCCCGCCAGCACGGCGCCCGCGCGCTGGGCTTCGGCGATGACCTCCCAGGCGGGCGTGCCGCGCATGGACTCGATGACGTGGCGCGGATCGCCGCCGGAGAAATAGTAGAAGCTGGCGTCACGCAGCGACGCGATCTGCTGGGGATCGCTGGCGCTGGCCCTGTCGAGGATCAGTGTGGGGCGGATATCGGAAACGCCAAGCTTGCGAAAATGGGTCAGCCCCAGATTGTTCCAGTAGGCGGGGCTGTCCGGCTCCAGCCCGCAGGCGGTTGGCAGCAGGACGACGCTGGCCCCGCGCGCGCCGCCGACCGTGGCCAGCAGCGCCTCATCCGCCTCCAGCATGGCGTCCGTGTATTCACCTGATCCGACCAGGGCGAGCGCGCCTTCCGCGCCTTGCCGTCGCTCTGCCATTGTTCTTCCGCCTTTCTCCGCGCGGCGCCGCCCGCTCAGTGGTCGCTATCGTCATCCGCGAAGCTGGGGACATAGGTCGCCAGCGCGCCTGCCCCGAACCACTGAAGCGCGGGCCGGTGCGTGTGCGGATGGGTGTGGGAATGATCGGGCCAGTGCTTGTGCTCGTGCGTATGCTCGCCCTCGCCCGCCGGGGCATGCTCGAAGCGTGAGTCAATCGCGCCGCCCGCGCTGATCTCGTGATCGTGGCCCCAGGGCGCGCGCTGGCCGGGAGTGTAGTTCATCACCAGCAGGCTCTCGCAGTGGTGGCGGCGGCGGCGGAAGATATCGAAGTTCTTCTTGCTCTTGATCGCCCGCTCCTCCTCGGTGAGACTATACCACTCGCGGTGATCGTGCTTGATGACGCGCTCCGCGACGCGCTGGCTGGCTACCGCGCGGTAGCCTGATTTCTTGAACTCGAAGCTGTAATCAATATCCATCAGGCGGTAGAAGCGGAACTTCTCGTCGGCGGGGCCAACCTCCAGCAGCGTCGCGCGGCGGAAGGCCATCAGGTAGCCCTCGATGGCGTCCACGTCTGGCCCCGCGCTCTCCTGAAACTCCTTGAGGTCCTCCGTGACAAGCCCATACGGGCCGACAACCCCGATAGTGGGATCAGAGAGCAGGTCTTCGACAGGCGTCCAGATATCGCCGTTGACCTCGATGCTGGTGTCAATCTGGACGATGATATGGCCAAGGCTGGCGTGGAACTGGGCGTTGCGGCCCGCCGCGAAGCCCATGTCATGATCGGCGAGAAAGACCTGAGCCGGCAGCCCGTTCACCCCGCCGTCGCGCTTGATGCGCTTGAGATAGGCCAGCGTCCCGTCTGTTGAGCCGTTGTCGAGCAGCACGAGCTCGATGTCGCGGCCACGGGCGTTGCGCGCGACGCTCTCGATACAGCGGCGCAGATCGTCCTCGCTGTTGTGCGACAGCAGCGCGACCGAGAAGGCGTGGCGGTCTGGCTCACGCAGGCGGTTAGGCGCGTCACCAGAGGAGCTGATCGTCGGCTCATCGTCATCGCGCGGCGTGAGACGCCAGTCGAGCGGCGCTTCGCGGGTATCCTGAATGGCGTAGCCCGCCTCCGCGATGCGTGCGCGCACGGCGTCGGCGGCGGCGTAGTCACGGGCCGCGCGCAGCGCCTGGCGCTCGCGGGCGAGAACGGCGACCTCCGCCGGCGCGCCAGCCGTGCGCCAGCCATCGCCAGATTCCGCGCGGGCGGCCAGTTCGTCCGCGAAGCCGAAGCCGAGGACCTCATCGCAGGCGTAGAGCAGCCCCAGGCGCGCGGCGGCTGGCAGGGTCTCATCGCGCATGGCGGCATGGACGGCGCTCATCGCCACAGGCATGTTGAGGTCGTCGCTGACTGCGGCGAGGAAGCGCGCGTACCCCTCGCTGGCGCGCGCGGTCTCACTGGCGGCTGGCTGGCCATCGCACGCGCGGTAGAGCGCCCAGGCGCGCTCGCGCAGGCGTCGCAGCGAGGTCTGCGCCGCGCGCAGCGCGCGGAAAGTAAAGTTGATGCGGCTGCGATACTTGGCGGTGGTGAAGAAGTAGCGCAGGGCCAGCGGTTCGAACCCGCGCGCCTCCACATCGGAGAGGGTATAGGCGTTGCCAGTGGATTTGGCCATCTTCAAGCCATCAGCCAGCAAATGCTGGCCGTGGATCCAGTAGCGGACGAAGCGCTCGCCGCTGGCGGCCTCACTCTGCGCGCGCTCGTCCTCATGGTGCGGGAAGATATTGTCCACGCCGCCGGTGTGCAGGTCGAACTGGGGGCCGAGGTACTTCGCGCTCATCGCGCTGCACTCGATGTGCCAGCCGGGGAAGCCGCGCCCCCACGGGCTATCCCATGACATCAGGCGGCCCGGCTCGGCCTTTTTCCAGAGTGGGAAGTCCTCGGGCGCGCGCTTGAGCGGATCGTTCTCGTTGGTGGTGTGCTGGCCTTGACCGAGATACTCCAGCAAGTTGCCGCTCAGCTCGCCGTAGCGCGGAAACGCGGCGACCGAGAAGAAGACGTTGCCATCCACCTCGTAAGCGAACCCGCGCTCCAGCAGGCGCTGGGTCATGGCGATCATCTCTGGGATATGGTCGGTGGCGCGCGGATAGACATCAGCGGGGAGAATGTTGAGCCGCTCTTCGTCGCGATGGAAGGCTTCGGTGTAGAACGTGGCGATCTCCCAGGGTGTGCGGCCCTCCTTGAGCGCCTGCGCGATCATCTTGTCTTCGCCACGGTCGAGGCGCTCCTGCCGCATGTGACCGACATCGGTGATGTTCTTGACGTGGGTGACGCTCAGGCCCTGGGCGGTAAGCGCGCGGCGGATCCAGTCGGCCATGGTGAAGGTGCGCAGGTTGCCGATGTGGATATAGCGGTAGACGGTTGGGCCACAGCTATACATGCGGAGACGCCCCGGCTCGCTGGGGATGATTCTCTCGACCTGGCGGGAGAGTGTGTTGTAGAGGCGCAGCGCGCTGGCGGCGCTGGGCCGAGCTGTGGCCGTGCGCGGGGTGGGCGCCGCTCGTGGCCCTTCCCTGCGTGAT
>JAKAIY010000199.1 GCA_021814145.1 Chloroflexota bacterium
CACCGCGACCACCACGCTCGCCACGCTCGCCACGCTCCTCGCGTGGAGCAGCGGCGAACACCGCTTCCGCCGCCGCGTTCGCCTCAGCGATCTGCGCCGCGCGGCGCGCGCCGACCAGATCGCGCACCGTGCGGCCACGGCGAGCGGCTTCCACCTCATACGAGCGCAGGTTGCCCAGGCACTCCATCGTCGCCATGACGGTGTTGACCGCGTTCGGGCTGCCCAGCGACTTCGTGAGAATGTCACGGATGCCGACCGCCTCAACCACCGCGCGCACCGGGCCACCGGCGATAACGCCCGTGCCAGGAGCCGCCGGCTTCAGCAGCACCTCAGAGGCCCTGAAGCGTCCGCGCGACTCAAACGGGACCGTCGTCCCGACCAGCGGCGCCTCGATCAGATTCTTCTTGGCGTCCTCGACACCCTTGCGGATCGCCTCGGGCACCTCAGAGGCTTTCCCGATACCGACCCCAACATGGCGGGCCTGGTCGCCCACCACCACCAGCGCGCGGAAGCTGAAGCGCCGCCCGCCCTTAACTACTTTCGACACGCGGGCGACCTGAACGACCGTCTCTTTCAGGTCGAGCCGCGCTGCGTCAATCCTCGGCATGTCTGTGCGATCTCCTCAGATCAGCGAATGCGCTCGCGCCTAAAAGTCGAGGCCGCCCTTGCGGGCCCCATCGGCCAGCGCGGCCACCCGTCCGTGATAGATGTAGCCGCCGCGATCGAACACCACCCGCGTAATGCCCGCCGCCTGCGCGCGCTGCGCGATCAGGTGGCCCACCTTGAACGCCTGCTGGATGCGGCGGTTCTGCTCGATGCCACGATACGCCTCAGGCGTCGCCTCTTCGCCCTCACCGCCGGCCACCGGGGCCGCCTTGATCGCGGCCATGTCCGCGTCGCGCGAGGAAGCCGCGACCAGTGTGCGCCCCTGCGAGTCGTCCACGATCTGCGCGTAAATCTGGTTGGCGCTGCGGAAGACGCACAGCCGCGGACGCGCGGTAACCCCGGCGATCTTCTTGCGCACGCGCAGGTGGCGGCGCAAGCGCGCCTGATTGGCATACTGTTTCTTAATCATGGCTACTTCTTCTTCCCGCCAACCTTACCGGCCTTGCCCGCCTTGCGCCGGATGATCTCATCGGCGTACTTGATGCCCTTGCCCTTGTACGGCTCCGGCTTGCGGATCGCGCGGATGTTCGCCGCGACCTGGCCCACCAGCTGCTTGTCAATCCCGCTCACCGTCAGCCGCGTCGGCGTCTCCACGTTGAACGTGATGCCTGCGGGCGGAACGACCATCACCGGATGCGAGTAGCCAATCGAGAAGACCAGATGATCGCCCACCTTGGCCACGCGGTAGCCAACGCCGTTGATCTCCAGGGTCTTGGTGAAGCCACTGCTGACACCCTGCGTCATGTTGTACAGCAGCGTCCGCGAGAGGCCATGCAGCGACCTGCTCGTCTTGGTGTCGTCCGGGCGCAGGACGGTAATCGTCCCGCCCTCTTGAGAAAACGTGATGATGGGTGGGAAGGCGCGAGTGAGCGTGCCCTTCGGGCCAGTGACGGTCACCGTATTATCGGTCGCCACCTCAACCTTCACACCGGCTGGCGTCGCAATGGGCGCCCGACCGATACGAGACATGATTCACCCTCCCTACCAGACGTAGCAGATCACTTCGCCTCCCAGCCCCAGCTGGTAGGCTTTGCGACCCGACATGACGCCCTGGGGCGTCGAGATGATCGCCACGCCCAGGCCACCGCGCACACGCGGAATCGCGTCGCGCCGTGTATAGACCCGCAGGCCCGGCTTGCTCACCCGCTTGAGCTGCGTCAGCACCGGGCGCCTGTCCACGTAGCGCAGGGTCACGATGATCGTCCCCTGTGGCCCGTGCGGGTTCTCTGGCCGCGTGTCAACCAGATAATCCTTGACGAAGCCCTCCTCCTTCAGGATCCGCGCGATGGCGACCTTCATGTTGGAGGAAGGAATCGAGACGCGCGTGTGGCGCGCCATGATCGCGTTGCGGATGCGGGTCAGCATATCCGCGATCGGGTCGGTCATATTCATGCCGCGTGTTCTCCTCGCCTCGTCCTACCAGCTCGACTTCGTCACGCCGGGAAGCTCGCCCCGCAGCGCGCGCTCGCGGAAGCAGATGCGGCAGAGACCGAACTTGCGCATGTAGGCCCGCGGCCGACCGCAGATCGTGCAGCGGCTATGCTGCTGGGTCGAGTACCGGGGCTTGCGCTGGGACTTGACGATCATGGACTTTTTGGCCATCGTTGCCCCCTCCAGGGCGAGGGACCGGGCTTCGGCGCGCCGCCGGTTTCCGGGCCCTTTGTCCCGCTTTTCTATGCGGATAACGCGATTCGCGTGAATTATCAGAAAATCGGGAGACGCGCGTGGCGCGCTCTCTGTTCAAGCGTTTGGCGCGCTGTCTCCGTCGCGCCTGGGCTACTTCCTGCTGAAGGGCATCCCCATCAGCGCCAGCAGCCGCCGGCCTTCCTCGTCGGTGCGCGCGGTGGTCACAATCGTGATCTCCATGCCGCGCACCTTATCAATCTTGTCGTAGTCAATCTCCGGGAAGGCCAGCTGCTCTCTCATGCCCAGGGTGTAGTTGCCGCGCCCATCGAAAGCGTCAGCCGGCACGCCCTGGAAGTCGCGCAGCCGGGGCAGCGCGAGGGTCACCAGCTTCTCCAGGAAGTCGTACATCCGCTGGCCGCGCAGCGTGACCATCACGCCAATCGGCATGCCCTCGCGCAGCTTGAACGCCGCGACCGAGCGCTTGGCGCGGGTGATGACGGGCTGCTGTCCGGTGATATCCGCCAGGTCGCGGCGGGCGTTCTCGATCGCCTTCGCGTTCTGGATCGCCTCGCCCAGGCCGATGTTGATCACGATCTTATGCAGCGCCGGCACCTGCATCGGGTTCTTGTAGCCGAACTCTTTGCGCAGTCCAGGCACGACTTCGCTCAGATAGCGGGCGCGGAGTCCGGTTGCGGTTGTGGTAGCCACGGCTTAGTCCCTCGTATGCTCTTCAATTGGCTTGCCGCAGCGTTTGCAGATGCGGCGCGTCCGCGGCTTCTGGTCCGCTCCTATAGGGATGCGGTCGTGCCCAATGCGCGTTGGCTCGCCACACTCGGTGCAGACGACCATCACGTTCGACACTTGCAGTGGCATCGGCTTCTCGATGATGCCCGCGGCGACCCCCACGCCCGCTCGCACGTGCTTCTTGGCAATGTTGACGCCCTCGACAATCACCTTGCCGTCGCGGGGCGCCGTGCTGATTACTTTCCCACGCTTGCCCCGGTCTTTGCCGGCGAGCACCAGCACGGTGTCTCCCTTATGCACGTGTAGCTTGGCCAGGTGCAGGGGCTTCCGCTCTTTCATTTTCGGATTCGCCATGTGCGCTCTGTATCCTTTTCCCTTGCCCTTTGGCCGTTGTCACGGCTCCAGCCGGGCGAAGCCGGCTGACCCGTGATCGTATCTCGATTCACTGGCGGGCGCGCGGCGTCTCACCGCCCATCCGCTACGACATCGCCGCCCCGGCTAGAGCACTTCCGGCGCGAGCGAGATGATCTTCATGAACGCGCGGTCGCGCAGCTCGCGGGCGACCGGCCCGAAGATGCGAGTGCCACGCGGATTATTGCCCGCGGAGATAATCACCGCGGCGTTGTCGTCGAAGCGGATATGGCTGCCGTCAGGCCGCACGTATTCCTTGGCGACACGCACGACCACCGCCGTGACGATCTCGCCCTTCTTGACCGCGCCGTTCGGGGTCGCCTGCTTCACCGACGCCCTGATAAGGTCACCCACACGCGCGTACTTGGGATTGGAGGTGCCCAATACACGAATGCACATGATCTCTTTCGCGCCAGTGTTGTCGGCCACCTTAAGCCGGGTCTGTACCTGGATCATGGCTTAGCCCTCCTCCACCTCTGGCGCGAGCTCCGCCACAACTTCCTCCACTGACGGCGCCTGGGCCGCGCGGGTCAGGATCGCCACCAGCCGCCAGCGCTTGTCTTTGCTGAGTGGGCGGGTCTCTTCAATGCGCACCATGTCGCCAATGCGCGCGTCGTTATGCTCGTCGTGCGCCTTGAACTTCGTGGTGGACTTGTATGTTCGCTTGTAGAGCGGGTGCCGCTTGAGCGTCTCGACGGCGACGACAATCGTCTTCTGCATCTTGTCGCTCACGACGCGGCCCGTCCGCTGCTGGCGGCGCCTGGTCGCCCGCGCGGGCGTTGTCGCCGCCGGAGCGGCGGCCTTGGTCGCGCGGGCGCGCGTCGTCTTGGTTGGCGCCGTCTCCGGCGTCGCGGCCTTCGCTGCCTTCGTGGTCCTCGGCGCCCTCGGCGTCTTCTGGCCGTCGGCTGGCGAAGAGGGCTTGGAAGCGCTCATCGGTTACTCCTCTCCAGCGGTCTCGGCCAGCTCGCCGCTCGCCGCCATCGCCTCGGCGTGCCGCAGCTCACCCAGGTGGTGCATCAGCCGCGCGATGTCGGCCCGGATCTTCGGGAACTGCCGGTTATCCCGCACTTCGCCTCGCGCCTTCTGCAAGCGCAGGTGGAAAAGCTTTTGCCGGAGCTCGGCGAGCTCCTGCTGCGATTGCGCTTCGCTCATCGCGTGGATTTCGCGGCGCCGCTCATTCTGCTTCGACACCCTCGGCCTCCTGCTTGACGAGGAACTTGGTCTTGATCGGCAGCTTGTTGGAAGCCAGGCGCATCGCCTCCTTGGCTACCTCTTCGCGCACGCCGCTCAGTTCAAAGATAATCCGC
>JAKAIY010000062.1 GCA_021814145.1 Chloroflexota bacterium
GCCAGACCCAGCGGACGGCCAGCAACCAGACGACGATAGCGGCGGCGGTGAGGGCGTACACGATCAGCGGGAGCGGCGTCAGGGTGAAGAGCGCGCCGAGCGGCGGAATGAAGGAGAAGAGCAGGAAGCAGGCCATCAGGGCCAGCGCCAGCAGCGCGGGTCGCCGGTCGCTACTGAGCCTGCTCGCGCCAGTCCACCAGGGTGTGGGCGGCTCGACGAAGATCACCAGGAAGAGGCCGCAGAAGACCAGGAAGGACGCCAGCGCGGTCTGGGCCACGTCGAAGTCGGCGTCGGTGGGCGGCAGCGCCCTCACGCCGGAAGAGAGGCGCAAGGCGTAGACGCCGAAGAACAGCGTGACGCCCAGGGTGCTGCTGAGCAGCGCCGGCGGCAGGATGAAACGCAGCAGGCGGCGGACAAGGCTGCCGGGCGGGATGGCGCCGGGACGCGCCCAGATGGCGAGCAGGATGGTTGGGATGCCCACGGAGAACAGCGTCAGAATGGACCCCTGGCGCAGTTCGAGCGGGAAGACGCCGACGACCAGCGAGGAGAGAATGACCAGCCCGACGGTGCTGATGCGGCTCAGGAAGAGCTTGAGAATGTCCTGCATGCCGTTGAGGATGCGCTGGCCTTCCAGCGCGGCGGGGGCGAGCACGGCGAAGGAGTCCTGCATCAGCACGATGTCAGCGACGCCGCGCGCCGCCTGGCTGCCGCTGCGCATGGCGACGCCGAGGTCGGCGCGCTTGAGCGAGAGCACGTCGTTGACGCCATCGCCGATCATCGCGACGTAATGGCCACGGTCGCGCAGCGCCTGGATGATGCGCTCCTTCTGCTTCGGGGTGATGCGCCCGAAGATCGTCGCCGCCTCGACCGCGACGCCCAGCGCGTCGCCCTCCAGCTCATCCAGCTCAGCGCCGGTCATGAGCGTGACATCCGCTGGCAGGCCGGCCTGGCGGGCGAGCGCGGCGACAGTCTCCGGGTTGTCGCCGGAGATGATCTTGGGCTGGACGCCAGCCTGGGTGAAAGCCGCCAGCGCCTCGCGCGCCTCAGGCCGCAGCTCGTCGCGCAGGCTGACGAGGCCAAGCGGGCGCAGCGTGGTGGGCAGCGTGGACTCGTCGCCCAGGTCTTCCAGGCTGGCGGCGTCCGGGTCATGCGCCAGCAGCAGGACACGCAGGCCCAGGCGGGTGAGCGGCTGGGCCTGCGCGGCGATTTCCTCCCAGACGGGCGAGCCGGGGTCACTCGCGCCCGCGAGATAGCGGCGCAGCGACTCGGGAGCGCCGAGCGCATACAGGCCGCGCAGGGGCTGGCCCGCGCCGCCTTCCGCGGCGTCCGCGCCGTCAGCGAACACGACCGCGCCCCACTTGCGGGCGGAGGAGAAGGGAATCGCACTGGAGGCCGGGCGGCTGGGCGCGGGCCAGCGCGCGGCGATGGCCTCGCTGGTCTTGTTGCCGCCCGGCTCGCTCGCGACGACCGCGCCGAGGACACGGCCCATCTCCTCCTCGCTCATGCCGAATGGCGAGACGCCCTCAACAGTGAGGCGGTTGGTGGTCAGGGTGCCGGTCTTGTCGAAGCAGAGGGTGTCCACGTGGCTCAACGACTCGATGGCGTTGGACTGCTGCACGAGCGCGCCGAAACGGATGATGCGCACGGCGCCCAGCGCGTAGGCGACGGCGATGGAGAGGAACAGCCCGTTGGGGACCAGCCCGGCGACGATGGTGGAGTTCTCAACGCTCTCGGCCAGGTTGATATGGCGCACCAGCGAGGTGACGACCAGCAGGAACTCCATATAGAGCACGATCAGCAAGGCGATGCGCACGACGAGATGGATCTCGCGCTGGAGCGGGGTGAGCGTGCGGCGGAACGCCTTGGCGCTGGCGGTAATCTGGTTGACGAGGCTCTGGGAGCCGACGCGCTCGGCGATGTAGCAGCCCTCGCCCGTGACGACGAAGCTGCCAGAGTAGACCATCTCGCCGCCGCCACGGGGGATGGGGTCGGCCTCGCCGGTCAGCAGCGATTCATCCAGGGTCATGCGGCTATCGCCCAGCAGGCGGCCATCCACGACGATCTGGTCACCGGGGCCAATTTTGAGCACATCGCCGGTCACCAGGTCGTCGGGAGAGAGCTCGCGCGCCTCGCCATCGCGCAGGACGGTAGCCGTGGGGCGGGCGAGCAGGGCGATGCGGTCAAGCGTGCGCTTGGCGCGGATCTCCTGGACGAGGCTGACGACGATGTTGAGCGAGATGACGCCGGTGGAGATGAGCGCGTCGCCGATGCGACCCAGCAGGGCCAGCGTCACGCCCAGGCCGAGCAGCGCCATGTTGATGAAGGTGAAGACGTTTTCGAGGATGATCTGGCGATAGGAGCGGGTGGTAGGCGGCGCGACGGTGGCGCCCAGGCCGCGCTCGCGCCGCGCGTTGGCCTCTTCGGTGGTGAGGCCGCGCGCGACATCCGGCTCAGGCTGGACAGGTGGCTGTTCGCTGGTCATCTTCATGCCTGGTATCTTGCGCCCCCCATCAAGCATCCGTGTCACACGCGGAGGCTTCTTTTCTCTCAATACGCTCACGCGGGCGCCAGGTCGCATGAGCGGAGGCGCCAGATCACCAGCGTCATCCGTATACAGAACGCATAATGGAAGGGCGCCGCCAGGCTAGCCGCGCCTGCGGCCCCAGTAGTCCACGTGGGCCAGGGCGAGCGCGATGACGATGCCGCCAATCCCGACGCCGGGGAAGAACCCGTGGTAGAACAGCGGCGGATTCAGGATGGAATCAACGATCAGGGTCGCGCCAATGAGGACGAACCCTGTCCCATAGAGCGCGGTCGCCAGCGAACGGCTGGGCAGGCGCGCGATCCAGGCGATGATGATCGCCGGGAAGGTGAGCGCCAGCCCGGCGATGGCCAGAGCGGTGAATTCCGTGTGAACTGACACGCTTCTCGTCCCCCGCGCCGCTGGGGCGCGCTCCTCGCCCAAATCAACCCGTATGGCGCGGGCTTCCCAGGCGGGCTACAGAAAAAAGGCAGGTGGCGATGGCCACTCCTCGCGTTATTGTCCAACAGGGACGGCGCGCCGTCCAGCGATTCTCGCGTGTATTGCGCAGGCCAGCGGTCTTTCATAGCGCGCTTCTGGCGCTGCTGATCGCGGTGTTCCTGCTGGCGTCGTCCCAGGTGCGGGCGTACACGGGCGACATCCGGCGCGACTCCTTCACCATCCAGGGGACGGTCCCCACGCCCACGCTGCGCTACACGCCGCCCGCGAGCCAGCGGCTGCCGGTGATCGCGGTGATCGCGCACGGCTACGCGGCGAACAAGGAGATCATGTCGTCGTTCGCGGTGGACCTGGCCAAGCAGGGCATCACCGTCTACACGTTCGACTTCCCCGGCCACGGCGCTTCGACCGCCTACTACGGCGGCGCGGACCACCAGGCGGTGAAGCAGATCGTGGGCGCGCTGGGCGATGTCGTGAACTACGCCCAGGCGCACGCGCCCAGCCCCAACACCAAGATCGTGCTGCTCGGCTACTCACTCGGCACGATCGCGGTGGGCGAGTACGCCATACAGCATCCCGACATGGAGAGCCTCCAGGCGACCGTGCTGGTGGCGGGCATCCTGACGGACAAGCCAACGACAACGACGCCGCGCAATCTGCTGGTGCTCTCCGGCCAGTTCGACCTGCCGGGGATCAATGACATCGCGCGCAACGCGATCGCGGCGGCCTGCGGCCTGCCCCCGGCGCAGGTCAGGGGCGCGTCGTACCAGTGCGAGACCAACGCCTACGACTGGCGCAAGCGCGTGATCCTGCCGGGGCTGGACCATATCTCCATCGTCACCGCCGCTTCGACGCATGACACCGTGCTGGCGTGGCTGCGTCAGACGGTAGACCCGCGCATCGGCCAGACGCCAGTCAACGCGGATACGCGGCTGCACTGGATGCTCGTTGGCTTCCTCGCGGCGCTGCTGGCGATCGCGCCGCTCATCAGGCTGCTGGGCATGGCTTTCCGGCTGCAGCCAGCGGCGCCACGCGCGCGGGCGGCGGACGCCACGGAGGATGAGCCGGGCGGCATGCCGCGCTGGATGGGCTTCCTCGCGCTGCCGGGCGCGCTGCTGGTGGCGCTGGTGGCGCTGTGGGCGGCGCTGCCGCAGAGCTTCTGGGCGCCTGATCCATTCCCGTTCAGCTTCCTGCGCCAGCAGGTGTCGGCGGATGTGGCGATCTTCTTCCTGTTCGCCGGGATCGCGCTGGCGGCCATCATCTGGGGCGTTCCCCGCCTGCGGGGCGCCATCACGCCGCCGCCCCGGCGCGAGATCGCGCTACAGGCGCTGATCGCGGCGGCGGTGACGGCTTTCCTGACGCTGACGCTGGGCGGGCTGTCGTCCTACGCCTGGGAGAGCCTGGCGCTGGAGCCGCAGCGGATGTGGCGCGGCGCGGTCTACGCGCTGATGATCTGGCCGTTCTTCTTCGGCCTGCGCTCGCTGCTCTACGCGATGGCGCCCCGGCTGAAGCATCCCATCCTGGCGGACCTCGGCGCGGGGCTGCTCATCATCGCCGCGCTCGTCGGGACGATCATCATGAACTTTGACCGGCTCTCATACCTGGGCATCCTGCTGCCGATCGTGGCGATCATGGTCCTGCTGCTGGCGGGCGTCGCCACCTGGTCACGCATGACGCTCAGGCGCCCGGTGATGCTGACGTCCACGCTGGAAGCCTTCCTGATGGCGTGGATTCTCTCGGCCACGCTGCCGCTGGTGATGTGAGCCGGAGGGCGGCGGCGCGGTCCGGCTTCGTGGCCGCCACTGACGCGGTCAATACACCACAATAATATTCTTGCCGACAGTATCAATGGCCAGGCGCATCCCGTCCAGCATGAGCCGGCTCTGGAAGCAGAACGAGATGGTGAGGGTGATCTGCGCCCGCACGATGATCGCGTTGATTCCGCCTCCCGGGCGCGTGTGCTGTTCGAGCCGCGTTTTTACCTGCCCCGCGAACTCCTCGACAAAGAGGAGGGTGGAACCGTACATCTTCCGCAGCTCGTTGGTGGTTTTCAGGATCTGTTGTGGCTCGCGCCGCGACACCGGCGATTGCTCCGTCTCGGGCTGGGTTGGCGTGGGCAGCGCCGGCAGGCTGGGCAGGAAGTAGCGCGAAGGATGGTGCGCGAGCGCGATATCGCGCTGGGCCCGCTCTGCCTCCTGCGCCACGGAGTCGAGCATTGACGCCAGCTCAACGACCTGCATCTGGAAGTCCGCCGGCTCGACCTGGCGATAGGGCCCGGAGCGGAATCGGCTCATGAGGGCCGGGGGGCGGGCGCGCGTGTCAAGCCAGCGGCGCTGGTCCGCGGTCACACCGAGCAACGCGGCGAGCGCCTCGTGCAGCCGCGTGCTCGCCGTCACCGCCGCCGCGTTGGACAGGCTCTTGTCCTCGATATAGTCCGTGACGTTGTCGTAGGCGTAGCTTGCGAGCGCGGCCCCTGCCCGCCCCATGATCTCCATGACCTCCCTGAACGAGTCCTGGCTGATCCTGGCCGCTCCAGAGGCGGCCGAGGAGACAAGCGGGGAGATGAGCCTGTCAAGCTCATTGAGCAGCTCGCGGAGGATCTTGAGCTCCATCTCGTCATGCCGCGCCCGCTCAGCCGCTCTGATGTATTCTTGCAAGCTGCGCAGTATCGTCAGCAGAACCTGCTGCCACAAGTTCATGCGCGATTCTCCCCCGGTTCCTTGAAAAGACGCGCTGCATACCGCTTCGTCCTGGGCGCTGGCGAGAGGCCCTCGCTATCTCATACGCCGCGTCATCCACCTCCACAGCCACCGGAAAAGCGTCCGAAGACCAGGGATACCCCGCACGCTGGGTAGAAACCACACGCGCGCGTGGAGTGAGCGGGCGATTCCATGAGCGCGCTGGCGCATGGGGCGCTGTCAGGAATCACTGCCGCCCATGTATGGCGAAAATCTTGCGCATAGTACGGTTCCATATGCTATCCACCGGGGGAATAGCGGCTTCCGCGCTGGGGTGTTGACGCCAGCGCGGGAAGTGACCGGCTTTGGCTCGCGCGCCAGTCGCGAAGCGCCATGCTCCACTAATCCTTGCTGGCGGCGGGCGTGATCTCCCCAAAACGAATGGGACGGCGCTTGGTTAACAGGGAACCGCTCGGAAGCATATCAGACACAGTGGTAGTCGTCAAGGTTTACAACGCGCATTCACAGTAGTCTCCAGCAAAGAGAGCGTGTCAGGCAGGGCGCCAGTTCTCCCCCAACGGCTTAAAACCGGGCCAGAGCCAGCGGCGGGAGCGCAATGTGAGATGTCTGTTAGGGGGGCGTAGAGACGTGTGTCGGGATTGTGACGCGCGCCGCCGCTTCCTTAAAAACAGGGCGTCAGGAACGCGGCGCTCCGGGCGCGTTCCTGCCAGGAATCGGGGGAGGAGGGCAGGTATGGGCGCCATGTCAGCCGCGCGGTCGCGAGAGGCGAACACGACCAGCGCGGTATCCGTGCGGCGGTATGAGCTTGACTGGCTGCGGACGGGAGCGGTCTTCGGGCTGATCCCGTTCCATGTCGCCGTAGTCTTCACCTCTGGCGCGTATGACTACGTCAAGAACGCGCAAACGAGCGCGGTGATGGATTTCCTGGTGGCCTTCGTCTCCGCCTGGGGCATCCCGCTGCTCTTCCTCGTCGCGGGCGGCTCGGCGCGCTACGCGCTGGCCGCGCGTGGCGTGAAGCGCTATCTCAACGAGCGGGTGACACGCCTGCTGATCCCGTTTATTTTCGGCATGCTGCTGATCGTGCCGGTCCAGGTGTACATCGGGCGGCTCTCCGCGCCCACGCCGCCCCCATTCCCGGTGTTCTACGGAGAATTCCTGTGGAGCCTGGCGCTGATCTTCACCGGACAGCTACCGCGCGGCCCGGACTGGATCGGCCACCTGTGGTTCATCCCGCCGCTGATGCTCTTCGCGGCGCTGGCGATCCCCTTCGCGCGGCTGCTGCGGACGGAGCGCGGGCGGGCGATGGTGGAATGGCTGGCGGGCGGCATGCGCGGCTATAGCGCGCTGCTCCTGCTTGGCCTGCCGCTTGCGCTGATTTACTGGCTGGCGCTCGCAAGCGCGGGCTGGATGCCCACAGCGGCGGCGGCCGCCTTCGCGGGCAATGCGGCTGGCACGGTGGCGTTCCTGGTCTTCTTCCTCTACGGCTACCTGCTCTACCTGGATGAGCGGTTCCTCGCCAGCGTGCGGCGCGACACCTGGATCGCGCTGGCGCTGGGCGTGGTGATATGGCTCGGGCTGCGGTTCGGAGCCGTCGGGCTGGGAAGCGCGCTCATCAACGTCTGGTGGGGGCAGGCGGTGATCGGCGCGCTGCGCGGATACAGCGGCTGGTGGCTGGTCATGGGCATTCTCGGCCTCGCGATCCGCTACCTGCGGTTCACCAATCCCACGGAGCGCTATCTCGCCCGCGCCGCTTACCCGGTCTATATCATCCACATGCCCATCCTGTCGCTGATCGCGTTCTGGATCGTGCGGCTGGATATGGATATCGCGCTCAAGTTCACGGCGATCACGTTCCTGAGCCTGGCGGTCTCGCTGGCGGTCTACGAGTGGCTGATCCGGCGGATTGGCGTCCTGCGGCTGCTCTTTGGCCTGCGCGCCGCCCCGCAGGTCAATAGCCCGGCCAGCCCGCGCCCACGTCCCACGCCAGCCGCGCGCCGGCGCTGAAAAGCGCGGCGTGTGTGAGCGCGCTGTGACCGCGCCCGCAGGGGGCGTGACGGGCCAGTGAGCGCGCCGGGTGAGGATAAAATCGCTCCTTTCCAGGGATATGTCGGGGACGCCACTGGGGCGTCAGCCCGGCGTATTCCAGTCAAGCCAGTGATGGTCTGGGGGAGGCCGCCATGACGACACCGGTGTCTTCAGCCCGCTCCGGGTCCACTACGCCCCCACGCGCCGCCGCGACAGGCAGGCGGTATGAGCTTGACTGGCTGCGGGCGTTTGTCGTGCTGGGCCTGATTCCATTCCATACCGCCGTCATCTTCAGCGCCACATCAGATGTGTTCCTGAAGAACGCCCAGACGAGCGACATCATGGCCCTGCTGACCGCGCTCGCCGGGACGTGGGGCATGCCGCTGCTGTTCGCTGTCGCCGGGGCGAGCGCCTACTTCGCCCTCAGCCGCCGCGCCGCGCCGCGCTACCTGGGGGAGCGGGTCCAGCGGCTGATCGTCCCGTTCGTCTTCGCCACCCTGACCCTCATTCCCATCCAGGTCTACGCTGTGCTGGTCAGCAACCCGGAGCTGATCAAGAGCTTCAACATCCCGATCCATGATCCCAACTTCACCGCGTCGCCGCTGGCCTTCTACACCGAATACCTGCGCGCGTACGCCTACTTCCTGACCCATTTCACGCCCGCGCTGGCGCTGGTCTTCTGGGGGCATCTGTGGTTCATCCCCCGCCTCTTCGTCTATGCGCTGCTCACGCTGCCGCTGTTCCTCTGGCTGAGGAGAAGCGCGACAGGCCCCCGGCTGCTAACGGCGCTGGCCCGGCTGATGCGCTATCCAGGGGCGATCTTCCTCTTCGCCCTTCCGCTGGGCCTGGTCGAGATCTTCGTGCGCGCCGCCGGACTCAGCGCGCTCACGGCGAGCTGGCCGATCTACGATGACTGGGAGCAGTTCGCCTACTTCCTGCTCTATTTCCTGTACGGCTTTCTGCTTTTCGCCGTCTCAACCATGCCAGCGGCGATCACACGGCATGGCTGGGCAGGGCTGGGGCTCGGCGTCGCGGGCTTTGCGCTGGCGCTGTGGCTGGCGCGGGGAGTCGCGCTGGCGACTGACCCGCCGGACGGCGCGCTTGACGCCATAAACGCGCTGATCCGGGGGTCGGTGAGCTGGTTCTGGGTGGTCGCGATCCTCAGCTTCGCCTTCCACAGCCTGACGTTCACCAACCGGCTGCTCGACTATCTCAACGAAGCCGCGTTCCCGATCTATGTGCTGCATATGCCCATCGTGACCGTCGTGGGGATGTACGTCATCAGCTTCAGCATCCCCTGGGCGCTCAAGTTTGTCCTGATTATCGTGATCGCGCTCGCGCTGACGGTCGGCGTCTACGAGCTGGCCGTGCGCCGCTTCCGCGTCACGCGCCTGCTGTTTGGCCTGAAGCCGCGACCGCGGCGGACGGATGAGTCCGCGCCCCGTCTATCCACAGGGGATCGCCGGGAGCCGCGCGTCACGCCACTCACCGGAGGTGATCGCTATGCGTCGTGACCTTTCCTTGCGCCGCCCGGCCTGGGGCTTCGCGCCTATCCCGCGCTACGCGGCCACGCGGGGAGCGCCAGCGGCCACGCGGCGGACGGCTCCGCCCGCGACACCCGCCACCGGCATTCCCCTGGTGATAACGAAAGAAGCGTTCATTCGCCGCCAGCTTCCCGCGCTGCCACCCGCGAGTGAGCCCAATGTGGTGGTGATGTTCCGCGACCGCTGCGCGCGCTTCGGCGACGCGCCCCACTGGCGTATCAGGCAGCCTGACGGCTCCTGGGCGAGCATGACCTGGAGCGCCAGCCAGGCGGCGGTGAATGAGGTGATCGCCGGACTCAACGCGCTGGGCGTCCGGCCTGGGACAAAGGTTGGCGTGCTGAGCAAGACGCGCTGGGAATGGCTGGCCGCCGACTGGGCGATCCTGGGGATGGGGGCGGTAACGGTGCCGCTCTACGCCTCGCTGACCCCGGACATCATCGCGTACATGATCAATGATGCGCAGGTGGAATACGTGTTCGTCGAGGACGCGGAGCAATACGCGAAGATCGCGAGCAAGCGGGCGTCACTCCCCAGCCTGAAGGCGCTGATCATGCTCGATGGGACGGAGGCCGCCGAGGAGGGGGAGCGCGACGGCTGGCGGGTCATCTCGTTCGCGGCGCTGCGGCGGCTCGGCGGGCAGACCCCGGAGCAGGCCGAGACGCTGGCGCGCGGCTTCGCGGCGGATATCCGCCCGGAGCAGGTGGCGAGCATTATCTACACGTCAGGGACGACCAACGTGCCCAAGGGCGTGATCCATACCCACGCCTCCATCATGGCGCAGGTGCGCAGCACTGGCGCCGCGCTGATAACCTTCACTCCCGGCACGACACATCTGCTGTGGCTGCCGCTGGCGCATGTGCTGGGACGCGAAGAGCACCTGATCTCAGTAGACCGGGGCGGCGTGACGTACATCGCTGAGTCCACCGAGACGCTGGCGCGTGACATCCGCGAGTCCCACCCCAACATCATCGTCGGCGTGCCGCGCATCTATGAGAAGGCCTACGCGACCATCATGGCGAAAGCGATGGCCAGCGGCGTCCAGAAGTGGATATTCCACTGGGCGCGGGCGGTAGGCTCCTCAGTGGTGGAGCGGCGCCAGCGCGGCCTCGGGCTGCCGCTGACGCTGCGCCTGCAGTACCAGATCGCTGACCGGCTGGTATTCACCCGGGTGCGCGAGGCGCTGGGCGGCGCGCTCGATTTCTCGATCACCGGCGGCGCGCCGATGAGCACAGACGTCCTGCGCTTCTTCCACGCGGCGGGCGTCCTGCTGCTCGAAGGCTGGGGGCTGACGGAGACGATGGGCGCGCTGACGGTCAACCTGGTGAACCACTACCGGCTTGGCACCGTCGGGCCAGCGACGATGGACCATGAGATCCGCATCGCGCCGGATGGGGAAGTCCTGGTCCGCGGGCCGTGCCTCTTCTCCGGCTACCTGAACCTCCCGGCGGAGAACGCGGCGGCGCTGGATAGCGAGGGCTGGCTGCACACCGGCGACCTGGGCGAGCTGGACGCCGATGGCTTCCTGAGCATCTCGGGCCGCAAGAAAGAGCTGATCGTGCTGGCGAACGGCAAGAAAGTCGTCCCGGACCCGATTGAGACGCTGCTGAAGGGCATCCCTGGGGTGTCGCAGGCGGCGATCTATGGCGACCGCAAGCCGTATCTGGTGGCGTTGCTGACGGTGGACCCGGAGACGGCGCTGGCGTGGGCCAGGACTCAGGGCCTGGGGGCGGCGAGCGCGGAGGAAGTGGCGGCGTCGCCCCGCTTCACCCAGCATCTGACGGATGGCGTCCAGCGCGTCAACAGCCAGCTGGCGCGCTATGAGACGGTGAAACGCTTCGCCATCGCGCCGGGTGATTTCACCATCGAGAACGGCCTGCTGACGCCGACGCAGAAGATCAAGCGCGGGCCGCTTTACGCGCGCTTCCACGACCTCATCGAGGAGCTATATCCGAAGGAGTGAGTGAGGCGCGGCGGGCGGCCAGCAGCAGGATTCCGCTACCCAGGGTGAGGCCAACGGCGAGTCCGGCGCTCATGCCGATCATGAATTTCCCCGTGTCCAGGCTCCCGGCGCCAGCCAGCTGCGCGACCCACGCGGCCAGCAGCGCCGGGGCCGCCACCAGCAGGCTCAGCGCGGAGAGCCCCGCGTAGGGCTGGCGGCGACGCCAGGCGCGGAAGACGGGAGGCGCGAGCGCCACCAGCGCCACCGCGCAGGCGGTCGCCGCGACGGCTCCAAACGGGTCCATTCAGGCGCTCCTTCCAGGGATGAGCGCGGGCGAACGCATGCGCCGGACGCGCTGCTCTCGCGCTCTATAGTATACTAATCAGGAACAACCCTGCCCGATGAGCGAGAACAGGAGTCTGCGAATGGCCCGCATGGTCATGTGCGCGAAGCTCAGACGCGAGCTGCCCGGTCTGGAAAAGCCGCCGATGCCCGGCGAGTTGGGGCAGCGCATCTACGACAACATCTCCCAGCGGGCGTGGGACATGTGGCAGGAGCATTCCCGCCTGCTGATCAACCACTACGGCCTGAATCTCGCTGACCCGGACGCCCGGCAGATCCTGCGCCAGGAGATGATCCGCTTCCTCTTCGGCGATGAGGATGACAAGCCCGAAGGCTGGACGCCCGACGACGGCGACGGAGGCGGTGGCCCGGCGGCGCCCGACAAGGGCAAGGGCGCGCCCGCCGCGCCACAAAAGAAGTAAGCCGCGCGCCATGAGCCGCTCCCCGCGCGCCACGCCTTCTCACGCCACACCCCAGCCTTCCAGGGCCGCGATTCCGCCTGTCGCGCTCACCGAGCCAGGCGCGGTCCTGCTAGTCGCCACCTATGAGCTTGGCCACCAGCCGCTGACGCTCGCCGCGCCGCTGGCGGCCCTGCGCGAGGCGGGCTTCGCGCCCACCGCGCGCGACACATCGGTCGAGGAGCTGAGCGACGCCGACATCCGCGCCGCGCGCCTGGTCGCCATCTCCACGCCGATGCATACCGCGCTGCGGCTCGGGCTGCGGGTGGCGGAGCGCGTCCGCGCGCTCAACCCCGGCGCCGTGATCGCGTTCTACGGCCTCTACGCCGCGCTCAACGCGGACATGCTGCTGCGCGGGCGCGCGGACGCTGTCTTTGGCGGCGAGTACCTGCGGCCGCTGCTGGCGCTCGCCCAGGCGCTCGCCAGCGGGCGCGACGTCACCGCCAGCCCCTCGCCTGAGCGGAGCGGAAAGCGGGAGGCGAAACCCGCGCCGCTCGCCATCATCCCCACGCGCGACACGCTGCCCGGCCTCGACCGCTACGCCCGCCTCGCGCGGGGCGGCGCGCTCACGCTGGCGGGCTATGTGGAAACGACGCGCGGCTGCCTGCATACCTGCCTTCACTGCCCGATCACGCCCGTCTACGGCGGGCGCTTCTTCGTCAACCCGCGCGCCGCCGTGCTGGAGGACATCCGGCGGCAGGTTCGCGCGGGGGCGGGCCATATTACCTTTGGCGACCCCGACTTCTTCAATGGCCCCGGCCACGGCATGGCGATTGTCCGCGCGCTGCATGAGGAGTTCCCGCACGTCACGTTCGATGTGACGATCAAGGTCGAGCACCTGATCGAGCGCCGCGCGCTGGTCCCGGAGCTTGGCCAGCTTGGCTGCGCGTTCGTCGTCTCCGCCGTCGAGTCGCTCAGCCCGACCGTCCTCGCGCGCCTCGCCAAGGGCCACACCCGCGCGGATGTCGAGGAGGCGCTGCGGATTCTCGACGCGGCGGGCATCCCGATGCGGCCCACGTTCGTCGCCTTCACGCCCTGGACCACCGCCAGCGACTATCTGGAGGTCCTCGACTTCATCGCCGCGCATGGCCTGATCGAGCATGTGGACCCCATCCAGTACGCCATCCGCCTGCTGGTCCCGCCTGGCTCCGCGCTGCTCGACACGCCCGACGCCGCCACATGGATCGGCCCGCTGGATGAGGCGACGCTCAGCCATACGTGGACGCACCCCGACCCGCGCATGGACGCGCTCCAGCGCGAGGTCGCCGCGCTGGTCGAGGCCGCCACGCAGCTGCCCGCGCGCGAGACCTTCGCCGCCATTCGCGCCCTCGCCGCCGAGCGCCTCGGCCAGCCTTTCCCCCCAGAGGAGCGCGCGCCGGAAGTCAGGCCACCCCACCCGATCCCGCATCTCACCGAAGCGTGGTTCTGCTGAGCGGAGCCCACTTCGGGCCAGTTGGCTCCGCTCACCCCCAGACTTTGACGGCGTCCCACGCCAGTGGAGCGCCACCGTGCGCGCCGCGTCACGGCTCATCCTCGCCGTCCGCTTCGCCCATAGCCCGCGCGTAGCCCGCGACCGCCGTGCGGATCGAGGGGTACATGTGGTCCAGGCCAATCGCGTCCGCGAGTCCGGCGCGCTCCAGCCGCTCGCGTATCGAGCTTTTCGCCCGCGCGATGGCCACGACGACGCCCCGCGCGGCCAGATAGCGGCGCACCTCTTCCAGCGTCTCCAGCGCCGTCAGGTCCATATCGGTGATCGCCTCGGCGTCGAGGATGAACCAGCGCAGCGGCTGGGTCTGCGCCGCGGCCAGCTCAATCACCCGGCTCTTGAAATAGCTGGCGTTGGCGAAGAAGAGCGGGCCATCGAAGCGGTAGATCAGCAGCCCCGGCTCCCGCTCGCTCTCCGGGTAGTCCTCGATGTCGTGGTAGCCATCCAGGCCCAGCGTTCTGCCCAGCACGGCGTCATGCGGGCGGACGGCGCGCGCCAGCACCAGCAGGAACGAGAGCGCCACCGCGACCGCCAGCCCTGGCAGCAGGCCAACGGTGAGCACTCCAAGCAGCGTGACCAGCGCCACCGCGAATTCGGGCCGGCGCAGATCGTAGAGATGGCGAAAAGCCGCCAGATCGAGCAGCGGCAGGATCACCGCGATCAGCGCGCCCCCCAGCGCCGCGGCGGGAAGATGGCTCAGCGGCCCCGCCAGGAACAGCAGGATCAGCCCCAGCGTCACCGCCGCCAGAACGCCCGCCAGCTGGGTCCTCCCGCCCGCCGTCTCGCAGACCGCCGTGCGTGTCCCGCTGCCGCTGACGGGGAAGCCCTGGGTCAGGCCCGCCGCGATATTGCCCGCGCCCAGCCCGACCAGCTCGCGGCCCGCGTCCACGACATGATCGCGGCGCACGGCAAAGGCGCGGGCGTTGAGAATCGTGCCTGAGAAGGCGAGGAGCGTGATGCCCAGCGCGTCGGGGACCATGCTGACCAGCTCGCCAAAGGAGGCCGCCGGAAAGCCCAGCGCGGGCAGCCCCGGCAGGATATGCCCCACCGTCGCCACGCCAAGCGCCTCGAGCTGGAACACCACGGTGAGCAGCGTCGCGCCCGCGACGGCGAGCAGCGGCCCCGGAACGCGCGGCGCGACCCGCCTGAGGATGACAATGGTCGCCAGCGTACCCGCCCCGATGGCCAGCGAGGGCAGGTTTGTCTGGGGCAGGGCCATGACCAGCTCGGGGATCTGCCGGAAAAAGTCCCCGCTGGTAATCTGGACGCCGAACACCTTGCCAAGCTGGCTCGCGATCACCGAGAGCGCCAGCCCGTTGATATACCCCAGCAGAATCGGCTTCGAGAGGAAATCGGCGATGAACCCCAGCCGCGCCACGCTGGCGGCGAGGCTGAACGCCCCGACCATCAGCGCCAGCCCCGCCGCCAGCGCCATCGCGTGGGTGGGGCTTCCATGCGCCAGCGGCAGGATCGCCGCCGCGACCAGCGCCGCTGTTGAGACATCCGGCCCGATGATGAGCAGCCGCGAGGAGCCGAAGAGCGCATACGCCACCAGCGGCAGGAGGCTGGCGTAGACACCCGCGATCGGCGGCAGCCCCGCCAGCTGGCCATAGGCCATCGCGACCGGCAGGATCACCGCCGCGAGCGTCACGCCCGCGATCAGGTCAGGGCGCAGGTCCGCGCGCTGGTAGGCCCGTATCCAGGCCATGCCCGGCGCAATCCGCTCGACGCGCCAGCGCGCCCGCCCCTCGCTCTCTGTAGGGTCTGGCTTGAGGCCACCCGGCCCACTCCCGCTCAATCTTCCCTCCTCGCGTATGGCGACGCGCATTCGGCGCCATGACGCATCATATGGCGCGTCTCATGGCGCGGGGGTTGCGCGTTAGCGTAGTCGCGGGGAGCGGCGCGGCGTCAAGCGACGAGGTGAGCGGATGGGGCCGCGCCTGTCCGCCTGGCTGGCGCGCCCGCGCGGGCGCGCGGTACACTTTCATGCGGCGGCTCCGTCACGCGCGGGCGCATGGCGGAGCCGCCTGACGGACGGCGAAGGACGGGCGTGGCGGGCTCCGGCAGAGAGGATGATTCAGATGATGGGGCATATCCTGCTGTTGATCGAGCAGTCGGCGTATGAGCGCGCCAAGCGCGTGAGCGCCCTGATCGCCAGCGCGCTCCCTGACCGGGAGATCATCACGGTCCCCGCTGGCGCCGCTGACCGGCTCGACGGGCTGGAGCGCCTGAGCGGGGTCGCCCTGATCGTCGCTGATAGCGCCACGCCGCTCACCAGTGGGCAAGCCAGCGCGCTGGCTGACTTCCTGCGCGGCGGCGGCGCCCTGCTCCTGCTCGGCGAGACACTCGACGCCTGGCGCGGGGCCGCGCTGGGCGCCGCGCTGGGCCTGCCGGAGGGCCAGCGCGGCCCCGCGACCGAGCTGATCGCGCGGCTCGCTGGCGACCACGACATCACCCGCCGTCTCGACCCCACATTCACCGTCACCGACCGCCTCTACGTCCATGACGGTCTGCCGGAGGACGCCACACCGCTGCTGGTGACGAGCTGGCGCTATACCAGGACGCCGGTCGCGTGGCTGCGGAGCGTGGGCGCGGGCGCCGCCGCCGTCATCACGCTGGGCGCGGCGGATGGCGCGCTGGAAAGCCCCACCCTGCGGCAGATCATCTTCCGCGCGGCGCGCTACCTGACCGGCTGGCGCGAGCCGGCCCCCGCGCGCATCGCCATGATCGGCTATGGGGCCATCGGCTATGAGCACGCCAGCGCCATCGCCGCCACGCCCGGGCTGGAGCTGGCGCTAGTCTGCGACCGCAACCCCGCCCGGCTCGACGCCGCCCACGAGCGGTTCCCCAGCCTGCGCGTCACCACCACGATAGACGACGTGATCGCCGATGAGCGCGTGGAGGCCGCTATCATCGGCGCGCCGCCCAACATTCACGCCAGCCTCGCGCTGCGGCTGCTGCGCGCGGGCAAGAGCGTGGTCGTCGAGAAGCCGTTCAGCATCACCACCGCCGAGGCGGACGAGATGATCGCCGAGGCGGAGGCGCGCGGCCTGGCGCTCACCTGCTACCAGAACCGCCGCTGGGACCCGGATTTCCTCGCCATCCAGCGCGCCGTCGCGGAGGGGCGGATCGGCGACCTGTTCTATCTGGAGCTGTTCATCGGCGGCTTCGCGCATCCGTGCGACTACTGGCACTCGCACGAGCCGGTCTCTGGCGGCGTGTTCTACGACTGGGGCTCGCACTACCTCGACTGGGCGCTGACCCTCCTGCCCGATCAGGTGGCGGATGTGCGCGCCAGCAGCCACAAGCGCGTCTGGCGCGATGTGACCAACGCCGACCAGGCCAGCATCGCCATCCGCTTCCGCGACGGGCGCGAGGTGTCCTTCATCCATTCCGACATCGCCGCCGCGCTGAAGCCCAAGTGGTACGCGCTCGGCACGCGCGGGGCGATCACCGGCCACTGGCGCCACGAGACGGTGAAGGCGCGCAAGTGGAACGGCGACCTGATCGAGGAACGGCTGGCCCCCGCCGAGGCGCCGCCGCGCGTGACGCTCGCCATCCGCGACAACGCCGGGCTGATTCACGAGGAGCGGCTGACGCTGCCGCCCGCGCCAGAGCGCCCCTTCCACCGCAACCTGGCCGATCACCTGCTCGCGGGGGAGCCGCTGGCGATCAGCCCCTACGCCTCGCGCCGCAACATCGCCGTGATGGAGGCCGCCGCCTGGTCCGCCGCGCACGAGAGCGCCGTGGTCCCGATAGACGAGCGCTACGCCTGAGCGCGCCGGCGACCTTCGCCCCACCATGTCAGAAGGAGGCCCAGCCGCATGACCGCCATGATGCCGCCCGTCACCTGGGGTGTGCTTGGCGCGGGGTATATCGCCCGCGTCGCGATGATCCCCGCGCTCGCGTCCCTGCCTGATGTCCGGCTGCTTGGCGTCGCCAGCCAGAATCCGTCGCGCGCCGCCGCGCTGGCCGCCGCGCATGGCGTGCCGCGCGTCTACGGCGACTATCAGGCGCTGCTCGACGCGCCCGACATCCAGTGCGTCTATATCGCGCTGGCCAATCACCTGCACCGCGAGTGGGTGGAGCGCGCCGCCGCCGCCGGGAAGCATGTGCTGTGCGAGAAGCCGCTGGGCCGCGACGCCGCCGAGGCGGAGGCGATGCGCGCCGCCTGCGACCGCGCGGGCGTGGCGCTGATGGAGGCGCTGATGTACCGCTTCCACCCGCGTATCGCCCGCGCGCTGGAGCTGATCGCGTCGGGGGTGATCGGTGAGCCGCGCGAGGTGGAAGCGGCGTTCAACTTCACGCTGGCGGATAGCGCCAACTACCGGCTCGATCCGGCGCTAGGCGGCGGCGCGCTGCTGGATGTCGGCGGCTATTGCGTCACCGCCGCGCGCTTCTTCCTGGGTGAGGAGCCGCTGGCCGTCCGCGCGAGCGCCCGCTACGCCGCGACGGGCGCCGACCTCGCCATTTCCGCGCTGCTGGAGTACGCCAGCGGGCGCGCGGCGCGCATCTCCTGCGCCTTCGACACGGCGGAGTACCAGCGCGTCACGGTCATCGGCTCCGCCGCCGCGCTGGAGCTGCCCTACGCCTTCACCTCCTGGCACACTGACGCCGCGCCGATCCTGCTCCATCACGGCAAAAACGTTGAGACGCGCTCCACCCACACCGCCGACCCCTACGCCCACATGGCCGCCGCCTTCGGGCGCGCCGCCGTCAGTGGCGCGCCGGTCCCCTACCGCCTGGATGACACGCTGGCCACCGCCCGCGCGCTGGACGCGCTGGCCACCGCCGCGCGCTCGGGAGAGCGTGTCGTGGTGGGAGCGGCGCGGACGTGAGGGGACGCGTCCGCATGGCCGCTCATGGCCACCCGTTTCATGGAGCATCCAGTATGACGACAACGCTCTACCTCATTCTGCTGACCTATACCCGCCCGCCCGATGAGATCACCGCCGCGCTGGAGGACCACCGCGCCTACCTGCGCCGCAACTACGACGCCGGGCGTTTCCTCGTCTCTGGCCCGCGCGTCCCCGCGACGGGCGGCGTGATCCTCGCCCGCGCGGCCTCGCTGGAGGAGGCGCGGGGCTACGTGCGCGACGACCCGTTCCACCAGCGCGGGCTGGCCAGCCACGAGATCATCCCCTTCACCGCGCTCTGGTCCGACCCGCGGCTGGCCCCGCTGCTGGAGGAAGAGCCGGGGTCAGGGGCGTAGCATACGGACGTTTCCGTTTTCTGTATGGCCGCGCGTAATACGTATAGCGAGCGGCGCCACATCACATATGCCCGCTCGTTTATACTGTAGTGGAAGCCAACCCCACGTCACAGGTTACGCGGAGAGTATCGGCCATGAAGTCACTCGAGCTATTCGCTGGTGGAGGTGGACTGGCGCTCGGCATCGAGCGCGCGGGCTTCCGTCATTTGGCGCTTGTTGAATACAATCATGACGCTTGCGTGACACTACGCGCGAATGATGGCGGATCGGGTCCCGGGGCAGTATGGCCAGTCTACGAAACGGACGCGCGCGAAGTCTATTACGGACGCTGGGCGGGAAAAGTACATCTCCTGGCGGGCGGACCACCATGCCAGCCATTCTCAATCGCGGGTAAACATCGGGGTGACACGGATCACAGAAACATGTTCCCCGAACTTATCCGCGCCGCGCGTGTCCTGCGTCCTCCGGCTATTCTCATAGAGAATGTAAGCGGCCTGACGCGCGAAGCGTTCCGCCCATATCTTGATTTCATCCTGCTTCAGCTTCGCTTTCCAACCATCACGCCGCGCGCGGGGGAAGGGTGGATGGCGCATAAAGAGCGGCTGGAACGATATGCCGCCAGCAACGCGAAACCAGACCTTGAATACCGCGTCACATTGCCAACGGTGTTAAATCTCGTGGATTATGGCGTTCCACAAAACCGCCGCCGGCTGATTATTGTCGCTTTGCGCGCGGATCTCGGTTTGGAATGGACGTGGCCAGAACCAACGCACTCACGCGACGCGCTCCTCTATGATCAGTGGGTAACGGAAGAGTACTGGAGGCGGCATGGGATTTCCCGCCCTAAATTGCCAGCGTCGCTCGAGGCTACAATCAGGCGGCTTAGCGTATCCTCCCGCCCCCACACATTACCGTGGCGTACCGTGCGTGACGCGATCCAGGGTTTGCCCGAACCCATAGATGGGGAAGAACACCCCGCGCTACCCAATCATGTCGGTATTCCTGGGGCGAGAAGCTATCCCGGCCATAATGGCAGTCCCTATGATTTGCCCGCGAAAACGCTCAAAGCTGGCGATCATGGTGTGCCAGGCGGTGAAAACATGCTACGGCGTGATGACGGGTCTGTGCGCTATTTCACCGTCCGGGAGAGCGCGCGGCTCCAGACATTTCCCGATGAGTATGTGTTTATGGCCAGCCGGACAGAAGCGATGCGCCAGATAGGAAATGCCGTGCCGCCTCTCGTCGCGGAGCTTCTCGCTCGCCGCCTGCGCGCTCTCCTCGATCCCGCTATCCGGCGCCCGGCTCGTCCGAACAAGCAGGACACGTACCTTTCCACGCCGCTTCTTGACGTGGTCAGGAACTAGCGCGTTATTCCTCTTGTGGCTCCCCCGCGCCATCGTCTATTATCGTTACCTCAGCCAGCGAACCCGCCTGTAGCGCGGCAAGATACGCCATGACTTCCGCTCGCCACTCGTCAGCTGTAAGCTGGCTCGGCTGAAGGCGCGCGGCCCAAAGACGGCCTGGATGGAGCTCATCCCAACCCGAACGCCTCTGATTGTAACGCCCGCTTCCAGGGTCATGATTACCAAAGCCACCGAGACAGGCGTTCCATACTGGTCTGTAGGTTTGAATGAGCCTGCGCTCGGCCAGTTCAATAAACAGCTCCTCAACTATCAGATAACGACAACGAAAATCATCAAGCTTGAGTGTGCTATTTGCGGCGCGAATAGACTCCGCGTGTTCCATAAGGCGGCTAAATACCGCCTGGCCGCTCATGCCTGCGGTCACGGTGATACCTTTCCTTCCGCCCTGAGGTATCGCTTTTCCCACATAGATTGGTAGCTCGCACGTATTAGCGTTCGCTTGAGCGATAGAGGCGTAACCAGCGGCATTGCCATGATAGTAGATGGCGTAGATACCCGCGCCGTTGAACCTGGCCGGAGGCGGAAGAGGGCCGCACGGCTGCGCAACCAGTTCACGCGCCACGCTGTCAGCGATGCTCTCAATGGCAAGCGGATTGTATGGCGTATTGTTGGATGATCCCATCACGCGCGCTTCCCTCAACGGTCTTTCTCATCGTCGCGCGCCAAAGCTATCGGGCAGCCAGTAGTATATGACAAGCTATAGTTGATCGTCGCGCGCCGTGCTACAACGCCGCGCCCTTTGCGATAATGAGCGGGCCGTGGCCATTTTCACGCCAGGAACGCATGGAGTAGCCCCATGCCTGAGAAGCGTCCACCTGATGTGACCTCACACATTATGTCAGCCATTAAGAGCGAGAATGGTGAGGCGGAAATGCGGCTGCGTCGCGCCCTCTTCGCACGCGGATTGCGCTACCGCGTTCACTACCGGCGGCTTATAGGGCGTCCTGATATCGCGTTTCCTTCGGCGCGCGTCGTGGTGTTTGTTGATGGCGACTTTTGGCATGGTAACGCCTGGAAGCTTCGTGGTATGAGCTCGTTCGATGAACAATTCCAATTCGCTTCGCGCCCCGAGTTCTGGCGCGAGAAAATCATACGCAACATGGAGCGTGACCGTGAGGTCAACGAACGGCTCACATCCCAAGGATGGCCTGTCATCCGGTTCTGGGAGAGTGATGTGCTCAAGGATGTTGACGCATGCGCCGCGATAGTCATGGAGGCGGTAAAGCGATGACACCCCCACCAGCGCGGACTGGCCAGCCACGAGATCATCCCCTTCACCGCGCTCTGGTCCGACCCGCGGCTGGCCCCGCTGCTGGAGGAAGAGCCGGACGGCCCAAGCCGTGGCTAGGCGCGGCGGGCCGGGACGCGCCTGGTCGCGTCGGGTTGTGGCGGCCCTGAAAGGCGGACGCTACGGGGCTGCCGCGCGCGCATGCCAAGAAAAAACACCCCCCTCTCCCTTGAGGAGAAGGGGGTGTGAAGTGATGAGGGGGGCCAGGGCTAGCGCATCCGCGCGCCAGCCTGGGCCTCGATAGCGGCGAGCAGCGAGGCGTTGGAGGGGGTGCGCTCCATCGCGTCCAGTAGCCACTGGGTGGCCGCCTGGACGGGCTTGTCGGCCAGCAGACGCCGCAGCGTCGTCGCCCCGCGCAGCTCCTCCGGCGTCAGCAGCATCTCCTCGCGGCGCGTGCCGGACTTGATCGCGTCCACCGCCGGGAAGAGGCGGCGCTGCGCCAGCTCACGCGAGAGGTG